>NZ_CP037920.1:2389648-2715722 GCF_007748195.1 Gimesia aquarii
TCTAACAAATAATAATTTTATGCCAGGAAATTGAATCCTCCCTGATGAGAGACTTCTGGACCTCGGAGAAAAAAATGTGTGGAGTTTTTTAATGTTAACCAAACCGTCTACTGATACCTTCAGAAGGAACAACAGGTTCACCGCTGCTGTCTGGGGGTTGATGGTAGTTTTACTGATTGCTGTTATTTTGCGAACTCACCGAATTGAAGCCATGAGTTTCTGGTTTGATGAAAGTTTCTGCCTCAAAATGGCTGAGTTTCCAATTTCTGAGTTGTGGATTCACGCGAAGGGAGATCCACATCCTCCATTTTTTTATTTCGTGCTGAGATATTGGATGTTATTGTTCGGCGCATCCACATTTGTGACAAGATTAACCAGCCTGATTCCAGGTATGTTATCCATCGTTGGTATTTTTCTAGTTGTGCGCGAAGCGTATCGAAACCAAACGACGGGAATCTGTTCAACCTCGGTTAACACAGCAGCCGTAGTGGCAGCATCTTTAGTAGCTTTGAGCCCGTTACATATTTTATGGTCTTATCAGGTGCGAATGTATGCATTGGGAACTGCTTTGGCTGCTTTTTCAAGCTGGTTTCTGCTTAAGGTTCTGCTCAGGACTCAGCCACAAAAGCGTGACTGGTATTTCTTTACTTTGACTGCGATTGCCCTCATCTACACGCACAATTTTGGGTTATTTGTAGTGACAGCACAATATCTCTTTGCCGCTGGTTATCTGTTGCTCCATCAGCGTACTTCTAATGAATCAAATGCGGGAACGCGATTTCTGCCGCTCATCATCTCTGCAGCATGCACAGGATTCATTTGGCTCCCTTGGCTTCCCTCATTCCTGCATCAAAGACAACTCGTCGTGGAAGGATTCTGGACGAAGCCATTCACCTGGAAGACAGCAGGAGCAACTCTATTCGATATGTTTGGTTTTGACCAGGCTATGGAGATGAATCCGATAATCGGCCTGATTATTGGTCAGATTTCCTTGCTGGTCTTACTGCTTCTGGCTCTGGGGCGACGTCCCGGCGACTATTTTCTGGCACTAACTGCAGGATTGCCGTTCGTAATAGGAATCCTGGTTTCTATCTACTCTCGGAATATCTTTAATGATCGCTATTTCATGTTCAATCAGATCTTTCTGTTTGCTGCATTTGCCGTACTCATCAGTCGAGTGCAATTGAAAACAGTCCAATTCAGCCTGTTTGGTTTTTGTGTGATCGGGACAGGGTTTCTGTCTTATCACCAGTGGCTCAATCGGGAAGCAGACTTCAGATTGCCAGCAATTCAGGGAGCAATGGCGAGTGTTGATGAACGACGTAAACCAGGTGAGCTGCTTCTGGTTTGCGATCCTGCGATTTACGTTTCTGTCATCGCTCATACCAGAGAACGCAAGGATATTTTTACATTTCATTCGGGGGAAGATTATCCTTTTACGCATGGGGCGGCAGCGATGCGCGAAGATGAGTATCTCAAAGCAGATGAAATTGCTCAACGAGCCGATTCCTGGATCTGGGCATTTGATGCGGACTCGTATAACTGGAAAGTCCCAATTCCAGCTGGTTACAAACTGGTTGGAGAGAATCGATTTCCCGGTTTCAGAGGAAAGTATGTAGTTCGCCTCTATTTATCCACGTCCGAAGAAGCCGTTTCAGCGAATTAAGAGAGCATCAAGGTTTAGTCGTACCTGATCAAATTCGTAACAGCATTGTTAATAGAAAACATGAGTAAACAACCCGACGTATTACAAAAACTAACCATGAACTAAAACGAAAAAATCGATAAGAAAAACGAATCACTCATTCAGGATGATCAAAATGATCTATCAATCTTGTTTCCAGCAAAGTAAGCAATCTGGTTTATTTGAGACACTGAACTATTCAAATTTAGAACTTGGACCAGAAGCGGACTCGGCTTTAGAGAATTTTTGTCCGGAACTTCTCGCACCTGAATTCCGAATACAATTGGCTCAGTACGCAACATTTCTCTATTGGTGGAGAACTTCTCCAGAAGACCATCATGATTGGATTGGATTCGCTTCTAAAAATGATTTGGAGTATTTAGAACATCATTTACCTGATGAAACAGAAATTAAAATGTTGCTCGTAAGAAATGAAATACTTTCTGGATCAAAATACTGCTCAGATCTGGGGATTGCCGCTCAGACAGAAAAGAGTCATCACGGTGTCACATCGTTTATCTTGAGCATGCTTTCTGATCTGAAGAAAAAATTGCCTGGGGAATATTTTGAACTGGATATTGGGTTTACTACAGATTCAGTGATTATGAAAAAAACATTATTTCTCCAGTTTATGGAATGGTTAAATCCGTTTATTCAATATTGTTCCAGAAAAATGAACTCACATGAGTTTCTTATCAGGAACCCTGAACAGGGAATAAGAATTGTTTTAGACAGATTGTTCAATATCTGGTATCTAGAAAATAATTTGTCTATTTATGACATGTTATCTAAAACAACATATATTGGTGGCAAGTATAAAACTAAATCGGTGTCAAGCCATGTTTCACTTGGCTGCGTGAATTATAAAAGAGAAGCAGATGAAAACCTGGTTGAAGCATCACGAACAGGAAGAATTGCCAGTGGGAGATTTGTTGAAGAACTTGAAGATAAATTTTGTGAAAAGTTACATGTAAAACACGCCATAGCTGTGTGCAATGGAACACTTGCTGATGCAATTGCATTATCGGCGATTGCAGCGAAAACAAATCGAAAAAACGTAATTACACCCGCCCTCACATTCATCGCGCAGGCAAATGCGATCATACACGCCGGGCTCAACCCTGTGTTTGTAGATGTAGGTAAAGATGGATTGCTAGATGATATTCCAAACATGGCAGGAGAGAATGATTCTATCGTCTACCCTACTCATTTAATGGGTAAAGTTTGTAGTTCAGTGAAGGAATTCAATAAAAAGTATCCAGTACTTGAAGATGCATGCGAAGCATTGGGTAGTCAAGTGGATGGAAAATTCGCAGGCACTTTAGGTATGGCTGGTACTTTTTCTATGTACGTTTCACATTCATTCACGAGCGGTGAGGGAGGGATGATCATCACCAATGATGATGAGATTGCTGAAATTTGTAGATCAATCAGAAATCATGGAAGAATGGGAGATCATGTTAATGAACGATTTCGATTTCCGAGGCTGGGATTCAATGGAAAAATGTCAAATATCCAAGCCGCGTTTGCTACTGCACATTTTGATGACTTTGAACAGATAGTGAATATGAGAAAGGAAGTAGTCAGCAAACTTACAACTCGATTAGGAGATGATTTTGGTGTTGCCTCCCATGATGTCGTCGCGCACGCATTTCCAATAAAATATTCTGACAAAGAGTCTAGAGATCGAGCTTTAGTCGCAATTAGTAACAACGGAATAGAGTGCCGCCCTTTATTTTCATGTATCGCATCTGAACATTTCAGTACTTCCGGTGAGTTCCCAAATGCAGAAGAAATTTCTTCTTGTTTTTTATACGTTCCATGCCATCATCTGATGACGCAACAAGACATTGATCTTGTTTGCACAGCAGTATCTAAGTCCAGATCCAGTTAAAAAAATAAATAAATTGTGTTGATGACGCGCTATTGGTGAGCTCCCAAAACATACTTTGTCTCTAATAAAATTAACCGGATGTTCTGTAGCAGACCGGTGGTGGCTGTGGTTGAGAGTCTGCAATGACAAACACAAAAATTTGTTCGTGACAGATTAGCCAACAGGTTTGAAGTCACCCGATCTAATCTGGTACGAAGTTGAAGAAACAGGGAATGAGTTTCCCAACTGGGAATTGATGCAAAACGCTATCTTCCTGGCCTGATCTTTCTCTGAATCTGGCTTGGGGCTCAGAAGCTTTCCATTTACATGGGACATGAAGTATCAGGTATTTCCTTGTAAATCGCCGATCACTTTATCGATACGGAATGATGTCTTACGATTTTGATTTGATGATTGCTGCTTCATCAACAGAATCTTTCAGAGAGCTCCTATGCCACAAAAAATGCCACAAATGGGTAGCTCTGGAGCAGTTCAGAGAAAGCAAACGCCTTTGAGTAAGATGCCTAAAACTTAATGGCTATCATATGAGCGGAGAGAGGGGGATTCGAACCCCCGGTCCCGTTACCGGGACACAGCATTTCCAGTGCTGCACAATCGGCCACTCTGCCACCTCTCCGAATAAGTCCGTTATGTCAAACAATTTGACGTGTTACATCGAGACAAGCCGTTCGAACTTAATCTTGTGATTCGCTCTGTTTGAAGGATTCTTCTCTGCCTTCAATCACTTTCAGAGATTTTAATCGATTGACGATTTGAGTTCTCTGTGCATTGTACTGTCGCATCTTAGGATGTTTTTTCCGTTGATCATCTGGAATTTTTTGCTCGTCCAGCACTTTGCTATAATCTGCAATCGCCGTTTCAGCGTTTTGTAATTGTCGTTCTAATTGAGCTCTTCTTAAAGACATTGTCTTCCACTGTCCCTTATTTAATGACCGTTTATGTGTTGTGTCGGTTCAACCCGATTGTTTGTGCGTAGAAAGAACGTTTCGTTTTCCAGAAAAAGAAATCGAACGTGAATTCTAGCAATACCAGGCTGGATATGACAACGGTCAGCGCGCGTAACCTACTGTATTAGCTCGTATTTTGTTGTGTAACAAGACAATTGATCACTTGTTGAGTTGAGCTGAAGACAGATGAAATCAGAAAGAATTCGACTGTCCCTCTGTTCCTCTTCAGTGAGCAAATTCTGCTTTTTCCTCTTGCAGAAGTGGAGCTACAGTCAGGCAATTGTGAACCTGCCTGACTCCTTTCACACGACTTACAGATTCTTGAGCTAACTGTTTTTCGTAGTAGCTATTCACATTTCCGGTTAAAACTACCTGTTGTTGCTCAATTTTGAATTGAACGTTCTGATGAGCTACTAATATTGAGTTTGTTATTGCATGCTTCACTAATTCACAGAGTTGATGAGCATGGTCGATAGTGATGTTTTGTGACATAATAGACCGATACTTTAAGGATCTTAAAAAATTAACTTTGTCCTTATACATTTTTCTCATCCTGAAGTTAAAAGAAGTAGTGCAGCCTGCATTTGCACACTAGTTTCTCATCGGCCTAATGGTTTTGAGAAAATTAGGAAATCTGTGATGGTTTGATTGATTTCGTAGCTCTGGTCAGAACTACGGATTACAACCATGATAACTGGTACTACTGGCATGTTTCCGATGTCAAAAAGTCATATTCTGTCAGAGTTTATGCACTTAGAAACACCTCTGGCTTGCAAGCAACTTTTGTTAAGGAAACTCACTTGGTATTTCATGTGCGTACACTTTACAATAAATGCTGTTGAAGCGAGTGATTGCACTCAAGATGTTTATGCCCGTTAAGTACTGCGATAAAGTAACGGATTTCAATTTTAAAGTTGTAAGAAAGTATTCCATTGGTAGTCATTAGTGATCAGGAACTATTACAGAGATCAGTAGAGCCTGCTCATGACTTGTTTCCAGTGATGAGACGTGCGGCTGTCATGTCGCCTTTAGTCATATTGCTGTCCTTGGGGCCAGGACTTTTGGCATTCCATTCTTATCGAATTGATGAGCTGTCAGCCTGGTTTGGATTACAGTGTCTCGGGAAAGCCAGTTTAATCAGCGATAGCGGTAATGCTCTCATTTCCCAGCCTCCTCTCGTACGTTGGATCTATACAGGCCTGCTTAAATTAATTGGTCATTGGTCTTCCTCATTAGTTTTTTTTTCCTATATTTCAACTTCGCTTCTACTGTTTATTGCCTATCGCTTTTCGAGAAAATTTTGTAATGCCCGTTACGCGACGGTCTTTTGTTTCCTTCTGGCATTTCATCCTTTGGTCTTAAGACAGATTCAACTTATCGAAGCACCTGCGTTTCCGATCGTGTTTGCTTTATTAACGATCTGGGGGTTCGTGGGGCACATTCAGTCTGAAGCAGGAATTGTGTCTCAGAAGTTATTATTTGGTGGAATTGCATTAGGAATATGTTTACTTTCAGGAGGATCCCTGGCACTGGGAGTCCTGCTGATATTGGGGCTTTTTATTATTAACCCCATCGATTTTCCAAAGAGTCGTCTTTCTTCAGATCAGAAAAAAATACCTGTATTGATACAAGCAGTTCGTGCCTGGAAATCATTAGTCATACTCGCATTTACTGGCTTTGCTGTGGGAGGCTGGTGGGAATTAATGGCTGCATCACAGATTGATGGGTTTTGGGGGAAATGGTTTGCAGGACCTGGCCAGCCCATGATCAGTTTGTACTGGAAATCCGAATTTTATCCCAACTATTTTTTGCGTGATATTATGTCCTCGATGGGCTTCTTATTGGGGTTTGCTCTGTTTGGATTGTTTCATGGAGCAAAGCGTATCTTAAATCCTCAGGAGAACTTTACAGATGTGGCTTGGTTAAGATTGATCATGATTTGGGTCATTTGTGGGTTGTTCTTCTGGTGGGGAGTGCAGTATCTGCCACAAATGAAGGCCAGTACCCGTGCGATGTGGAAGCTGTTTTTTGTGATTCCTCTGATTGCGATTGTAGCTTGGGAATTTCAACAGATTGCTCTGCGACGGGTTAGCTACCCAACTGTTTTGGCTGTTTTTACAGTCGGTGTTCTGTCTGTGATTTTTCTAAGTGCTTCCCAGGAAAATACATTGAGCCCTGAAGTTTCAGGTAGTTTTTTGCGACAATTAATCGTTCTGGGTTTATCGCTTATTATGGTTCTCTGGTATAGCAATCGCTTTAAAAAAGAACATGGCCATCGTGTTGTAGTAATTGCGCTGGTGATCGCGTTATCTTGTTTACACATTGTTTATGGAGTTTATTCGGTTCCGAAACCTAACCCGGCGGGAGAACGATTGCAACAATTCGAACATCAACTGCGTTTAACTCAGAATGTGTCGGACTGCATTCTGGTGAGTAAAGACGATCAACCCCCAATGGAGTTAACATTCCTGATTTTTTATCTCTGGGGAGATATCAATTTCAAACAGATCCAAGGTGCCGTTCTACCTCAGGATCTAGATTTACCAGAATCAGCAACTTTAAAATCAGCAAGCAGTGTTGATGCAGAAAAACATGTGATTATTCGTTGGGCAGCCTCTCCAATTGCATTGCGAAATATCATCAATGCAGGGTTTGTTTTAAAACCAGTGGCTTCACCCGATGTATATAAACAACAGGAACTCGAGGCAGATCTGGTAAGCAGGTCCCCCCAAGGGTTTTAATGATACATTTTTTGATGATTGAGATAATTACTTTGGAGCTATGAATATGACTCGCCTTGAATCGATACGGTCTAATGCCCATTCAGGTCTAAAATTAAGCACACAGTTCGTATTAAGTTGTCTGTTATTTTTCAGTTCAGTGACTCTCGCTGCAGAGCCAGTAGAATTAAAAGAATCTGCTGATGAAAAGTGGTACAAAGGAAACCTGCATACGCATTCTTTGTGGAGCGATGGCGATGATTACCTCGAGATGATTGCTGACTGGTATAAATCACATGGTTATGATTTTCTCTCTTTTACAGACCATAATGTACTGGCGCAATCAGAACGATGGACTGTTCCCGAAAAAAATAAAGGCAAACTGCATGCTTACAAAGAATTGAAAAAACGGTTTCCCAATTGGATTGAAGAACGCAAAAACAAAGAAGGGCAGATTGAAGTTCGTTTGCGAACATTTCAGGAAGTATCAGATAAGTTGGGGGAACCTGGAAAATATTTGCTGATTCAAAGTGAAGAGGTTACTGACCGATTTAAAAATATGCCCGTGCATATGAATGCGACGAATTTACATTCATTACTGACTCCGTTGGGTGGGAAGAGTGTTTACGACGTAATGCAGAACAATACAAACGCTTTGCTCGCACAACGTGAGCGAACCGGCCAGAAGATGATGATTCATTTGAATCATCCTAATTTTCATTATGGAGTCACTGCGGAAGAACTGATGAAGGTGATCGGAGAGAATTTCTTCGAAGTCTATAATGGCCATCCAGGCGTTGATAATCGTGGAGATGAATCACATCCCAGCACAGATCGGATGTGGGATATTATTTTAACTAAAAGATTAGCCGAGTTGGATCTGCCAATAATGTATGGATTGTCCACTGATGATGGGCATGAATATCATAACATTCCAAGTCGCGCGAGCGAGCCAGGCAGAGGCTGGGTTGTCGTGCTTTCCAGGAATCTTGATCCAGAATCACTTGTGGAAGCGATGGAGGCAGGGCGGTTTTATGCCTCTTCAGGAGTGAAACTCAAATCAATCACTTATTCCGACCATGGCCTGGAGATCGAAATCGATCCAGAGGAAGGGGTGGAATACACGACTCATTTTATAGGCACTCTGAAAGGTTATCCCAAGCAGGGCATACCCGTCTTAGACAAGCGAGGACACGAGGTACATGCCACAAAACGTTACAGCAAAAAAATTGGTGCGAACTTGAAGACAGTTAAAGGGCCCACCGCCAAATATGATTTCAATGGCAATGAAATTTACGTACGGGCTCTCATTCGTTCTTCAAAATTGCATCCCAATCCCGCACAGACAGGAGAAATTGAGCGTGCCTGGATTCAACCAATGAAAGGCCCCGGTAGTCCGCAGAAGTAGTAATCCTCGTTGTCTACTCAGCAGGGATTGTACCAATTCCACTGGCGTTTGTAACAATGAAGGTTTGCCTGTTGAGTAGCTGGTTTGTTTGTTCGTCATACACCGAGGTTTCAAATTTTGCTATTCCGAATGGTATCTGGTCACACAGCCAGAGATCTTTTCGGTATCTCAGTTTTTTTTCTGACTCCGTGTTTGCAGCAACAATGACTGATACCTGAGAAGCAGCCAGTTGGCAGCGAAAGGCGTCATCGCGCAGGGGGGTGAATATATGGCGAATCTTTCCAGCATTAAATTTACGGGGGCGTGGCATACCATAAAAGAAACGATAGGCTGCATTTTTCTCTGCCTGGCTGATTTCTGGATGAGGCCAACGCAAAAACTCTTTTGGCCATTTCCCGGCTTGAAAGGAGACCACGTCGATGGTGTATTTTTTTGATTCGACTTCCTTAGTTCCCAGGAATCGTGTTACCTGAATGGTACGCAGGTTTTTTGAGGCTTCGTTTTCAAGTGAAGGTTTCACAGTGAGAGTGAGTTTCATCAGGCGGCCATCAATACCTGGCCCTGTGAATTCGACGAATGGTTCTGGAGTTTCAGCTGTCGGCTCAGGGATGGAGAAGAGCCATGTTGTCATTGGGTGGTCAAGTGTTGGAGGTCGTTGATTGTAGTTTATCCAGCCGGCCTGTTGAAACATCGTAAAAATCCAAGGCGCCCGCCAGGGATTATGTAATGGATAATTGGCTGAGAAGACCGCTCCTATTAGGCATAATGATCCAAAGACCTGAAGCCAACGTTTGTGAGAAAACAGATCCAGGAAAGGAATCATGCTGATTAGCCAGAAAGGAGTGAGCCATAGCATCCAGCGTAATGCTGAACTATTCCCGCCATAATTATAATTGCTTGTTTTGCTAAGATAAAATCCGAATAAAATTAGAGTCAGGACAAGGCTAATCCATAACGGAGGGCGTAGCACATTCGCTTTGAATTTGCTGAGAAAGAGCCAGGAGAGCAATGTCAACAAATAGATTGGAGAGAGTGAAAAGATACCATGATGCCCGAAAGTACAATGGAAAAAATAAACCAACGGGGAATCCAGACTGCGATCAAGTCCTTGTGGATTTTTCCAATAGCTCGGGATTCCACGATATTCGAAGAGATATTTTTCGGTTCCATAGTACAGATAAAATGGTTTCCAGCCACCTGTTGCGGCATAGTTAGTCGCAAAAAAAACGATCAAGGGTAGGAGTGCTGCGGGGGTAAACACAAAGCAAGTGAAACGAGGGTTCGCTTTGAACAAGAGGCCAAAAACGATCAAACCAAACAGGGCCGCCGGTAACTCATTACAGCAGGTAAACATGGCAAAAAAGCCAGCCAGCAAAAAATACCGTTTCTTTTGTTCCTGATCCAGTAAAATTCTCATGAAAGGATACAAGGCGAAAACGGCGCTAGATGTGGCGATAGAATGATTATTGAGTGTCAAAAGAAACGGTGTTAAAAGGGTAGCAAAACAGCCGGATATAACAACAAAATAGCGAGTAAAGTCGTGGTGTGCATACCGTTCGACTATCGCGCAAATGAGCAACAAAGCGATGATCATCGGTAACAGATTAACCACTACCAATATAATATGAGACACATCGTACAAATTCTGATTCAGATTAAGGCCCGTTGTGGTTTTGATGATCCAATAGAGACCTGCAACGAGTGTTGGAAACAGAGGTGGCTTCGTTGAATAAAAATGACCTTCATGACGGACTTTATCAATGCTCGACCAACCCGCTTGTTCATTGATCGTGTCAATTTCGTACGTACCTTCTTCCACTAACGACCAGATCGTACACCACCGCGACCGATCATTGGCACTTTGTAGAGGCGCGCTGTTCAGAATCGCTGCCAATCCTTGGCCAGTTGTCACTGCCAGTAACAAAATATATACGAGCCAACGAAGCTTTCGAGAGCAAGCGGCCTGCTCCGGAAGTTCTCCAGAAGCCGTTGAAATTGAAGTGGTTGAGGTAGTCATAAAACAGGAATGGTTTCCGAAATTACGCAGGTCTGTTTCCGTTTTTCTGTGAGAGATAAAAAAGCAGAACACAGCGTGTTCCTTTTTGCCTCAGTTTGCAGATTATAATAAGCTGCAAAAAAAACAAACGGGGAACTGGTGGCTTTACACCTTGTTTTTTGTTTTTTCGACAAAAAACGTGCCTTAATAGATAAGATAAATCAAACTTCAGGCAATGAAGGGCGACGTTTGCAGTGGAAAGACTTAGAATAACTCGTGAATGGGGGCACCATTTTCAATAACGGGAATGGGGCGTCCTTTGTCATCGACGTAATGTGTATCAAGGGGGACTCCCATATATTTGTAGATAGTTGCAGCAAGATCTCCTGGACGAACAGGGCGATGTTTGATATTGGCACCGTCCTTTTCACTGGCACCAATTACCTGACCATGATTCAATCCACCACCCGCCATACACATCGACATTACCACGGGCCAGTGATTGCGGCCATCGGTACTTCCCTGCGTTCCGGAGACGGGAGTTCGACCAAATTCGCCCATTGCAATGACCAGGACATCATCCAGTAATCCACGTTCTTCAAGGTCTTGAACTAATGTGGTCAGCAAATGATCAAATAAAGGTAATATCGGTCCCAGACCATTTTTAATCCCACCATAAGGGGGGACATTATCACCATGATTGTCCCACGTTCCGGAAGCGGTATGATAACTCAGATCGAGCGTTACAAAAGCACTTCCGGCCTCCACCAGGCGCCGGGCGAGAAGCGCCTGTTGACACCAGAGATGTTTGCCATATCGATCGCGCATGGTCGCTGATTCCTGATTCAGATCGAATGCATGTTGTACTTTCTGACCGAGCACCATTTCATAAGCCTGTTGGCTGTAACTGTCTAGCGCTTTCATAGAGCCTGCTTGATCAATGTCACTTCGCAATTTGTCGAATTGTTGCATTAAATCACGCCTGCTCTTCATTCGTTCGGAGGAGAGTCCGGAGGCGAGTTGGAACATTTTTCCGCCACTCATTTTGCCAGTGTCTTTTCCCACCAGATCATAGACCGGCAAGTTTGCTGCATCGTTGGCGATGAAGGGGTCATACTCTTTTCCCAGATAGCCCCCCCAGGCGATATGCGAATGATGCTTCATAAACGCAACATACGGGGGCATGCTGGGATCATTGGGGCCATGGTGTTTGGCGATGATGGAAGCGATCGCTGGATATTTATCCCCTTTGCGATTGGTACGTGGGGCCGCTAATAGATTGGCGGTCTGCATCACTTGATTGGGTTGATGGCTGCTGAATTTGGGGTCGACTGATCGGATCAAAGTAAAGCGATCCATCATTGCCGCCTGCTTGGGAAGCCGATCGCAAATTGTAATGCCGGGTACGGAAGTTTCTGTCACTCCAAAGGGACCGCGATTTTGTATGGGGCGATTCGGTTTAGGGTCCCAGGTATCAATGTGACTGGGACCGCCGGTCATCCAAAGGAGAATTACGCTTTTTTTTGGCAGTGAAGATTTACCTACGGATTTCAACTGGTCTGAAGCCCGTAACAGATTCGGTACTGAGAGACCTGCGATTCCTGCGAGCGAGGCTTTTAGCATATTCCGACGACTACGCAAAACTAAGCCTTCAGGAATCAGGGGATTGAAGGCTGTAAAGGCGTGTTGCCCATGAGTATTTGAATGTTGATTGAACTTCATATCAGACTCAACTTCCCATACTGTTATGACGAAGCACGAGCAGTGCGTACGAACTAAATATTTAATCTTCTTAAATATATCGTCATTCGTTGATGCGTTCAATACATTTCTAAGTTGTCAGGGGGAAATAAACAGAAAAAGAACGGGTTCCATGCAAGAAAAACAGGTGAGTTCTGCTAAATTACTGAGCCGGTTCTAAGCATATCCAGTTCAGGCAGGTGTTTGTTCCCGCGGCCGCTTTTCCAATTTCGACCGTCAGTCGTCCATCAGTGACATCGACAAAGACATTCTGTTCGCGAAATGCACCACTGGCCGTCACGACATCTTTAATAACCTGATTACCTTCGACTGTCACCCACTGTCCGGTCTGTTCGTGTCCAGAGTCTCCTACGCAAACCGTGACCAGCCAGCGTCCGTTGGAGACTTTACACTCCCAAATATCATGATCACGCGTAAAAAGAAATGTATCGCGATAGGATTCCGGAAGAATTTTGCGCTGTCGATAATTGTGTCTGATATCACGACTCCACCCGAATCCACGTTTTTGATCGAATTTAAAACCATGGTCCGCCTCAAAGTTTGGCAAGGGGGCTGAGTTCAGTCCTGTGAAATTGATTCTTCGGGAATGTGGCGTTTTAGATTTGTCCAACAATCCATCTTGGGCTGCCGTTAATTTTTCCTGTTTCCATTCAATCGGTTTTCCGGGAGTGAACGGAGTGGGATCATCAACATCCAAAATATCATCACCGTCTGCATCGTGAGGTGTCAAACGACGAAAATTTCGGATGGGTTGGTTTTTGATGAGCTCCCACAATTGTTGACAAAATTTTCCTCGACTGATTTCATTAGAAATCTCCACTGTCAAATCAGATTGTTCGATGGTCTCTAGTGCTAAGCGTTTTGTTTCCCTTTGCCATTCAGTTGTTGCGCGATCATTGGGACGAAAATCGACTTTCCGCACTTCCATCGGGATCACTCCCCGCGCAGCGAGACGATTAATGGCCACAAAGTAGGGATGAGCGGGTGCCAAATCGCGATATGGCCAGATTAAAACAGGCGTTCCTGTCTCAAGTGTTCCACATAATGCCGTGCGTACTCGCTCCAATTGCTCACGCTGAAAGGGAATTTCTCGAGGAGCAATTCCATGACGCAAAGAAATGGCTGCGGTGGCACCGGCAGCCTGACCAATGGCCACACACTGATCATGTAACCGAATTGCCGCGCTGACAATACTGCTATATCCAACATTTTTTTGTGCTCCCAATAAGCCATCCATATTTATAGGAATTAAGCTCCTCAACGGGAACACAGAACGATCACTGATCAGGCTCGTATTACGGCCTGGTTTTTCATAATCGATCCAGGGACCTTTATTGCCCTCTGTTTTTAAATAAGCACGTCCCGTCCGATGGAAATCGTAATGAAATTGCCAGGCAAATAGTCCATCCGGATACATCACACGCGCAAATCGTTCGCGGGCGAATTTTTTTGTGGGGCCATCATGGTTCCGCCCATCCTGCTCCCGCATCATATACAGGGCTTTCAGCCGCAACGATTCTCGAATGTAGGGTTTGTGAGGTAGTTGATCTTCAGTTCCAAATTCATCACTCAGCTGAAAATGTCTAAAACTGTTGGTTTTATCGGCAGCATGTTCATGTACAAAGTTTTGCAGGTGGTATAACAGACATAACGAATGTCGTTTTGCATCTTTAAATATAATTTGTCTTTGCTGGCGGTTCATTAATACGATATTTTTCTTCGAAGCGCCTGGTTCAGTTTCTTCCAGTGCCTCGATCACATGATGTGGCAGCCGCTCGAGTGGGTAATCCTGGCCTAACATATAATTTAGCAGGATACTCGTTTTGCGATCTTGACTCGTATAACCATCTACAATTCGACGCACGGTAAAAATTGAGAGTTGACGCGGCGATGCTTTACCCGCATCGGGCCAATGAGGAATGGATCCCAATCTTACCGGTCGATCCCATTGAAGCTGTTTCATCTTAGAGAGACTGAGTTTTGAGGTACGCACAAAATTACGATCATCGTATCGTTCTGGCTTAGGTATCGGTGAATCTTTGTCGGATTCTTCAACGATCATCGCCCATGTAATAGGATTCATTTCATTGGCAGGATAGTTGCTGGTATCCGGTGGTGCACTTGGTTCGTTATAACGCGATTGAGGATCAGCTCCAAATTCAAATTCAGTTCCAGAAACCTGAATTGCCTCACCCCAATCGGAAGCATCGATGGTTAATCTGGCAGTGCAGAACAGGTCTGGTTTTTCAGAACCGACTGGCGCAAACCAGAGTCCCATTAATTGAGGATGTTGTTTCTGGCGATTGACATCTGCTTTGACAGGATATCGGCGTGTGATTAATCGAACCTGTCCGCTGTCGATATAAGGTTGAAGCATTTCTCGAAAAATTGCTTGAGCTTCAGCAGGGCGAAATGTGGAAGGGCCATGATAAGGACGTCCTGGCATGGGAGCCCCATATTTTTGTGTGTTAAACGCTTCAATGCGATCCATTAATTCTTTGAACAGTCCACTACGATGAAAGGAGCGTTTCATTGGATGCCAGTCGACTCCCCAGCCCACTTTACCCGTTCCTTTGTTTTCATCAACGCAAGCCAGTGCTTGTTCCGTGTACTGCCCCCCCAGCCACTCACCATCCAATACGAGCGTAATCGATTTGACCTGTAAGCGGGCTGCCTGGATCGCGGCTGCCCAACCCGACTCCGTTCCGCCGACGATTAATAAATCGCTCTTCAACTCTTTTACTTCTGCGCGAAGAGGAAGACACACGGTCATCAGGATCAAAAAATAGAGTGTTTGTTGTTTTGTCATCAATTGATTTTCTTATTCAGTATTTATTCTTATATATCTTTGTTCTATTTAATATCAGCGGATGTGATTTCAAAGTTCTGTGTTGTACTTTTCTCAGGTAGTGTCATTATTAAATGATAATCTACAAAAATCGGAGCACCATCCCCCAATGCTTCCGGGTTACCACTCCCCTCAAATCCACTGATGAGAATTTTGTAGGGACCTCCAAGTAATCCCTTGCCTGTAGGAGTTTCATAACGACCTTCAATGATCTTAGCCATACTTCCTGGGCCGGGCACCGAATCTGGTTCAAAAGAGATATATCCAATAGGAATTGGTTTTCCATTAAAGGTCACCGTCCCTGAATAGTCGTATTTGGTAAGACCAGAATTCGAGCCTCCACATCCGATGAGAGCGCACAAAAAAAAGAGGAAACCTAATTGATGATAACTGATTCGTTTGGCAATGATGGTGTGAATCATTTTTGGAATCCTCCGATTGGAAGCCCATCATCTCGGTCACTGAGAGTTCGATAAGTGGTTAGATCCATATTCTCACTGAGAAAATGGACTGAGCCATCGGCCATACAAACATGACATCCCCCTTCGTGAAAGCTGCCAAAAGCTCCACTCATGGCTCCACGATTGCTGTACCCGGTATCCGTTTTTGAACCATCTGAATCCAGGTAATTGATTTGCCAGCGTGCTCCTACCTGGACTCCGGGAATTTCACCCGGTGCCTGATGACTGGAATCACTTGAGGCCCAACCATAGTGTGCATCTGCAGGAGTTCGGCTTCCAGGCCTGAGTTGATACTTGGACTCAGCCACCATAAACACATTCGTTGAACCATCGGTAATATCTCGCATGCGAATTCTGGAATCGGTGTGAAGAATCCCATTAGTAAAAAACCAACGATCAGTTTGTGTCGAACACCTTCCCGAGGCCGGGCCAGTGGCTCCACCATTCACACCAAAGTAGCTACTGTTGTTAGCCCCGGCTTGAGAGTTGATATCACTCGGACATTGAAATTTTGGGTTTCCTTTCAAAAACTCCGTATGATTAGCCGCAGAACCATGTGGATGTGTTCCCGTTGGAGCGTGGTTGGCGAAACCGGTAAAGGGCTCTTCAAAGACAAACAGATTGTAACGATTGCTTTCGTCGAGGAATGGCAGTATCAACACTGTCCAGGGAGGGCCATTCCTGACACTACTTCCGCTTGCGGGAAAATTACACCAGCCAGTTTGCGGAAACGCACTGCCCATCACAGTACCAGGCGGGAAAACACTATGGGTCTCATGATAATTGTGTAATGCGAGCCCAATTTGTTTCAAGCGATTTCTGCAATCAGAACGTCTTGCCGCTTCGCGTGCCTGTTGGACAGCTGGTAACAAGAGAGCAATGAGAATGGCGATGATTGCTATTACAACCAGTAATTCAATGAGCGTAAATCCCCGACGAGAGCAGCAAATATTTCTCAGCCGGTGTTGCCTGGCACAATGCGAGATCTGACTATGTATTTGATATGTCCCTGGCATGATGTTTAGCTCCTCAACGATCAAGTACAAAAGAAACTGCTATTTATAAATCAATAGATAAAAAGTCATACATAACCCATTCGAGATGAGATTTCTGCGGCATGTTTTTTTACGATTTCAGCAAACTTGTCAAACTGTTGATGTCCGATTCTTGGTTCAGGACCAGTGACCCAAATGGAAGCAATGGGGTAGCCACTGTGGTCAAAAATGGGGGCAGCAACGCAGTTGATGCCTTCGACTTCTTCTCCCCAATCAACGGCATAACCTAGATCACAGGACGCTTTGAGCGTGGACTTCAATTTCTTTATGCTCGTAATGGTACGGTTGGTATATTTTTTGAGTGTCAATTTTGCGATGAGTCGCTCTTGTTCTGCAGGTGGCAGATAAGCCAGCATGATTTTGGCAGGGGCAGCGACATGTAAAGGAAAACGGGTGCCCAATTCGACGAGCACCTTAATTGGATGATTGCTGGCAACTTGTCCCAGTACAACGCCTTCCCGATCTATAAGGCGTCCTACCAAAGTTGTTTCGCCCGTTTCATCTCGCAGCCGACGTAGCACATCGATCGAGTTTTCCAGTAGTTGTTCTGCACCCGTTCCTCTACCTCCTAATCCCAGGAACTTTCCGCTCAAACGAAACTGCTGAGTTTTTTCATCACGCAACACATAGCCATAGGCAAGAAGTGTATTCAGTATACGAAATGCGCTATTTTTCGGGATTTGTAAAGCGACGCTTACGTCGCTCATAGTGATTCCTTCAGGGCGATCTGCCAGATATTCCACAATTTTGATGGCCCGTTCGAGATTAGGCACATGGTAGCGGTTTGTATCTATCGCGGCAGTTTTCTTTTTCATTGTTTGTCCTGTAGAATATAGTTTGATATATGGTACATATGAAGCATGGCGCTGTCAAATAAAATAAACGAATTCTGATCTGAAATCGATTTTCATTGAAATAGACGAGACGATAAGCACAGTTGATTCTTGGTTGCTAAACGCGATTGCGTCTATTTCTAAACGTTCTCGATTTTCATTTGTAATGAAATCTATGGATCTAACGACTTAATTAGCAACAAACTACATTCCGTTTTGTTGCCGTATTTGATCCATATGTGGGAGGGGGCCATTAGGAGTAATCGATTCTGCCCAACCGAGTCCTGCTCGATTCTGTTTGAGGTTCCATCCGTTTTGTTGGCAGTATGTTTTGAGCTCTTCTTCTGTAGGAAAACTGGCAATGAGAGTTTTCTCTCGTCGATCAACAACAAGTACCGTGGGGAGGGCTGCAAATTGCATTTGATACAACATCGCTGGTTCAAATTGATTGGTCACGAAAGTGGCATGAGAAACTGGAGGGAATTCAAGATTGGCTAATTGCTCTTCTCTATTAAGAGGCTCACTCTGAAAATCCCAGGGAAAAGTGTTGCTCCGAATTTGTGAATAACAGAAGAGCAGACAAACCAGAGGCAGACTTAAGACTGTCAATCGAAAAAAGCGAGCATATTCTGGGGCGTTCTGTTTTGAGTTTGCTGAATCAACGGGTGAATAGCATAAGGAAAATCCTAATAAACAAACTGCTGCAGGGGCAATATGAATCAACAGCCGATTCATGGATGATGAAACATGCCAGTACGGATTATAGGGGGTAAGTAAATAGACGAGATAATAACCAGTGAGCTGGATTCCGATTGCCAAAAGCATGCTGGGAAATGGCTTCTTTCTCAGCAGAAGAATGAATAATAGCAGGACGGGGACCGAACAGAGCAAAAGCCCTTCCGCTTTCCAATTTGATAAGACGTTCCACAAATGGTTCAAGATCAATTGATGTCGTTCCCATTCCTCGACCTGGTCAAGCCGAACTAAGAGGCTGAAAGAGTTGAAAAACACTTCTGGCTGAAGGACCTGACTAATTTCAAATGCACGTTGAGGCTCAATTAAATCATTAGGTGGTGCCAAACTAATTTTGAACCAAATCAAAAAACTCAGGGGAATAAAAACGCCCTGAAGACTCGCAAAGAGAATTGATTTCCTGGAAAGCTGTGAATTGGTATTCACTTTACGATAAGGACTAAAAAAATGAAGAGACTGGAGTAGCAGTAAAGATCCAAAAAACGAGACCATCCAAAGTTGTCCTTCGTTTTTAACTAATGCTGCCCAGGCAACTACGAATCCGCTAATCATCCAGCCACTTCGGCTTTGTTCCTTCTTCGCAAAGTGGTACCAGGCCAGAGATGTGAGTATCGTATAAGACAAAATGAAATCGAGTGACTTGATTGCATGAAGATAAACAAGAAACGGTGTACCCAGGATGATAGCAACGGTGAGGTACCCCCACAGAGAATTTCGAGTTTCGATCAAGCGCCACCATCCGGTCAGAATCGACATCCACCCAGCGAAGAAAGGGATCGTCAAACAGGCAACTGCAAGTGCAGATCGGCTTCCATCCAAGCTCCAAAGTGGAACCAATGCCCACGAGAACAGGGGCGGGTAATCGGGATGCAGTAATGCAAGATCATTCGAGAAGCCTTGTGTCCAAAGGTCGCCTCCGTCTACCAGAAAACGTGCACGCAGAACCCATGTAAACATCGGATCCCAACTTCCCCAGGGGACGAGTAGATGAACTTGAATGGCGATCAGAAACTCACCCAGCAAAAATGCAAAAAGCATCCAAAAGGTGAGCGGCGAGGAGACAAAGAGGCGCTCTCTTAAATTGCTTTGATGCTTTCGTAGAACATAAACAATCAATCCACAAAACAAAGTAAGTATGCTGATGATCGCAGGTAGAGAAAGGGTTGTTTCGAGCAGCCCAGCGAGAGATAGAAAAGACACCCACAAAATCGGTAAACTGCCCCAAGCCAACAAGTGCAGTCGTCTCGGAACGCATCGAAATACGATCAGCCCGGCGAAACAATAAAAGAGCAAGGTCAAAAGTAGCGAGTACATCTTACGTATTCTAACAGAAAACGCTACGGATTATACTCAAAGGATGGAAAAATGCCTGCCCTACTTAAGTAATCAAGTTACAGCGAAATCTAGGCTTGCTATTTTGCAGTTCCTTCTACGAGAATTAATTCTTCCCGTACTGGAATATTCTTCCAATGTTCGTTTTGACCACTGGGCCATGAAACTGTGATTCGATCAATAGAAGTGGCTTTATCAATGGGTACTAATACGCGTGGGTCATTAGATGATTGAAAACTACCTCCCGCGGGAACATTAAAGATTTGCTTGTCTTTGTCAATGAATACTTTAATCGTAATTCCCAAAGGTTGCCGTGCTTCTTTCACTCCGATAAGTTTAATCCTTAGGCTTTTTCCTGCGCGTGAACTGTCATTACGTAATAAAGCTGCTGGTTTGATTTCGTGTGAAGTGACTAAATCGGAGTCGCCATCATTATCTACATCTCCAACGGCTACTGCTCGTCCCAGAAATTTTTCCTTGAAATAGGAACCTGAATTACTTGAAACATCAACGAACCGTGTTCCGCTCTGGTTAAGATATAATTGCTGAGTCATCTCATATTCATGCTCGGTTTTTTGCCGATTCAGATCCCAAATATGTCCATTGGCAATAAACAGGTCGGGCCATTGATCAAGATTAAAATCAGCGGCTACTGTTCCAAACGCCAGCATGGGACGGGAGGCCGTATCTAATCCGAGTCGTGAGTTACTGGCTAGAAATATTCCAGGTTCGATTTGCTCATAAAAATCATTTGGCGAATTTTCAAAATTTGTAATGAACAGATCGAAGTGGCCATTCTTGTTAAAGTCAGCACAGGCAATACCCATTGAAGATTGAGGTAATCCATTATCTCCGACTGCTACTCCTTGAATGAGCCCTTGTTCTTCAAAATGGAGTTCGCCTGAATTTCGAAAGAAAAAGTTATCGGTAGTATCGTTCGCTACGAAAATGTCTAATAAACCATCATTATCAAGATCAACAATTTGTACTGCCAATCCTTTCCCTGCAGCAGGTTGAGTAATACCAGATTGCGCTGATTCATCTGAAAAAGTTCCATCTCCTAAATTCTTATAGAGTACATCGGGCTGCGCGATTCTACCAATAGGACCACAAGAGATTTTGAGCCGTTGCGAGTTAAGTGTGGTATAACATGGAGGGTCATTCCGTGAATATTCCACGTAATTTGTGACATATAAATCGAGATTACCATCTCCGTCGAGATCGGCAAAAGCGGCACTGGTTCCCCAGTGCTCGTCTCCTGTTTTGGTCTGGTCAGTCACATCGCTAAATGTCCCATCACCGTTATTCTGCCAGAAAGAATTTTTCCCGTAAGCACACAGGTACAAATCAACAAAACCATCGTTATCATAGTCTCCGCAGGCAATACCCATCCCAAAACCCGTTTTTTTTAAGCCTGCAGGAGCGGTCACCTTATCAAAATCAAGCTTCTTCGAAGACAAACCAGCTGAGCGATAAAGCTGATGGAATTCCTCAGCTTGTTCTGCTGGGTGATCGAAGTGGGAACCGTTCGCAAAAAAAATGTCAAGTCGGCCATCACAATCAAAATCAAAAAAGGCCACTCCCCCTCCATTTTGTTCGACCATGTAATGTTGAGGACTAGGGTTACCATAGTAGATAAAATCGATACCAGATTCTTTTGCGATGGAGGTAAACTGGAATGGACTCGCTAAAGAAGAGTGATTCACTTCCTGTGTCGTGGAAGATGTTTTTGGAAGGGAGCTTTTTATGTTGGAATTTGGCAATGACGAATTTTGTTCAGAGCATCCTGTTCCCAAGACAGGCAATGTTGCAAGCACCACTATTAGTGGAAATAGAAATTTGCCTTTTTGTGAGTCCAACATAACTTCTGCTTTTTTATTGACCTTTTAATGTTACTACAACTTCTCGAGATTATTGTTTACTGAAGTGAGGTAGCAATCTTTTTCCATTCACGCGACTGAATTACTTTTCCCAGATCCTTACAGTATTGGGATACTTGAAGACAATCAGCCTTTGTTGGTTGTTCCAGAACACCACTAGAAACTATTTTATCTAGTTCTCGATGACTTAACGCTAATTTCTTCGCTTGTTGGAAGAATTGTTGGGCCTCTTTTTGCTGGCCCAATGCTTGTTTGATGGTTCCACAGTATTGCAGGTATTTGATTTGATACGGATTTAATTTGAGCGATTTTTGGATTTCTTCTAATGCTGCTGTTTGATTGTTCTTCTGAAATTGAAGTCGACTAAGTATCCAGTGCCAGCGATCATCCTGTTCTAATGAACTTTGAATTTGTTGCGGGTACTTTTGATGCAAGATTGCTTCGCATTTCGTCAACTCGCCTAATTCTAAATAAAAATCAGCAGCAACTAAGATTGACTCAATGCGATCAGGGATTATCGTTAGTGATTCATTAATCAAAACTTTTGCTTGCTCAGTTTTGCCAAGTTTCCAATAGCAATATCCTAAAGCCATTATGACAGAAGCTTGACCTGTTTGTGCATCGTTGATTCGTTTCAGCAGTCGAATCGACTCTTGAGCAATCGGAGGTTTAAATTCCAAATGTAATAAATGATAAAGAAATGGGTACGGATTTTCCGCCTGAAGTAATCCCGCTTGTAATAAGCTTTCAACTTCGCGTAAGCGAAACTGGTTGAAGTACAGCCATTGTAGTTCTGTTCGAGCGGGTGATGAGTTGGGGAATTTAATCAAATATTTCTCGAGTGCATCTTCTGCCTGTTCAATCTTTGCAGTCTGTATGGAAGACTTTGCTACATTGAGCAAAGCAGCGCCATATAAATCGGAACGCTCAGGGATAGTCAGGAACTTGTCGAGGGACTTGGTGTATTCTTTTTGGTTGTAATAACTCTGCCCTAAAAGAAAGAGCGCCTTGCTATTTTCAGGATCGTATTTCAAAAGCTTTTTGAGCTTATCAATAGCTTGGTTTGGTTGTCCTTTTATAAGTAAATGCTCTGCCTGTTTCAGTGTTTCAGTAGCATTTTCGCGCGCATAACTGCCTATGAAATAGTTGGTAATCCAGACAAAGGTAGTAAGAGTGAAAACACCTATGATGATTTGGGTTCGTTTACGCAAGCGTTTTTCTTTCAAATAGCTGCAAGATAACCCACAAAAAAATCTTGTGTGTTTGAAGTGGCCCACGAATTGCGCCTTTTCCGTCTCTCGTTGTGCCGTCATCGTGGTGCTTGAAAGCAGTCCTTTGAAACAACTAAATCCTGTCTCGGCAGGACGCCTTAATTAATAATTATTTCAAAATGTAGCTAATAAAATATTGACGGTTTTAAGTAACTTTATATACTAAATTAATACCAATGTATATTAATAATTTAATGTATATTAATAAATCATACTTATTTGGTTGGTGAAACTGAATATCTTTATTGATTCCAAAGCTTAATTCAAGCAAATAAAAAAATCTTCTCGCCTTGATTTTTTACTTATCAAAGTAGCCGAGCTTCATTCGGTTCATGAAATATAACGCGTTTTATGTTTTTTTCGTTGTATTTATGTGTTTATAAGGAGAGAGATTATGAAATTGAAACCAAGACGAAGATTTGGTTTTACATTGATTGAGTTGTTGGTTGTGATTGCGATTATTGCGATTCTGATTGCCCTTCTATTACCTGCTGTTCAACAGGCACGCGAAGCCGCTCGCCGCAGCCAATGCAAGAATAATTTGAAACAGCTTGGCCTTGCACTACATAATTACGTCGATACCACCAATGGTGTGATTCCACGTGGTGTGAACCATTACAATGCTACTTCATGTTGTTGTGAAACAGACAATGGTAACTATGCTCACACTATTCATACCATGTTATTGCCCTATCTGGATCAAACCCCACTCTACAACACAATTAATTTTACAGTGGATCCCCATGATCCTGTGAACCATGAAGCCCGCAGAACAAAAGTAACTGTATTTATGTGTCCAAGTGCGCTGATCTTTGATGATGTGAATTATGCCCAACATAACTATCCCACAGCGAGCGCGAATCATGGTTATGGTCTTTGTGGTAGACACGGGTCGGATACGACTAATGGAATCTTTGCCTCACGTTGGGGTATGACAGACGACGTATCAGGTGCTGTTTACGCCCCTCAGATGAGATTGCGCAATGTAACTGATGGGACAAGTAATACAATTACATTTTCTGAATTCGCCAAGGGATTGGATTATATTTTACCGACATCATACAAAAACCTGATGGGGAGAAGTTGGTATGATCCAGCAGTTAACTATGGAAATATTGGATTTTCTACGCGTATTGACGCGACGCCAAGCAACCCTAAAGCAACTTACAGTACCACTGTTAATTTTGGCACTGTAGGAAGTGCTCATGTTGGTGGCGTACATTGTGGATTCATGGATGGTGCCGTTCGCTTTATTAGTAACAATATCGATGGTAGGCAGTGGCAAGCACTCTGTACACCAAAAGGGGGCGAAGTCGTTGAAGTTCCAAACTAGTATTTTGTTCTAAAATAATCTTAACCATTGATTTCAATACACACTAAAAATGCTCTTAGTGTGTATTGTTTTTTCTTTTATTAATCTGATTCTTAAAGCGAAACTAACATGATTATCCATTCAAACCAATCATTTTCGTTTATTTTTGTTTTACTCTTTTTATTTATGACAGGTTGTAGCAACCCAACTATGGTAGACCCTAGTGAGTCTGTTGAAGTTTCAGGTGTTGTTACTCTTGAAGGAAAACCGCTTAGTGAAGCGGAAGTTACTTTTACGCCAGCAGACGGTGATCCGTCAGTGGGGCCAACACTCATCATGACTGACAATAAGGGAAAATATACTGCGTCGGTCAACGCCCCTCGCGAGTATAAAATCAATATAGACCGTATGCTCAATGGAGCACCAAACCCCGCTCTTAAAGAGTATCAGGGTGAAGGAACTTCATTGAGTGCTAATGTCACGAAAGACAACAAAACGTTCGATTTTGCGCTAAAAAAGACGAACTGACTTTAGTTTAATCTAGTCAATTCTAATTATCTGGATGACTGGGCTTGTTCGATGATGTCGATTCCCACTAGTTCGCTCCAGGCGGCTAATAGATTTTTAGTGACTGGCCCGACTTCACCATTTCCAATCACAGTGCCGTTGAATTTTGTAGCTGGCATAATGCAGTAAGGTGTACTTGTAAAAAATGCCTCATCAGCAGTAGTGACATCGTAAGGCAGTAGCTGGCATTCTTCGACTGGCAGATTAAGTTGTTCTGCGAGCTGAAAAATCGTTTGTCGACTGATTCCATCCAGACAGTTGATCGTACTTGGTGTGCGAATTCGATTGTTCGACACGAGAAAAAAGTTACCTCCTTTATTCTCTGAGAGAAAACCATCTGTATCGAGCAATAAACTCTGTGCCATCGGATCGAAAAGCTTTATTTCAGATTCGGCTAATGTATAAGTAAAGCGACTACGATTTTTGATCCGTGCATCCAGAGACTGGGGAGGTTGAATTCGTGTAAAGGGTGTCACAGCATGGCAACCCGTTTGATAAAAGTCTGCCCAATAGGAAAGGTCGAGAGGTAATGTAACAATCATAACCGTCGGTTGAGATTCTGCTGGTTTCTGGCCACTCGAAGGTACCCATTGGCCGGGGGTGATGTTATGAATGATCCAGGCATCAGTACCTGTATCGTAACCTGGCTGATTTTTCTCCCAGACTTCCAGAGTGAGCCGTTCGAGTTTATCAGCTGTCATACCGGCTTCGAAGCGTGCTGCTTTTAAACTTTGAAACAGACGATTGATATGATCTCGCAAACGATATGGTTTGTGTCCAAAAGTTCGTGTGGATTCAGTAACAGTCATTCCTAGACTAATGGCTCCATCAAAGATGGAAATTCTTGCTTCATTTGCGGGAACATATTCACCGTTCAGATAAACCAGATTCTGCGTCATGTCAGTTCCTTTCAAGTTTTAATTCTGTTTCAGTTCATAGCAGGAAAAACAGGCGGATTCATATTCGACCAATCGCCCGTTTTCGTGTCTGAGAATCAAACACGCAGTTCCTGGTTTGTGGTTGATCAACTTAATTCCTGGTTCCGGACCGAGTACACTGATGGCTGAAGCGAGACTGTCGGCGGTCATTCCATCTGGAGCAATGACCGTTACGCGGCTTTGATCAGTGAGGCCTACTCCCGTACGTGGATCAACAATATGCGAGTAACGTTTTCCATTAATTACAACATGTTGCAACGCATCACCTGAAGTGGCAACCGCCGTATTATGTAATAACAGGTATCGATCGATCTTTCCCTTTTGCTCGTCCCCGGAGGAGATGCCGATCTTCCAGCCACATGTATTTGGTGGAGGATCGCCCAGAACGATATCACCGCTGGCATCAATCATGGCGCGGTTCACCCCGATTTTCTTTAATTCTTCGAGTGCGATATCTGCTGCGTATCCTTTTGCAATACCTCCCAGGTCAAGACGCATATTCTCTTTCATCAACTCTACCGTTTGATTCTGGTCTGATATACGAACTAGTTTATAGCCGACCATACTACGGGCTGCTTGCAAGCTTTGACTGTCAGGCAGTTTTTTTCGACGGCGAGCCCGTCTCCAAAGGCGTACAACGGGGCTGATTGTAACGTCAAACGCGCCATTTGTTTCCTTAGAGAGTGATTGACTTTTTTTCAGTGTATCTAATATGGGGCGACTGACTTTGATTGGCTTTCCCGGCCCTGATAACCGACATAACTTGTTTAATTCACTTTCAGGGTCATAATCGCTGAGGATTTTATTAAGTTCCTTTACACGGACAAAAGCATTTTGAGAGGCTTTGTTTGCGATTACCTCGTTCGTTGCATATAATAAAACTCTCCATTGCACTCCCATATGCACTTCTTGAAATTCATAGCGAGTAAGAATTTCGCTTTCCGTGCATTGTTGATTGCCTGTTATGGTGGAGAGAAGCAGGCATGTCTGATAAACGTATGACATTATCAACCCTGATTGAAGACTGTATAAAGCTTACCAATACGGAGTAACCTAATATGCTTAGCGTACGTCGCCCTGGTCATTTAATGCAAGGCAAAGTGGCATTCCTGGCCGCGTTCTTAGTTTCTGTTTCACTGGCAAACGCTGGTGAGACTGAAAAAACGATGAAACCATATACCGAAAAAATTGCTAACACGGATGTCACATTTGATATGGTTCCCATCCCGGGAGGGGAATTTGTTTTAGGTAGCCCTGCTGGCGAAAAGAAGCGAGAAGATGACGAGGGGCCTCAGATCAAAGTCAAAATCGAGCCATTCTGGATGGGCAAACATGAAGTCACTTGGAATGAATACGATGTTTGGAGTTTCAATCTGGATATTCAACGCCGAAAGTTAACACGTGTAAAAGCAGACGCAAAAGAAAAAGCAGCTGACGCAGTGACACGTCCCACGAAGCCTTATACAGATATGACCTTCGATATGGGACACGATGGATACCCCGCAATCTGTATGACTCAGTTAGCAGCGAAAACCTATTGTAAATGGTTGAGTGAAAAAACAGGTCACTATTACCGTTTGCCCACAGAAGCAGAATGGGAATATGCCTGCCGCGCGGGAACAACCACTGCGTATTCTTTTGGTGATGATCCCTCTAAACTGGATGACTATGCCTGGCATTACGCCAACTGCAATGATACCTATCAAAAAGTTGGAAAGAAGAAGCCGAACCCTTGGGGATTGTATGACATGCATGGGAATGTTTCCGAGTGGGTACTCGACCAGTATATTCCCGATGCGTATAAAAAATGGAGCGGTAAAGGCACACTGAAGTTTCCTGTTAATGTACCAACCAAACTTTATCCACGCATTGTTCGCGGTGGTTCCTGGGACGATGAACCAGAGGAATTACGAAGTGCCAACCGTATCTATTCCAGTTCAGACTGGAAAATTCAAGATCCTCAACTTCCACAAAGTATTTGGTATCATACCGATGCCATTATGGTGGGGTTCCGTGTAGTTCGTCCTCTCAAGGTACCTACAGCCGAAGAACGGAAAAAATACAATCTTGATCCGATCATCCCGGCTGATGAAGGGCGTTAATCTGACAATAATTAAGTTGTTTAGTTAGAAAATGGTGCATTCGCTGAAAAACAACAAACGATTTCTCTTGCGAAATGCATATATCTTTTAGAAACCGTATCACACACTAATTCGATTTAAAGATTAGGGAAAGGCCTCTGATGACTCAATCTAATGATCAATCTACCTCAAGACGTGACTTTTTAAAAGTATCTACGGCAACTGCTGTAGGAACAGGAGTGCTTTCCTCTTTAGGTTCAACGGCTCATATTTATGCCGGTGGTGACGATAAAGTCAAAGTTGGTCTCGTCGGTTGTGGAGGCCGTGGTACTGGTGCTGCTTCTCAGGCATTGTCGACTGATGGAAATGTCAAACTGGAAGCGATGGCCGATGCGTTTGATGATCGGTTGGACAGAAGTTTGAAAAACCTCCAGAAACAGTTTTCTGGTCGTCCAGAACGAATTGATGTCGCTGAGGAGAAAAAATTTGTCGGTTTCGATGCCTACCAAAAAGTCCTCGACAGTGGTGTTGATGTGGTGATTTTGGCCACGCCTCCTGGTTTTCGCCCTATTCATTTTGAAGCTGCCGTCAATAAAGGTGTGCATGTCTTCATGGAAAAACCGGTTGCTACCGATGTGACTGGAGTTAAAAAAGTGTTGGCGGCTGCTAAGAAAGCCAAGGATAAAAAACTGGCTGTTGGTGTTGGTTTACAACGTCATCATCAAGCTCCTTATATCGAAACCATTAACCGTCTGAAAGATGGCGCCATTGGTGATATCACATCAATGCGTTGCTATTGGAACGGTGGTGGTGTATGGGAACCGCGTTTGGATCGCAAAGATGCGAAGTCAGAAATGGAATACCAGATGCGAAACTGGTATTACTACAACTGGCTCTGTGGTGATCACATTAATGAGCAGCACATTCACAATATTGATGTCTGCAACTGGCTAAAAGAAGATTTTCCTGTGAAAGCTTATGGCATGGGAGGACGTCAGGTGCGTACCGACAAGAAGTACGGTGAAATCTATGATCACTTCGCGGTCGAGTTCGAATATGCAGACGGAACCCGCATGTATAGCCAATGTCGACACATTCGCAACTGCTGGAATAGTGTGACAGAACACGCTCAAGGAAGTAAAGGTTCTTGCGATATCAGTGGTGCCAAATACCAGACCAATGCCGGTTACAAATGGAAGTATCGTGGCAAAAAGCCGAATCCCTATCAGGTGGAACACGATGATTTGTTTGCCGCTATCCGTAAGGGAACGCCCTATAACGAAGCTGAATATGGTGCGAAATCAACCATGACAGCAATTTTGGGGCGATTGGCAACTTATAGCGGCAAACCCGTCACTTGGGACCAGGCAATGGCTTCCAATGTTAACTTGATGCCCAAAGATTTTTCCTGGGAAGCAACTCCCATTACAGTTCCAGATGACAATGGATTCTACCCGATTCCAACACCGGGTGCGACGAAAGTCCTCTAAGATCTGTTAGAAATTTCTATCCCAGGCCGATTGGTTTCTCTCGAACCAATCGGCCTTTTTTATTTTTTCGATTTCAGTATGATTCTGAGACAGATTCTATATTAACATGCATTTCAATTACTGATATCAAAATGCCTCATCAGAATCAGATCACGAGCCTTGTCCCCTCTGATTACCTTCAGGCTTTAGAGCTTTGGGAATCTTCCGTGCGTGCTACGCATAGTTTTTTGACAGAACAAGAGATTCAGTCTCTCAAACCTCTGGTGCATTCAGAATGTTTGCTGAAGATTCCTTTGTTTTGCATGCGCGACGAGACAGGAGGCGTGATTGGTTTTATAGGAGTAGACATACCAAAAATTGAAGCGTTGTTTATTGATCCTGCCTGGCGAGGGAAAGGCATCGGCCGCAAATTGCTGGAATATGCAATCAACGAACTGCAGGCCGAATTGGTTGATGTTAATGAGCAGAACGAACAGGCACTTAGCTTTTATCAACACATGGGATTTGAAATCGCTCATCGCTCCGAAGTGGATGGCTTTGGCAAGCCGTATCCTTTATTACACCTCAAACTGCCCGGCTGAAACATTTGAAGTTAATTTTTAAGGTGTATTTCCTAAACGGATTTGTTATCTTAAAAGCCTTCCTTTATTCCTACCAGGAGCCAACACCATGCCCACCCGATTCATCCGAAATTCTATTTTGTTTTCTCTCTTGTTGATCTGTGCAATTCCTGTGTTTGCGGCAGAACCACTTCTTATCGGCGATCGGCGAGAGTTGTTTATTGATGAGGCCCTTGTAGATAAGCTGACAGGTGAGGCTGAGATTCGATTGCAGCATCCAATATCACGTGAAGTCGTATTTAAATTTGATCAACCCTGGGAGGGGAGTAGTTCCGGGTACCACACCATTTTTAAGGATGGAGATCTGTATCGGCTCTATTATCGTGGGTCGCATATTATTGTATCGGAAGGTCGCATTAATACAGGAAGCCACAAACCCTTTTATTGTTATGCGGAAAGTAATGATGGCATCCATTGGACTCGTCCGGAGCTTGGCATCGTCGAGTTTAAGGGCTCAAAGAAAAACAACATTATTCTGGAGGGGCGAGGTACACATAATTTTGCACCTTTCAAAGATGAAAACCCGAATTGCAAACCGGCGGCGAAGTATAAGGCGTTAGCAGGCATTCAGAGTGAAGGAGGGCTCTATGCGTTTCAGTCGACAGATGGGATTCACTGGAAGCTGATGCAGGAAAAACCGGTGATTACTAAAGGAGCCTTCGATTCACAAAATCTCGCATTTTGGGATTCTGATCAAAAAACGTACCGGGCGTATTACCGTATTTTCACGAAAGGAATTACAACCTCCAAAACTTGGAAACCTGAAGGAGACCGTGCGATCAGGACTGCCACATCTGATGATTTTCTGAATTGGGGCAATGAAGCTGATTTGACTTACGAAGACTCTCCCAGTGAGCAGCTTTATACAAATCAGATTAAAGCCTATCATCGGGCACCACATATTCGAATCGGCTTTCCTGCCCGCTATATAGAGCGAGGCTGGTCAGAATCAATGAAAGCACTGCCTGATCTCAAACGTCGCGAATTGCGGGCTTCCTCAGTCGAGCGTTATGGGACTGCTATTAGTGAGGGGCTGTTAATGGCCAGCCGTGATGGCGTACATTTCAAACGCTGGAACGAAGCGTTCCTGCGCCCGGGGCTCGAACGTTCTGGTACCTGGCAATACGGTCATCAATTTATTGCAGAGCATGTTGTGGAAACTAAGTCTACTCTTCCCGGTGCTCCTGATGAATTATCAATATATGCTCCTGAAGATTACTGGCACGGTAAAGGAGGAGCTCTCAGGCGATACACATTGCGGCTTGACGGTTTTACTTCGGTTCGTAGTTCGATGAAGGGGGGAGAGCTGATTTCCAAGCCGATTATCTTTGAGGGCTCAAAATTATCAGTTAACTTCGCAACTTCAGCCGCCGGTAGCTTGCGCATCGAACTTCAAACTCCTAAGGGAAAACCAATTCAAGGATTCACTCTTAGAGAATGTGCAGACCTGTTTGGTGATAGTGTGGATCGTATTGTGACATGGAATCAAAATGCAGACGTCAGCAGTCTTCAGGGAAAACCGATTCGACTCCTCATTCAATTGAAAGATGCCGACTTATTCTCGTTTCAGTTTCAAAAGTGAATTAAATCAAGCCCTTTAATTCACCAGTACTGTCGCCGAAGCGATCTGCTTTGATACCCATACGGTTGAGCATCGAAACATAAAGGTTGCACATCGGGGTGTCCTTAGGAGCTGTTAAACGACGATCAGTGCGAATCGTATCCCCGCCTTTACCTGCGAGAATAACAGGCAGGTTGTGTTCGGTATGCCGATTTCCATCTTTGATAGTAGAACCAAAGAGCAGCATGGAATTGTCAAGCAGGGTGGATTCACCTTCACTCAGTGAACGCATTTTATCAATCACGTAAGCTAACTGCTTGATGTGCCAGGTTCCGATGGCTTCATACATATTGCGTTCTTTTTGTTGTTCACGGTGGTGCGATAGCTGATGGAAACTCCCTTTGACACCATCCAGGAACGAGAAATTACGTCCCGTTTGCGCATTTCCGAACATGAATGTTGAAATCCGTGTGGAATCAGTCCAGAAGGCAAGTACCATAATATCGAGCATTAAACGTACGTGCTCCTCATGACTCTTGGGGATTCCCGGACCAGGACGGGGAAGATCAAATCGTCCTTCATTAATCCAGCGTTTTTGTGGCTTCATCGCTGATTCGATGCGTCTCTCAACGGACCGCACCGAGTCCAGGTATTCATCGATTTTTGCACGATCATTGATACCTACTTTTCGTTGTAACGATTTTGCATCTTCGCGTACCAGATCTAATACACTCGTATCATCACGCTGTAGTGACTTAATGACCTGAGGCTGGTCTGGATTGAAGCCTGAGACGACAGGCCCTGCAGAACTGGTTCGAAACAGTCGATCAAAGGCGAGCTGGGGAATAATTTCTTTGGGGACGGGGGAATGCGGATCGCGCCAGGCAATATGAGAACCATAGATACGCGTGAATCCACCACCGATATTATCGACACCATTTCTTGCGGGGTCCACACCAAGTTCAAACGTTGGTAATGGAGTCCGATTGCCGATCTGACGTGCCATGAACTGGTCGAGTGAAGTACCACCCGTATCCATATCACGACCTGAAGTTCGAACGACAAATCCACCCGAAAGAAAAGCGGGTACTTTTGGCCAATGGCCGTTTCGTCCCACGGTCTGTTCGTTCCAGAGATTTTCCAGCAGGAGGAATTCCTTTTTGACTCCTGCTAATGGCTTGAGCATCGGTGTCAGATCAAATTGATCGTTTCCCTTTTGAGGAGGATCCCAGTGCTTAGGCACAACGCCATTCGGCATGAAGAGAAAGGCGGTACGTACTGGAGGCTTTGGGAGCGTTTCGGCTGCACGACTGGAAGATGTCATCGCATCCAGCCAGGGTAGTGCCAAGGCTGCGCCCATTCCGCGTAACACAGTTCTTCTTGAAATTGGTTGTGCCATCTCTCATCCTTCCCGAAAATATAGAGGGCAAACAGAATTCAAATGAAACATTATTTTGTTTTTTCTGATTCTACCTCAGCCATAACTCCATCGCGATAGAGAAATGGCGTGCTGAAAACGATTTCACGAATCAATGTCTGTGATTGATAGTTATTTTGTTCCAGTTTTTTGACAATGGTTTCTATGGTGCAGGCATCAGCATCTTCCAAACTTCGCCCCAATGCATACCCTAGTATTTTGGCTGTAAAATGACGTGCCAGTTCATCTTTTCGCTTCAGAAGAACTTTCTTCAATTCAGCAGGGCCTGCAAATGTTTCACCAGAGGGAAATTCACCAGTGGCATCCACAGGTTGGCCTCGTTCTTTTTCTCTCCATCGACCAAACAGGTCGTAATTTTCCAGTCCAAAACCGATGGGATCAATAATATCATGGCAAGCTGCACAGGTAGCATGTTCACGATGCGCCTCTAACACCTGGCGGATCGAACGCTTTTTATTCTGTTTACTCTTCTCCTTAAGTGGGGGAACTCCCGGTGGTGGTGACGGAACTGGTGTTCCCAGTAGCGTTTCCAATACCCAGGCACCTCTTAATACGGGACTGGTACGTTTAGGATAAGAAGTCAGCATATGCACGCCTCCTAAACCCAGCACACCTCCTCGTTTGCCATCGGTAATCGAGACCTTACGAAATTTGCGGCCTTTGACTCCTTCCACCCCGTAATGTTTCGCCAGACGTTGATTCAAAAAGGCGTAGTTAGCATCGACGATTTCCAGGAGACTACGGTTTTTCTGGAAAATGTAATCCATCATCTGAATCGCTTCCTCGCGAAAATCCAGAGCCAGTTCTGTGGAGTAAACATCACGGAAATCACCACCCACAGGCGCCACACGACCGCCGACATCTTTGGTACCCAACCATTGCTCGGTAAATAGTTTTGATAAGGACCGTGCTTTGGCGTCAGCTAACATTCTCGTAATCTGTTGATTCAGAACTGACTCTTTATGTAACTGACCCTGGTCGGCCAATTGTAATAATTCTTCATCTGGTGTGCTGGCCCAGAAGAAATAGGAAAGCCGCGTTGCCAATTCATACTCGGAAATCGGTTGTATGCCGGCTTGTGTTTTATTAGCTTCCGTACGAAATAAAAAATGCGGAGAAACCAGGACGGCTTTGAGTGACAACTTAATTCGTTCCTCATACGGATCATTTCGTTTCGCGGCACGATCATAAAGTTGCATCAGTTGTGAAAGTTCATCTTCCGTAAGTGGTCGTCGATAAGCTTTCCTCGCGATTTCTCGTATGATTTTCTGAGCCGCATCTCGATTTTGTGGTAGATCTTTCCCTGCAACTTGAAAAATACGCTGATGTAGTTCTTTTTTGGTAAGGAACGGTTTACCTCTTTGCTCTGTTAACTCCATTGATGCAACTTTAACGGAAGGTTCCTCATTGGGAACAGCAAGCGTAATCGAATGTAAGCCGCGCATAAGTCGCACATTAGTAGAGACCGTTTGATCGGTTTGATCACTGAGTTTAAAACGATGCGCTTTGATACCATCGATCTTTAAAATAACATTCGTTGAATTCTTCTCAGGCAGTTGAAATTTGATTTTCACTTCATAATCGCTAGTGAGATAGATACTTTCGATGACAGTAATTTCTTTGCCGGTAGGGATTGTGCGAGTACCCTGTTGTCTTTTAGTAGCAGGAGGTAGAAAGTCAGAGGCTAGATACGTTTTTACGAGCGGAGGTGTAATAATCGCAGCGTCCAGAACCTGTTGAGCTGCTTCCAAATAACGTTCCATTAAAATCGGTGGCAGGAATAAAGTTTCTCCATTATTGTCGAAGCCTTCACCACCCGCACCATCATTGGGAAATTTCTCTGAGAACTTGAGCTCTAAACCAAATAAATCGCGGATGGTATGATCATATTCTGTTCGATTCAAACGACGTGGTAAAACACGTCCTGCGTGTGGACCATGGTTACAGGCCGTTTCACGCAGATACGTTTCGATCCAGTTTGCAATCCTTAACCGCTCCGCTTCTGTCGGCTGAGGTTCATCTGCAGGAGGCATCGTTCGATTTCGTAATTGATGAGATGCGCTGTGCCAGATCTTTCTGGATTGAGAGATTTCATCTGCAGTGATTGCCTTAAGTAGTCCCACATCGTTTTTAGAGTCTTTCGGGTCATGACAATCTGCACAATACTTAACCAGGACTGGACGAACCGACTTTTCAAAGTAGTCTGCCGGCTCGGGTGAGGCAGCAAAGCTGTTACTACTCATCAGGAATGCGATCTGGCATAATAAAGCGATACGCATATTCAGACCTGTTTCAGGTTGGGAGGTAGATTCTGGTGATGGTAGGCTACGGGAGAATTCTCCCGGAATGAACATTACTTTGATTATTTGATTATATGTAAAAAAAGAGCCAAAGCAAAGGATTGATCCGGTAACTATCAATTTACGTCTATCATGATTGGATCATAGATTGGACAATTCTGGCATCTCAGATGAGACAGGTTGACCTCAAAACCGATTTTCGCACATAATCCCACTATAGGTGGACTTAGATCAAAGTCACAATTCAAGAAATTATGTTCAATATTTTAATCGACGGGCTTGTTGTATGGCTGATAAGAATACTGCTCAAGAGACTAAAAAACAGGCTTGGCGTGAAAGCTTGTATGAGATCATTTTCGAAGCAGACACACCCGCCGGTAAATATTTTGATGTTGTCCTCTTGATCGCGATTCTAACAAGTGTTTTCGTCATCATGTTGGAGAGTGTTGAATCCATTGATGCCCGATTTAAGAATGGGTTTACCTACGCCGAGTGGTTTTTTACAATTTTGTTTACCTTCGAATATGGAGCACGCATTCTTTGTGCTCGTCGACCAATACGCTATATCTTCAGCTTTTATGGTATTGTGGATCTACTTTCCATCTTACCTACATATGTGCTCGTTCTTGAATCATATGGAATGGAGTCAGATGAGCTTCATCGACTCGGGGTGATTCGTGCACTTCGTCTGTTGCGCGCCTTCCGTATCTTTAAGTTAGGGCACATGTTGTCGGGAGCGGCTGAATTACGAGAAGCGATTTGGGCGACTCGTTCAAAAATTACAGTCTTTCTAGCCACTGTTGTGATAGCTGTCGTCATTGAAGGCGCCGCGCTGCACTTAATCGAAGGTCCTGAAAATCCTGGTTTCAGTTCCATTCCCCAAAGTATGTATTGGGCAATTGTCACGATGACTACAGTTGGTTATGGTGATGCCACACCAGAAACTCCCCTTGGAAAATGTCTGGCGGCAATCATCATGGTCCTGGGCTATAGTCTCATTATTGTTCCAACAGGACTTGTGACGGCAGAATTAGCACATGCCGGAGGTAATTTTACAGCAACTCGAATTACGACCCAGGTTTGTCCGGAATGTATGAAAGAAGGGCACGAAGTGGATGCTACTTTCTGCAAATTCTGTGGATCACGTCTCTAATTCAAATTCTCTATTAATCTGATTCTCAAAGAAAGTTTCAGAAAATCAGTAGATTTCTGGAACTTCTTTTCTGCGCACATCGTCAAAATCGCGGTGCTCAACTAAGAGCACTTCATTTCAATTAAAATCCTGTTTTGGCCAGGAGATGTTTCAATGCGCAAACTTTTTCATTTCACAGTGTTAGCTTTAGTGTCTTTAGGCTTGATGAATCAACCAACTCAAGCAAAGGAAAAACCGCAACCGACGAAAACCACGCAGCCTTCTGTCGAATTAGCGATTCTGCTTGATACCAGTGGTAGTATGCAAGGCTTGATTAATCAGGCACGCTCACAGCTTTGGAAAATTGTCAATGAATTGGCCACCGCTAAACAGAATGGGCAAGTTCCTGTGATGAAAGTGGCCTTGTATGAATATGGGAAAAGTAGTCTTCCGGCCAGTGAAGGTTACATGCGACAAATTATGCCGCTTACAGAAAACCTGGATCAACTTTCTGAAGAATTATTTGCTCTGAAGACAAATGGCGGTGAAGAATATTGTGGACATGTCATTCAGGCAGCCACGAATGGTCTTAAGTGGAGTGATTCTGACAAAAGTCTGAAGTTGATTTTTATTGCAGGGAACGAACCGTTTACTCAAGGAAAAGTTGACTTCAAGGTGGCATGCCCGGCTGCTATCAAAAAAGGAATCACCATTAATACGATCTTTTGTGGACCAGAACAAACGGGAATTCAAACAGGATGGAAAGAGGGCGCTCTTTTGGCAGATGGGTCTTTTTTGAGCATCAATCACGGGGTTCAGGTTGTGACTCCCAAAACACCCTATGATCGAAAATTGAGCGAACTAAGTCGGAGTATCAATAAAACCTACCTCTTTTACGGTTCTCAAAAAGCGAAGAATGAATCAAGTGCCAGTCAGCTTTCCGCTGACGGACTGGCAGGACAGTCAAGTCCCGCTTCCAGTGCCGACCGTGCTGCCTTTAAAGGATCGGGACGTTACCGCGTCAAAGCAGATTTAATCGATGCAATTGCCGGTAAAAAAGTCAAGCTGCAAGAATTGAAGCAAGAAGAACTTCCCGCCGAACTGAAAAAGTTGACGAAAAAAGAGCAGACTGCTTATATCGAGAAAAAACAGAAAGAGCGAAAAGCGATTCAGCTTCAGATTCAAGAACTCACCAAAAAACGAAACAAGTTCATTGCGGATGAAATGAAGAAGCAGCAGAACCAGAAAAAAGAAACCACGTTTGATACCGCTGTCATCAAAGCTTTGAAATCTCAGGCTGTGAAAAAGAATTTTCAGTTTCAATCTGAATGAGTCAGTATTTCCAGATGAAAACCGTAATTCCTTCAAACAAAAGCAAAGCCATTAAGGGAGTCCAGTTATGAAATCCTATCGACTATCATTGGGAATTGCCTGTGCTGTAATGGTACTGATTGGTGCAAGCACAATGACACAGGCTTGTTTCATGAGGGCTCCTCAACCCGTTCAAGTCTGGATGGATCATATCAACGTTGATATTACCAACCAGGTGGCTGTGAAAACCTATCATTGTGCATTTCGGAATCCCAATGGCAGAGCCATCGTAGGCGGGACATGTTACATGGAACTCGAACCGGGAACCCAGGTGAATAACATGTCTGTGCTCGTGGATGGTAAAGAAATGCAGGCGGAAATATTGGATGTCAAAAAAGCCAATCAGGTTTTTCAGGAGATCGTTAAAAAAGGTGGCTCACCTGCATTACTGGAATATTATGGTAACCAGCTGATCCAAACAAAAATTCCGCGGGTCGCGGCAGGAAAAACGGTGATGGTCAAATTGACTTACACGACGGTCCTGAAAAAACGAGGAGATTTGATCCGTTTGCAAATGCTTAACACGAATCCCAAAGCATTAATGCAACCACTCAAAGAAGCTTCTGTCACTGTGAATATCCGTAGTGATGAACCCATCAAGAATATTTACAGCCCCACTCATCAAGTCAAATTAGTTGAGAAAAAAGACTGGGATATTTCTGTCGAATGGAAGCAGAAAAACTATTTGCCTAAACATCCTTTCGTGCTTTACTATCAGACATCACCCGACAAAGTCGGAGCCAGTCTGGTTGCTCATCGTGAAAAAGGAGAGGCTGGCTATTTCATGATGATGCTCTCTCCCACGCAAGGGCAGGGGATCGGAAAACTGACTGAGAAACAAATCATGCCCAAAGATGTCGTGTTCTGTATCGATACATCGGGTTCTATGCTGGAAAATAATAAAATTACACAGGCCCGTGAGGCATTAAAATACTGTCTGAACCATCTGCGTCCAGGTGACCGCTTTAATATTATTGACTTCAGTACGACGGCCCGCCATTTCGACAAACAAGGGTTGATTGATTTTAATGAAGAGTCGAAACAGAAGGCTCTGGTATATGCGGATGCGTTGTCAGCCCGTGGTGGAACGGCCATTGAAGAGGCGTTGTTACTCTCGTTAAAACATCTCGAAACAGATATTGAGAGTTCTGCGAATGAGCGACTGAAAATGATAGTCTTTTCCACAGATGGGCTGCCCACAATTGGTGAGCGCGATGCTCAGAAAATTCTGAAGACAATTTCTCAAAAGAATACAGAGAACGTACGATTGTTCGTCTTCGGTGAAGGCTATAATGTGAATACCAAATTGCTTGATTTTCTAGCGCTCGATCATCGTGGAGAAGCAGACTATATTCTTCCGAAGGAAGATATTACCAAAAAAATCAGCCAGTTTTTTGATCGCGTAGGCAGCCCTGTGATGACAGACGTCTCATTTGATTTCGATGGAGCCGGCGTGATCGACGTCTATCCGCGGCAAATTCGAGACATTTTCAAGGGAGAGCAATTGCTGGTTTATGGGCGTTATACAGGTTCTGGACAAAAAACAGTGAATGTTACGGGTACCATTAATGGGGCCAAAACAACGCTTTCATATCAATTGGATTTTCCAAAAGAATCGTCCGATGATCGGAGTTCTTTTGTACCTCGGCTTTGGGCAGGACAAAAAGTAGATTTCCTTCTCGAAGAAATACGCAAGAACAATACATCTCAGCCGGATCAAGAATTGGTGAATGAGATCACTTTACTCGCCAAACAACATGGCATTGTCACGCCTTATACAAGCTTCTTGATGGCCGATGACACTATGCTAGGCAACTCTCCCTTACCAGCATTGCAAGTACAACGTGGTCAGCTAAAGGGATATCGAGAGCGTAGTGAACTTAGGAGAAATATCAAAGAAAAAGTTGAATTTGATGCATTTCAACGTGGCGGGAGCAGCAGTCTCCGTCAAAGCCAGATTGAAGATGCACAAAGTTCCAACCGTGATCGAAGTGCTGCCGGTAAAAGTGGTAATGCCTCTCGCTTGTATTTTCAGGCAGAACGAGAAATGAAAAAGGTCGGCAAAAAAGGTTCTGCCTTACAGTCGATCCGTTATATCGGGAACCGGACCTTCTATAAATCAGAGGGGGCCTTCTGGAATGAGAGTTTATACGATCCACAAAAGCATAAAAATCTCAAAATGATTGAGGTTGGATCCAAAGACTACTTCCAGTTGCTCAAGCAGGATCAGCGATTGGCGAAATACTTATCGCTAGGCAACGTGATTCTACAAGTGGATCAAAGCTGGTATCAAATTCAGGAAAAATCGAAGTCATAAAACATAAAGACAAATCGCTTTATGCGAAGCAGACCTAAACTCCAGAGCCGGCTGAAATCTCTTTCTGGTCTTTATACAGTTTTGGAGGATGTGCTGACCAGACTGCTAAAGCAGCGATGAGAGGCATCACTGTGAAGAGATACAGGACCGGATTATAGGATCCAAAAAAATCGATTGACATGGCAACTGGCAATGGACCGAGCGCTGAGGCTAAAATCATCATCGACCAGGCAACACCGCGAACAGCACCCTGGTTCATGCGGCCATAGTAGTTGATCCAGACGACGGTAGCCGTGCTACGAAAGATACTGCCAGTTGTTCCTAGTAGCAAAGCGTAAATGACCACCATCCAGAGTGCCGGCATTGTCAAAGCGATGAGATTTGCTAACGAGAGGCAAATCATCCCAAAAGACAGAATATAACGGCTGGGAATGCGATCGGTAACCCAACCCGCGGGAAACATTAATATCGTCGCACAGATTGCCTGAACCGACATCATTCCCAGAGCCCATTTTGCGGAAACGCCATGACTTCCTAACAACGCTATTTGATGAAAGATTAAACCGGTGCCTACAAGAGCGTGTGTAGTGATAACAGACAATAACTTCCAGAATGTGGGATCACGCAGAACTTGACGGACCGTCCATGATTCAATGGTTGAAGTAATCAAAGGTTCCTTTGTCTTCTTCACATTACCTTCTTCATCCACTTCAGGCTCTGGTTCGAGATGGGGGTCAATTCCATCAGGGTACAGTCCCATGTCTTCCGGACGGTTCCTGACAATGAAGATACCGGGTAAAATTAAGCAAACTGCGACCGCAGCAGAATGAAACATCCAACCTGTCTTCCAGCCATATTCAGTAATGAGCCAACTGTTAACAAAAGGGATTGTCATTACCGAGAACGCACTTCCAAATCCAGCTAGCGCTGTTGCGCGCCCACGCTTACGTTCAAACCACTCTCCCACCATCCAGACTGAAATGAGAGTGAGCGCTCCTTGACCCAGGCTGCGTACCAAACTAAAGCCAATATAAAGCCCGGTCAGAGTGTGTATCTGAGACATACAGAAGCAGGCGATCGCCAAGCCAGCCGCAACGGAAGGTAGTATGATTCGCGCCCCCCAGCGATCGAGCATACGACCCACAATTGGGAGCAGACAGGCGCTGACAATCGTGGCAACTCCATAGGCTAATGAATATTGCGTTTCCGTTAAACCCAGTGCGGTCCGCATCGGATCTTTAAAGACTGCAATGGAAAACGATTGTCCCGGAGCCGACAGAAATTGTGCCATCGCGGCAATGCCAATCATAGTCCAACCGGGAAAATATTTATGGCTGGGTAAAGAGTTCCGATCAGGATGTGGATTAAGTTTCGCATTTGCAAGCGAAGACTGCGAGTTCATTTTTTGGTGTTCTTCAAAGGTATCATTGAATAATCATCGTGGGAGCGTGACCGGTGGGGTGGAATCGACTATAGCAGAACTGGAAAGACAGGCGTAGCGTTCGGAGAGCAAGCATTAGGTAAATACTGTGATCTTCATAGATTAATTATTGGACCTGAATGATATATTCAATCAAATCAAGGGTTTTGTGATGAATATGAGAAGATTAGATTCCCAACCAATTGTTGAACAGAAAGTCAAGTCTACCACTCAATAAGGCAATTCGCCCCATGACCGTGTATGCAAAACTGGCTCCGAAAGTGACCATTAAGAACCAGACACCCAGTCGCGAAATATATTTGACGACACCTTCATGTTCGATTGAGAAAAAGAAGTAAACCATACAGGAGGTAACACCCACAATTACAATGGTATTACGTAAAGAATCGATCCAAAGAAAAGAACCTTTGGAATCGAAAACGATAAAGGGCATAATGGTATTTTGAATTTGTCCAATAAAATCCGCTTCCAGATAGCTGATAAGACGGATACCAGCTGTGGCACCAATGAAAAAGGCTAAAGGCCATCTTGCAATCCAGCTTCCTTTAGGGGCAAGGCGCCAGAGAAGTAGAACACTTAATACAAGGGGAATCAGATAGAGCAGATCGCTCTGAACATTTTCCGAGATATCAGGTAAAAAACTCATACGAGCAAAACCAGGGAAGAGTTTTGCAAACAGGTTGGTTACAATTTCAGTCCAGAATGCAACGACCATAGCATAGGCGGCTGAGACGCCCACAAATACCGCTTCTGTAAATTTATAGAGTGGGTTATCACCATACAAGAAAGAGAAAATAGCCAAGGTGCAAAAAGCTGCCACCCACAAACCGAGAGTGCGTGAAAGGCTAAAACTCACACTAGGCTTCCCTTTTTCTTTTTCGGGAACCTGCTGATAAGTGGACCAACGGTAAGTTTGCTCGGGTGAGGTTTTGGATGAAGCTTTGGCTTCAACAGGAACTTCGCGAACGTAAACCTCGCCTTTGCCTCTATTAAACTGAATGACAATCAGGCTCAATCCACCAAATACCATCAGCATAGTCCAAATAAGAGTCGACTGTTTCATTAAGATGTTCCCTGCTTTCTCTCCCAAAAATAGATCACATTACCTAATGCAATCAGGCAAATGAGCAGCACATGTGCAACCAACTGAGGGCCCATTCGTTTAAGGCCTTCTTTAGCTGCCAGATTATCATTCAACTCGGGATAAGCATTGATAATGGCCTGCTCATATTCCGCTGCTCCTTTGATCGCGGCCAGCATTCCCGTCAGTTGTTGGGGAATATAAGGCAACATGATCGGTGCCTGGACTCCGGTACAACCGATGACAGTGGGAATATCAAACGGGGCTGACCCGTAAAGTACCCACTCTTTCGAGCCGGGATAGCCGGCACTGACGTTACATAACAAATCGACCTGTTGAATATTTTTCAGGTTTTTGGTGAGTGGAATGTCATTGAGATTGGTGCCTTGTACATCGGTGTCATACGATTTTTTCAGATCTTCTACGACTAGTTTAATCACTCCTTCATTCCCGGCGCGAAATCCCAGGTTCACATATTTGGTTCCATATTTTCCTTTGTATGTTTCGGGATAGTCGTTCTCCAGTAATTCAGTGGAGCGTTGAATCATGGGGCCGCCTTGCGGCCAAAGTGTCATGAAATAGATATTGTGTTTTTTCAAAGCACAGTGTCGAGTAAATGCTGATGCCATCGGTTGCAGTTCTCCTTCACTGGCCGGATCATAATCCAAAGCCATGACCACATTGGAACCATCGGGCAGGTTTTCTACCGCATCGAAGACGGCCATGACTTGATCTGATGGTTCTTCAGGGAATGTCGTACCCATGATGAGTGGGACTGCGACGGCCAGGAACATCGCTAAAAAAATCCATCTACGGTCCAAAGTTTGTAGTGTTTCGAGCATCGATCACGCCTCCTGATCTGATCCAAGGTAAGAACGATCGACCCCAAGTAAGACTTTCAGAGATGTCGAAGCCACTCCTAACGCGATGCCAATCGTAATCGCTCGCATTCCAGGAGTTGTAAAGTCGTCCATGATGATTTGTGATAAATGTGGTAAATGAAAATCACTGTAAGTAATGCCGCTGGTACCGATGATGGGTTCATTTGGTAGCCAGCCGGTTAACCAAACGCCTGCGTAAGTGCGTCCGAGTAAAACAATCACTGCAATCGAAAGTAGAATGGTGGCTTCTGTATTTTTCGCACGAAATGCACGAAACGCAGCGGAAGAAATATAAAAGGCTAATAAAGCAAACATGGTTGCTGAGAGGGGATAAAAAATATATTCGAAAAGCCACCAAAAGGCACTTCCTTCCTCCTGAAATTCTCCAGACCAGGCAAATTCAGGAAATTTAACACTAGGATTGACTCCCACTTTTGCAAGGCCGACAAAGAGTGTAATGAAAAAGGCGATTAAGGTTACTGCGGCATATCCCCAGCCTGGTTGTTGAGCTGAAATCTTCTGTAATTGCATCTTGAGAAGATTTCCACCTCCTAGAATGAATGCAAAGGCAGCCAGAAGATTAAACCAGGCCATGGCGTCGTTTCCCCAGTCCACAAACTTGGGAATGAACGCGGTGCCGATCAACACAAATCCCGTCACTGCCGAGATAAACAAGGGGATGGTGCGTTTCATTATTTAAAACCTCCTTTACCGAGGATATTGTCTTTGAGGTATGTCTGGGCTGATTGTAGAAATGTGGGTCTACTTTCAGCCTGAGTCTTTTCTTTCGGATCAAAAGCTGATTCAAAAGAAGATAAGGTCATAATGATGCACCCAGCCAGCAGCAATATGCCGCCAATGACTTTTCCAAAGTCCTGTCCTTTCAGACTACCCAACTGCTGAGGTTCTCCTGACAGATAAGCTGAGGCTGCAAAAAATTCTTCGCCGATCAAAGTAAAATCGCAGGCAGCTACAAAGAAGGGAAGTTGAGTGGGCATTGCTGTTCCAGCGACTTGGATGGCACCGACAGAGTTTCCCGTTTCAGCCAGAATCAAGGATTCAGCATAAAACGCACCCATGTAAAAACAGGCCGCGGGTTTATCTCGGACCATTTTCCCAGTCACACTTGCCACATAACCGAATTGTTCGTCTGTGATATAGTAGATGTCATCTTCGTTATATTCATCCGGTCGACCAGCAGCAAGATAGGCGGCTTCGACTGTATCACGTGCTGTCGTCATTACCAGCGAACGCGAGGTAGGAACTTCCAATGTTGCTCGGTAGTCGGCCGTTGTTTCGGCAACTTGTGCTAACACCGTAATTCCGGCAACAGTCTGGATATCATTAATATCTTGAATTCCAGGAACGAATAAGCAAGATCTTCCCATTTCCGTCGCTCGTCCGACGGCATCCGTGATGGCTTCCAGCCCGGCGATCTTTCGGACTTTCAATTTTTTTCCTTTGCGGGCCATTTCGATGAATAGAATCACCGAACCACAGATTAGAAAGACAAAGACCGCAAACCAGCTTCGCTGTAGATTAAACCATTGCAAGGTCGCAATCACTGGCTCCTTAAGATCAACGGGTACCGATATTAAACCTTCCTGTCCGACGGCTTCTATTCGGTACATGTAGGGAACATCCACTTCACAGTTTGAATCTCGGAATGTGTTGACGCGGTAGGTAGGCTCGCCGATCACTTCATACTTAGCTTCTTTTGCATCAACTTCTTTACGATAGATCACATAACGTAATACCTTTCGCGGTTTTGTGTTCTCCTCATCATCTGGAGATAGGGTCCAGAACAGGTCGATGGCAGTTCCCGCGTCGCCGGGAGCATCTTCCGCCCTGAACTGAGTCGGAGGTGCCGGTGCTTCTGCAGCCAGAGTCACGCCTGATGTGAAACACAAAAGCAGAATCATCAATTGTTTGATTACCACATTTTTCCATAAATGCATGAATAACTATCCTTCGATGAGTTCCACATTGGCACGTGGAACAACCACTGTTTTTCCGGACTCAAGTATGACTTCGAGTACACGCGATTCAGAGCCTGATTCCAGTGTTTGCAGTTCTGTAGGCAACTGACTTACAGAGCCGAGTAGACCAAAATAAGGATCGCGAATAATTCGAACGGGAACACCGATTTCTAAGATACCCATTTCAGTCTCGCTTTTTGTTTCGGAAGTGGTATCAGGCTTCGTGTGTTCGGAAAGTGGAATGACAATTTCAGGTCTGAGAACACCAGCTCGAATTTGAGTTGTGCCGTTCACGGCGGCTTCTGCACCCTCTCGTTCTTTAAACAGATTAAACGTCCGTTCTGCCATGGCAATATCACCAAAGCCTTCCGTGATGATCAGTGTAATGCCAATGTTTTCCGATCCGGTGACCGCGACTCCCAAGTCATAGCCAAGGATTTCTTTTAGATCTTCATCATCCATTCCTCCAGAAATGATCGCTGCTACGCCGATTTCAATACCTCGTTTTACGGCCTCTCCGGTCATGCGGGCTCCACCAATTACGATCTTGCCTTGCATAGATTCATCGAGTAGATCTGCCTCTAAGTCCTGCTCGTTGTTTTGACAGGCAAACTTAATCAATCCATAAGTTTCTCCACCAATTCCCAGAATACCTTGCAGAAAGGTGACTTCTGACTCGATGACTACTCCTTGCTCCGGAATCACTTCTTTCACAGTACCCGCCTGATAAGCACGTACCTGAATCGGTAATGGCGCACCGCGTAGAATAACTTGACCAGTGACATGTGAGATAGATTCAATGGTGCCAGAAGTCTTAGTGGTCATTTCTGCTTTAAAGAAGCCAAAAATTCCTTTACTCCGCGCCAGAATGTCTCCCTCTTGAACTTCGTCCCCTTCTGAAAAGAGCATGCAGTTTGGCACTTCAGATGGAGCAACTGAGATCTGATTGGCGACGTTAATCGGTGTGACATCTCCGGGCATAAAGGTTTGAGCGACGATTTGTTGAGAGCTGACTTGATCGCCGACCTTGACAAGGACGTCTCCCGGAATGGGGAGGATACGTCGGCTGGAATGCAGCACGCGCTGACTAATTTGTAAGCCTGGAGAATATGCCTTTGCCATAATTGTCAATTCTTTAGAGTCGTGTCTTGCTTACTTTGAATGATTATCAGGATATAGCTGTAATTCCTGTACCCAACTGGTTAACTGGGCCAGATGCTGTTTTTCTTCGGCTGGAACCATTAATGGTCTGCCACGTGCGTCAAGTATCAATCCCACTGTTCCGCCACGTGCTTCGAATTCCATTCGTTTTCCTGAACCAGCACCAAAATCATAGCCTCGCTTTGGTTCGACTGTGATTGTTGCTCGTTCATCTTGAGCGAGAGGGAAGAGTTTCATCTCACCACACATCATTTCGCCAGATTGGTTGATTGTGTTTCCAGTAATCTGATACTTAAAACAGGTTTTTCCCGTACGATAAAAACCTCGAGGTGCAATGCAGGTTCCCAGATAGATCAAACAGTCTCGTTCAAAGACCTGCAACGCGGCTTTGGGATGGACTTGTGCTAGAACTCCCAGATGAGGCATCATGAAAATACTGTCTTTGGCGAGTATAGTCATTCCTTCGGGTTCGAATGCATCAATCATCATCGCCGCAGTCTGATTCATATTGGGGGCATGTGAGAGAACGCCTCCTGAACCCACCAGCAAATCCAGCTTTATATTGTCCACAATCGACTGACCACTGGTATTCTGACTAAAAGTATCTCCTACCGTTCGTTGTTGCTGTACTCCCTTGAGTGTGGTTGCAAATTCTTTGTGCTGGATGTATGCCAATCGGAGGGCTTCGCGCGCCACAGCTTGTTCGAAGACCAGGGCTTCCCTGGTCTGGGGAATCGTTGTGGGGCGGATCATTTTGTTTTTGATATGATTCTGCAGTTCCCGTGGATTCATATCGAGATGTACCCAGCGTAAGATCATCGGTAAAGTGGCAGAGGCACAAACATTGGAGACAGAATAACTCATTCCCAGATTGGCACTCACGGTTCGGTTAAATGTGCCATCAAACACACTGAAGACATCAGTTGTTGCGCCACCAATGTCGACGCCCAGTGCATTGATCCCCTCTTGCTCAGCGATTGTTTGCAGAATATTGCCTACGGCTCCGGGTGTGGGCATGATGGGCGCATCCGCCCAGGAGATCAGTTTGTTATACCCGGGAGCGTGAGCCATGACATGTTCGAGAAACAGGTCATGAATGGCATCTCGTGCGGGAGCCAGATTTTCTTGTTCCAGAATGGGACGCACATTCGCAACGGTTGTCAACTTGACATCTTCATCAAAAGTTTCTTCGACAAATGAGATGACTTCCTGATTTCCAGCGTAGATAATCGGCATCTTATAGGTACCACCAAATCGGGGCTGTGGTTTGGCGGGTGCAATCAATTCCGCCAATTGCACCACATGCTTTTGAGTCCCTCCATCGGTACCACCTGCCAATAAAATCATATCGGGACGCAATTCGCGAATGCGCTGGATCTGTTCGTGAGGCAGGCGTTTGTCGTTAGAACAGATCGTGTCCATCACAATCGCACCAGCACCCAGGGCCGCACGCTTGGCACTGGCGGCAGACATTTCTCGCACTACTCCGGCGACCATCATTTGTAGCCCGCCACCTGCACTGGATGTTGAAATATATATATCACAACCAGTATCGCCTTCTGCAGGTCGAATGATTTCGCCGTTTTCGTCAATGAGTTTTCGGCCTGCCAACTCACCCACTTCGGTTACAGCATTCACAACACCGACTGTCACGTCAGCGGCAGGTTCTTCTACGGTCGTTGGTGCTTCACCACGATACGTCTGACGGTATTCACCATTGATTTTCTCGATTAAAATGGCTTTCGTTGTTGTACTACCACAGTCCGTAGCCAAGATTACATTGATTTGATCGAGATCAAATTGTTTTGCTGTTGTGGAGTTCATATTATAACTCGCCATCCGTGTGAATATGAAAGCAGTTTAAATCTTTGCTGAAGTACTCAGCAATTGTCAGGAATGATCCTCACTCATTGTTTCTGAAATGATTGGGGGCAATGCTTCATTTACAGGAGCATTTTGTTTGTTTGCGTGAGACGTACTTAATGTTTCTAATCGTTGACACATCCAATCGATCGACCCTCGTTGTTCCAGAAATTCAGCGAACGTTTTTTGTGCCGTTCGATCAACTAAAATAGAGAGAAACGGAGCGAAGAAGTGAATGGCCTGTGAGCCTATATAATTTAAAGGGCGACAGGTTTCCAACGAGAGAATTGCCAGTGTGACCATATCTCTCCGAATGATTTCCTGACAGATCCGGTCAGCAATTTGTTGCTGTTCGTCTGAGGGTGAAAAATCTTCTGGACGTTCAACGGCGAAGGCGTGCGCAAGCCACTGTTTGATCATTACCATCCTAGTAACACCTGTTGTGGGTTTAATTGACGCAAGTGATTTCTATAGCTCAAGTAAGTCTAGCAGTAGCACGCGCAGATTGAAATGATTCCCTTCCCGTTCAAGAAAAAAAGATTCTAAAAGAATCTGCTGCTATTTGATAAAGGCTAGACAAAAGGAATACAGACTCAGGGATTGGTCTCACCCAAGTTTAAATAGTGCCTTGGCATTGGCGGTAGTGATTTCTGCCATCTCTTCAAGAGACTTATTATGGATTTCAGCCAGACAGGCGCAAGTATGTTTAACGAATGCAGGTTCATTGCGTTTTCCCCGCACAGGAACAGGAGCCAGATAAGGAGCATCGGTCTCAACTAATAAACGATCCAGGGGAATTTCACGGGCAGTTTCACGAAGCTCCTCATTTTTCTTGAAGGTCAACATACCGGCAAAAGAGATATGAAGTCCCAGCTCGAGGCAAGCGACGGCTGTCTCAGAGCTACCACAAAAAGAATGCATGATCCCTTTGAGAGGAGCTGCATTGGCTTCTTGCTGTAATAAATGGACGACATCTTCTTCTGCTTCTCGACAATGAACGACAAAAGGCAGGTCTAGATTTCGGGAGAGTTGGATATGTTTACGAAAGTAGTCACGCTGCAGTTCGATGGGAGCATAATCCCAGTACCGATCTAAGCCGGTTTCGCCGATACCAACAACTTTGTGGGCAGTGGAAAGCGTTTGAATTAATTCCCAATCTCCAGGTTTCATCTGAGCAACATAGTTGGGTTGGATGCCGACGACTGCATAAACATGTGAGAAGGCTGTCGCAAGATCAACGGCGCGCTGGCTGCTTTCTGCTGTGGTTCCGATTGTTAAGATCGTTTCTACGCCCGAGTCGATTGCATGCTGAATGGTTTCAGGACGGTCAGGATGAAAGGCTTCTTCATCAAGGTGGGCATGAGTATCAAATAATTTCATTAGTAATGAGCGATTTCAATTTTGAGATGTTTTCAGTTTCTTCCTGGGAGCGACTTTGTTCACGTCAGTGGCAAAATGAATGGAATGAAAACCGGCAGCAAGACTCGTGTCGTAGGTACGAATCATTTCGCCTAAAGGAACATCCTCTTCGATATCCAGAATGACAGGAATCTCTGGAGCCAGTTCTGCCAGTGAGGTCAAAGTTTGTTTCAATTGATCGAACTGAGCATACTCTCGTTCATTTAATTCTACAATGGTTTGATTCCCTTCTCGTTTGAGTTTTAACCAGACTTCACCAAGTGGCTTTTCTTGAGGAACTGTTTCTGGAGACTCGATACTGCCCGTTGCGAGTTTTGTTGGTAAGAGAAATTCTCGAATCTGGTTTGCCGAAGCACTAATAAAAAAGATCAACAGCAGAAACACAACGTCGATCATAGGCGTCATGGTCGCCTGGTCCTGTATGTCATGGCGTGTTTTATGGTGGGAAGGTATTTTCATGATGAAACAAGCTTACTCGTTCAGTACGGCGAATTGAACATTGGAAATACCCGCACGGGCACAACCAATGAGTACGCGTTCCACAATACGGTAAGGAATTCGATGGTCTCCGCGAATGCGAACTTCCGTTTCTTTTCGTTTCGTATCATCGATGGAAAGGAGTTTTGCGTCCAATTCTTCCGGTGAAATTTCTTTGCCACGTACGTGTAGTTGTTCGTCTAATGTAATCGTGACGATAATCCTGCGGGGTGGTTCTTCGGGCTCTGTTTTGTTTTGTGAAGCAAGCGGGAGTTCGACTGCTTCGAGATTATCATTCTGAGTCAAATGGGTGGCTGCAAGAAAAAAGACGATCAGTAGAAAAACGATATCGATCAATGGAGTAATATTAAAGCGAATTCCAGGTTGGCGAGGACGAGTTGGAATTTTCACGTTTCCTGTCCTCCTGAAGGGGGAGAGGGACGAGTTACTTGTTGTTTGGCAATACGTTGTGCGAGTTCTTCTTCTGGACGTTTACGAAGTGGCTTTCCAATTTGTTTTGTGGGTACGGCGATAGATCGTTTAAAATCAGCGAAGACATGTTCTGCAAGCAAAGAAGATTGAGCAACCAGCTCATCGATCCGATTTCGGAAAAAAGCAAAGCTGGCCAGTGCAGGAACGGTAACACTCAAGCCAAAGAGAGTCGTAATTAATGCTTTCGAAATTCCAGGTGCCAGTTCCGCAACATCGGGGTTGGCTTGAGCAGAGAATTCGGAGAAAGCTAAAATCATCCCCCAGACCGTTCCTAAGAGACCCAGCATCGGCGATAAAGTTCCAATGACTGACAGATATTCTATTTTGCGATTTAAACGAGCTGACTGCTGCATGGCGGCATCTTCCATTGCTTTCTCGACAGCTCCATAGCCCATTTGAACTTCTGCTAGTCCAGCCGAAAGTACATAAGATAAAAAGCTGGGGTTATCCTTACAGAGCGAATCGGCACTACGATATTGTTGCTGAGTGATGAGAGAGTGAACTTCTTCCGCCAGACCGGGAGGCATGAGGGTATTGCTGCGGATACTGATAATGTGTTCGACGATGAGCGCCACCATGGCCACACTCAAAACAGCAATAATAATTCCAATGGCACCCGCATCATCGACTAACTGACGAAAATCAACTTTTGCGATACCTGAACCTGATGTATCAACCTCATCGGCGGCCAGACAGAATGCTGGTGTGGCCAAAGTCATGCTAAAGATGACAAAACCAATCCTGATATATTTTAGAAGTGATTTACTGCGATCCATCTAATGTTTCTTTTCCAGAATTGTTTTATTCAAATGAGTTGGGTTGAGTTGTTGGTTTTTTATTGAAACGATCAGGCTTCAATAACTGATCAATCATTTGCTGTGCGATTTGTTGCGAAGTGGAATGCGGGTAGCGAACTACCGTTTCCTGATAGAGCCGTAATGCATTTGCTGTTTGTCCCATAGCCACCAGTGAATCTGCTGCTTTCAAGTTTGCGAGTGCCGATAATTGAGGATTCGAATCGTAAGCCAGAGGAATCCAGAGAAAGGAAGCTGCTGCTTGTCCATGTCGTTCCAGCATGGCATATCCAGTCCCCAGAAGAAAATAGGCTCCTGCTTTCAGGTGCTCTGGGATCTGGTTCAGATTTCGTTCCCAGCGTTGGAGTTCCAGATGGCTCAAGTCGCCCGCTCTTAGGCGATTTCGCCAAAGCTGGGTACGTGCCAGTTGTTGTACATTTACGTTTGTGCTGGTTGCCAATGACCGCAAAGCCGCTTCAGCCTGGGCCTCATAATCGCGGGCGGTAAGTAGAATGCTCGCACCCATTAGCTGTTTGATTTCATCGTTGGAGGTCAACCAGTTCCGGGCAGCACTACGGGCGGGAGAAAGCGTTTCCTGAATCGTCCAGTCTAAAGGAATGAGTTCGAAATGGCGAGAATTCGGTTCATTTTCGACCATCATTTGAAACCGAACCGCTGCTTTCAAATAATCATCTTGGCTTAGTGCCACCTTGATCATCAACGCCAGGATTTCTCGACGAACCCATGCTCGATTTTCAACATTCAGTGCTTCACCGAATGAACTGATTGCTTTTTCAAATTGTCCCGCTTGTAGTTGTTTTAATCCTTGTTGATGTTGTTCGGTTTGAGGAGTATGAACTTTGACAACCTGAGAACTCGGATATTTTCGCACAGATCCACTGGGAAGCAGTTTGACTTTGACTTCTGACTGTGTGAAATCCAGAATCGTACAAGGTAAGGTAGCATGGCCGACATGATGATCGGGACGAATTTCAATCTTGTCCTGTGCGGAAGCGGACATTGCCTTCAGCAAGAAAAAAAAGCAGATCATGATTGTCAGAGAAGAAGTACGCATTTAGACTTTCAATATCGAAAGATTTCTATGACTCCGTAGCAGAAGGTGTGATGGATTCAGGTGTTTTGGATTCGCTTCTGTTTTCTTTTCCCGATTGGTCTTTCGTGAAAAACCAGGATGCCAGCATAAGCAGGGCTCCACCAGTAATCGCCATATCAGCCACATTAAAAATACCGGTTCGCAAAGGGCCAAAGCCGATATTTAAGAAATCAATCACAATTCCATTTAAAAACACGCGATCGATTAAATTCCCGATGCCGCCTGCCAGCAGAAGTGACAGGGCAATGAATTGAATCAAGGGCATCTGCCAACGAAAAATGAGCATGCCTGTCACGATGATTAAAAACGCTGCGTTGGCAATCACTAACATGAAGAACCGGACTGGTTTTGAAAGACCGCTTCCGACGCTGAGAAAGGCGCCAGTATTTTCTGCATATTCCATGCGCAGAGTATTATTGAAGTAGGTGATGGGCGGTTCATATTTGAGTTTTTCAACAGCGATCTTTTTTGTGACCTGATCACAGCCGACGCAAAACAGCAAACAGGCTAATAGTAGAGTATACCGAGTCACTTTGGATACCGTTGAAGACATTAGTCAATTGCTTTCTGCGATTGTTAAATTTAGTTCTGGAATCAATTTTAAATAGTCAATGAACAGTTTAACGATTCCTGAGAAACTTACGAACGTTGTAGTAGCGGTAGCTACCTTTATTTTGTCGTGCCAACTTTTCGAGTGAATTTCCTTCCATGACTGGGAAGCCTTCTCCAAATTCAATACAGTGGATCTTTGCCTTCCCCCTGTTTAGCCTGCGAATTTCATTGAGGTCTGCACTCGATAACTGAGGATGCTTGGCATCAGTTAAGAAGAATATGACATCCGGTTGAAAATTTAAAGCTCTCTTAAGAGCTGGGATGTGATCGGTTCCTCCATCTGGTTCGACACTCTGAATAAACTGACGGGCCAGGGTACGATTGATATCAGTCGCATATAGCAGCTCTGCTGACTTTCCCCGATGCTGCATTGCTCTGGTGGTTGTATTGTAGAAAATAATCTGAAACTGCTGATGATGGGTCAGGCCTGACAGACTGGAGATGAGTTCTGAACGTGCTTTTCGAATCGGAGCCCCCTGCGGTGCTGCCATACTGCCTGAGCAATCGAGAACAAATACAAATCGTTTTCCCGAATCAACAGCATCAAAAAAATTCACATTACCCGTACCCATCACTGGTGGAGCGAGGGCAGAACTGGGAGACATCAAATTTGACGTTAAATCTGAATTGGGTGAGTTTGGAACTGCGGGAGCCCGCGTTGGTCCGGCCCCGAGAAGTTTTGAGTTCAGTTCAGGTAATAAAGGATCGACAGGGGGCTGGTCAAGAACGTCTTTGAGTGGCTCTTGAGTTTGGTAAGCTAAGTTGTTTTGCGTTTCTTCTTGAGTTTCTTGCTCAGTGTCATCGGTTTTTTCTGCGTCCGGAGATTGTTTGACATAAATACCTACGCTACGTAGTTCTCCGTCAGTTCCTCCTGTTTGACCACTATCACAACGATTCAAACTGGAAATGAGAATGAATAAAAGAAGTGAGTGGATAGCAAGAGAGGCAGCCCAACTCGGAACCACCAGCAGAGGGGAATTTCTCTGCCATTGTGGCGTTTGGTGATCAAGTTCTGTCAATGCTGCCGGCATCTGTATAAAGGTCCGTTTGTCTAACTTCAGTTGAGGAAAAAGAGACGTTCTAAGAGTAGCGATTCTTCTTAAGTCTTGAAATTATAAAAGATTAAGTAACTTGTTTTAGTGATCTTATAATGGTCATTCTCCTTCAACAGGGAGATGGTACCATTACCATTTTACCCAGATTCAGACTTGTTCTCTTATTCTTTTACGTATTTATTGGGTTAATTGTTTAAGATATTGATGTGTTGTATCCACCGGAAAGACACCATCAGGTGGCTCATATGCAAATTCCGTTGCACTAATGGGGGCATTTAAAGTCACTTTCGTAAAGCTAAGTGATACCATGTTTTCTATCGTATCCTCTTTCTTTTTGAGGTACACGATTCGGCGTGGAAAAAGCGTTTCAGGATCCAAATATATTTTCACAGCATCTGGTACATAAGCTGGGAGCTCAACTGGGGACTGAGGATTTCCCCCTTTCAACTGAGCAAGGAACTCGTTTTTCCAAGTACCATTGATGACGGTTAATGTTTTGCCGTTGACTGTTTTTTCAGCCACACTATCAAATTTCATACTCTTTTCGATAGAAGCCAGTAAACCAGGGAGTCCACCCAGGCCCAATTCTGCTACTAACCTGTTGGGACGAGATTTGGGGTTCAATTCAGCTTGTTTTAAAATTGCCTGCACATCACGACGAGTGACTCGTGCGTTCCCTTTTATCTTGTGTTCTGTCCAAAGTACCTGTCCATCGCAAATTTCCAGTAAGGTTCCGATGGGTTTCCCATCTTTTTTCTGACTTTGAACCTGGAATTCGAGTCGTAGTTTCAAATCTTTGCCTTGAAGGTAGCTGCCTTTGATCACAAATGGCTTCGGACCAATTGAGACTTTTTCAGTGATCTGTGCCCTGATTGAGCTATAGGCCAATAATTTTTCACGCGACTTATTCAGTAATCCGATTGCCAGGGTCGGATTTTTTTTCAAATTATTTTCCGGTCCATCAGGCTCGTTTTGAACGCTTTTTTTATCAGGCTCTTGTTCTGCGCGAGCCAGAAAACGTTCAGATTTGTTGGATGTATCTTTATTAACTGTATTATCTTGCGACGAATCGGCCCAAGACGAAAAAGAAAAATACTCAGTAAAACCTGCGATGCACAGGAGACAGGCAATGAAAGTTAAAATGCGTAACATGTTCTAATTGTTCGGAAAAAAACGAATTTACCAAAGATTCAGACCGCAATGATCCGAAAACAGATGTATGAGGCCACCAAATTGCCTCTTGTTGGCTGTGGTGTATCAGTCAACAGACCGTGTAGCTCAGAGTATGTCTGTTGAATATGGTGTTAACTGTATTTTAACGATATTTCGGGCATTGGGTCGACCTGAAAACTGAGTCTTTTTTGAACCGAACGTCGACAGTTCCAAATTCCCATGGATCGACGCATTCGTTTGCGATGAACGGTTCTTCACTTAGCAAGTCGCATAATTCGTCGAGGGGTATCCGAACAAGGGGTCATGATGAAGTACTACTTCCTGGCTTTAGGCACATTGGTTGTTGTTTGCGTGGGCTGTGCAGCCGACGGGCAACAGATTATGAATTCAAAAAATGAGTATGTTGCGCCACCGGCTGCAATGATGCAGCGACCGGGGCCAATGGTGGATGGGCCTGGACCTGGCGTTCTACAAATGCTGGCTCCACCTCCTGCGAGTGCATTTGCCGCTCGTACGTCACAAATCCGTTTCGTGGGACCGGCAGGTATGAAAGTTGGTTGGCAGGTCGCTGAAGGCTATGCCGAAAACCAGCTTACGGCACCCGGACGTTACAATTTTACTCAGGGAGCAACCTACCGGTTAAAATTGTCACACATTCCTGGCCGATCGATTCCGGCATTGTATCCTTCGTTGCAGGTGTATCCATCACATCCTACAACAGATGCTTATCTGTCTCATAACAGTATCCCTCTGGAAATCACACCAGAAGATCTGGATCAGGTAGAAAGCAATAACTTTGTGACCAAAGTGATCTATCTTCCTGAAGAAAAGTTTCAGGAACTGGCGATTGCAGGTGTAGAAACTTTGGTTTCAACACGCCTGGATCCTGGTGTTGATCCTGTCCGAGAAGCAAGTCGTCGAGGTACGATTATGGCTGTCCTTCGTATGGGTAACATGGATCTGGAAATGCCTGCAGGTAATAATGAAAAGGTCTCTCAGGTCTCTTATGATGGTGATGCAGGAGCACACATGCCTCCGATGCCAATCCCCGGAGATACAATTGGAGTTGCTAACAGTATTCCCGCACCCACCATGGTAGCTGGCATGGGAGCACCCGGACAACCTGCTTACAATCCCATTTCTGGTATGGGCCCCACTCCTGTCTGGGGTATGCCCAGAACGGGAACACCAATCGGACTACCTGGCCCTGCACATATTCCACTGGGTGGACCAGCCAGTTTGAAGTCTCACACCATTCGAAATGTATCGAAAACAAAATTACCTAAACCTGTGGATCATTTCTTGGTGGATGTCAAACAGAATCCTCCACCAAGTCTGCCGAAACCAGTCAAGTATGTTCAATACTCGGAAAGCCATCCGGTTCATTCTCCTGGACAAGTTTCTTATCCAAGAACCATGGCACCAGGACCAGGTTATTAAAAGACTCAGGACCCATGCGGCACTTCCTGATTTTTTTCAGGGAGTGCCGTCCCTTGTCTTTTTCCTCCTCCTCATTTCTCTCCACTTTTGTCTTACCTCGCCGGCTAAATCATCTTTTGTCATCCTTCAGGACATTTGATTTTAGAATTTCTTAGTCATGACTACTTTAAAACGACAAAAACGATCACGATTATTAACGGTTCTGTTAATGGCCATGATCGTTTTTGCCATTAAGCTACCTTCCGCCTGGTCTCAACAGGTGAGAGGAGGCAGGCAATACAATGCTGGAAATCAATTCTATCATCCTTTAAATCAGAACACTCCTACTGGGGTTGCCAGTCAATGGGCTGCTTTGTCAGGACAGGTTCAGCCTGGTTATATTCAACCGATGAAAGTGACTCTGCCTACAAAAGGAACAGTTACTTTCTATCCCAATGGACCGAAGCAGACGATTCAGAAAGCCTCTCCTGCTTCCATTGGTTTTTCAGTTGGCTATGTTTACCGACTGAAAATCAGCGATATGCCCGAATTTCCAGGTGTCGAGCTTTATCCGACGATTGAATTAATCGATCGCTTACATCCTCCTGCCGGTTTAGCAGAGCAATATCCTGTTCCCGTTAGCATCACTCAGGAGGATATCGCGCTTGTACTTTCTAACAGAATGGTAACGAAGGTCGTTTATCTTGAACGACCTCAGACAGCCGTACCGAAACAGTATGAAAAACAGCCAACACATTCGATTTCAGCTCAGAAAAATTTGATTGCTGAAGCGGATTTGTTGGGACGTCCCATGTTGATTATGCGCATCGGGGGTCGCTTACCACTCAGCCACGGAGAGGATCCCGCTTTTTTTGGTAGTGGTGCTCCTGTCGTTGAATTAAAGAGTCAAAACAATCAAAAATAAGTTGTAATTCATCTCAGTCGAATGAAGGAAATTCTGTGTTAAAATTATCGAACCGAATGGAAAGAAGAGCATCACAAACGCTACGTTTGTGCTCAGCGGTTGCGATGATGGTGTTGGTGACTGCTAGTCATGGATGTTCCAGTATTTCACCTTTCCGAGTTTCCATGCCTTGGGAAAAACAAATTCCTGAGCAGATTGAAGAAAAAGCACCAGCTGTTCAACACGCCGACTTTGATACAAAGGTAGGAGCAATTCGTCTTTCAGCTCCTGCACAGAATGCTTCCGTCCCCCCTCCAGTTCAACAGGTGGCCTATCATCAGCCTGTCACTGCTTTAGCGCAAGCACGGCCTCCCTACTGTGAATTTTCCCCTGCAGAGCAGAGAGATTTTGCACTCCCTGCTGGTAGTGATCCTGCAGTTGTTGAGATGTACCCGGATGAATATCTGTTTGATGGAGGAGATCGGCAAAAACCGGTTCATTATGATGAATTTAGTCGTCTCGGGTTAGATACTGAAGACACCATTGTGGAATACCAAACTCACAAAGGTAAACAAGAAGTGAAAAAATCGAATCGGGTTGCCGTTTATGCACCTCGGTTTGCTGCCATTCGTACTGCCAGTTCACCATTGTCCGGGACTTCGGTTGATGCATTGGCAACAACAGAAGACACTGTGCATGGTGTTGGTTTAGAGGCACGAACGGTTATTACACAACACAAACAGCGAGAGCAGTTGGAGGGAATTCGTATGCGTTCTCGTGCCAGTGGTGTTGAAACTGAACGTCAACAGGGTTCAGTGGGTCAAACCGCCTACATCAGTGGTCATACTAAGTTGAGTAATTTGTTCCAGGATACAGGCACAGAGACCGGTGGACAATTTCGACAGTCTGATGAAGCACGGATCGCTTATCAGATACAGGCAGCTGCAATTTGGTCTCGCACACAATTTCCTGTTATCGCGATTCGGGAACGATCGGCTCACCAGTCCAAAAGTGCTGTTAAACCTGAAGAATACATTGGTATTGAAGACAAGCGGAAAACAGAAGGTAACCTGCGTCTGATCAAAATGGCAGATAAGAAAAATGCTGAGTCTGGTGATGTGATTACCTTCACGATCAAATACGAAAATATAGGTGATTTCGATGTAGAAGGCATCAAGATCATCGATAACTTAACACCACGGTTGGAATATATTCAGGATAGTGCCACTTCAGATCGAAAAGGACGTTTGGTTGTTGAAGATAATTTGGAAGGCAGTTTAATTCTCACATTTGAGGTAGATGAGCCTGTTGAAGGTCATCAAGGAGGTGTGGTCACCTTCCAGACACGTGTTCGGTAATCTCAATCTCACAAAAACAGTAAGAAGTAGTTGTTAGACTTACGATTTGACGAAGTCCTTTAGAAAACACTTTGTGGATTCCCGCGAATCCAAGCCCACTATGCAGCTTTGCATAGTGGGCTTATTTTTTAATAGGCTTTTATTAAAAAGACGAATCAGAAGTTTTTGAAATGCATTGTTCTAATACGAACATTGTTTTCGGTCCATAAGAATGGCGTACCTGAATTGATTAAAGAAATGGCAGGTGCTTTTTAAAAAGCACTGACTCAGATAACTCTGTTTCAAATTTCAACAGTTTGAGGTATTTTACTGCAGTATTTTATGCAGACGTGCCTCAAGAATGTTTCATGAGTCTTAACTTGATAAACCTTAAAGTACCGATTTCTAATTGATTTAGAGATGAAGCCTTTGATTTATCATGCAGGATTAAGAATATTTTGTATAGATGTCGTCATTGGCACACAAATTGCCGATAAATCAAATCATGACGCGAAGTATACTTGTAAATATTATTGAATTTTTGTTTTTCATTTTCTTAGCTTCGCCTCATTTTTCTTTAAATGAAGGGGGTTTGACTTATGACAGTTCAACAGGGGGGGATCCTCCAGGTTTATCACGTAGGACCACTTTGTGTCGCAGGTTTTGGTGGTAGAGACATTCTTGATACTTTCAGTGTGAAGGATATTCGAGATGAGTTGTTGGAATTAGTAAGAGATCATGATTGCGAAACTCTGGCTCTTGATTTGACAGGTGTCAAACTCATTCCCAGCGGTATGCTCGGGTTACTGGCTTCCATGAGAGACCTCGATATCGAGATTCATCTCTATAATCCTTCTGATGATATTCGGGACGTGTTGGAAATCACGAAGCTGAACCAATTCATGCAACTGCATGATGTAGAGATTCCCTATTAACGATTAACAAAAGTCCAAAATACAGCGAAGGCTGATTAATGTCAGCTTTCGCTTTTTTTATACCCAGACTTTCTATTTACTTTCCAAATTCTGATGGAGTGATTAGTCTGAAGGCTGCTTCCTATGTCTAAAATGTACTTTAAAAATTACTGCGGGAACGAATGCCTCAAATAAATCCTGAACGCTGGTACGCTGTTGAGAAACTGATCGATCATTTTTGTGATACGAACCAGGTACCAGCGATTGCTTTACAGGTCAATGTGAAAGAGACATCACGACTTTATTCTAGAGGGCGACAGCGACTCAACGACAACGGAGACACGCTTCGTGAAGACGCCATTTTTTTAATCGCTTCAATTACAAAGCCGATTGTCGTACTGGGGGTACTCAAATTACTGGAGGAAGGTGAATTACTGCTGGGAGACCGGGTGAAGCAATTCATACCTGAGTTCGGTTGTGCGGGAAAACATGGAATCACGATTCGACATCTGATGACCCATACCTCGGGGTTGCCTGACATGTTACCCAATAACCGCGAGCTTCGCTCAGCGAACGCCCCACTTTCAGAATTTGTAAAACAAATTTGCCAGCTTTCTCCAGATGAACCACCGGGAAGAATTGTGCAATATCAAAGTACAGGAATTGCTATTCTCAGTGAGGTCATCCAACGTATCACTGGCCTTTCGTGTGCTGAATATCTGGATCAGGTGTTATTTCAACCTATGGGAATGAAGGACACTTCGCTTGGGGTTCCAGAAGAGTGGTATGAAGGAGATCAACCGAAAGTCGCGAGGATTGTTGAGATCCGAATCCCTGACGAACTGGATATTGAACCAGATTGGGATTGGAACAGTCCCTACTGGAGAGGGTTTGGCGCACCCTGGGGAGGGCTTTTAACGACTATTTCTGACCTGGGAAAGCTTGTTGAGATGCTTAAAAATCGCGGTGTTTTTCAACAAAAGCGGCTCTTTTCCCATCGTACCATTTTGAAAGCAACTAAAGATCAACTAGCGTCAATTTCCGGACTATCGGCGACTGAAAAAGAGGGCAAAGGCTGGGGGCTTGGATGGCAAATGGTGACGAATACAAAGAGTGATTATTATGGAGACTTACTCTCCACTTCCACTTTCGGACATGGTGGTGCCACAGGTACGCTTTTATGGATTGATCCAGAATTAGAAACTTCTGCCATAATTCTGACCACACAACCCCAAGAGCCACATGGTCGATTTCTGGCTCGAATTACAAATGCGATCGTCTCTGCCATTGAATGTTGAGGTGTATTCTTTTGTATATTTCGGTTGATATTGCCTATTTTTTTTTTAACAGATTATAATCCCTGACTTCAAAGTGACCACTCAATGTTTCGTAGATGACAGTTTTGTTTTGTATGAATTTTGATGATGAATCCAGAATACATCAGCATCCTGACACTCGTTGTTTACGCTTTAGTAGTCTTGACAATTATCGTCTATCAGGCTGCCAGTCTTCCCGACGGTTGGCGGGCTTGGATTTTATTTGCGATTACTCGTGTTTATGCCCCAGGCCTTTGGGGCATCAAGGCGAACCGTCGTTGCCCTTTTCCAGGGGATTCTGCGGCGATTATTATTGCCAATCATCGTAGTCCCGTTGATCCCATCATTCTCTGGTATAACTCTCATTTGGGAAGTCCTCAAAAACGGCTGCGATGTATCAGTTTTTTAATGGCGCGAGAATATTATGAGCTACCCGGATTGGTCGGGTGGATCTCAAGGGCCATGCATTCAATTCCTGTAGACCGCGATGGTCGTGATGTGGTACCAGTGCGCGAAGCACTTCGTAAACTAAAGCAGGGAGAGATGATTGGCGTCTTTCCAGAGGGAGGGATTCAGGATACTCGTCCCATTGCACACGCCAACTCTGGTATTGCCTTTTTAGCTCTTCGCTCAAAAGCTCCTGTGTATCCTGTTTATATCAATAATTCTCCACGTGGCAAGAATATGATAGAACCTTTCTATTCTTTTTCCAATGCTTCAGTTGTATATGGAGAACCGATTGATCTGTCCGACTATTATGGTCGTCGTGCCTCACGGGAAGTCTTAGAAGAGGTCACCACACTTATGATGCAGCAACTTGCTTCGCTTGGTGATACCGTATATCTGGGAAGTCCAACTTCTGAGGAAAACAAACAGCTTATCCAAATGCCAGAAGATCATTATCTTTCAGCGAACTGAAGAATTGATCGGATTCGTGTAGGTGATCTTCATTGAAGTGAGTTGCAGCATGAGGAATTTCATCAGGCAGTCGGCGAATTCCAGGTGAGAGTCTTGCATGCATGAGACCTGATGTTTCATGTTGGTGTCCTAAAAGATGTTTTAAATCATGGAATATGACGGTCAGTAAATCGATAGGTAAAGATACTTTTGAATTGGTAAACGCTTTCAACTCATATGAGTTTGCAACATTAAATTCAGAGTGATCCCATGGGCTAGTATAGACAAACCATCCATAGCCACCCACGGAAATATCAAACACAATTCTTCCCGGCATTGCTGTGGCCAGCGTATTTTCTGTAATATCAGCAATTTCAAATTTTGTGTTATTGGGTCTGCTTCGTTCACTCAATGAAGCAGACTCTGAATAAATTTGGACCGCTTCGTTCGCGGTCAAATTCACTTCTTCGATTGTCATCGATGTGATTTCCAGTTGTGGTTGAACGGGATGAGCAATATCCATGATTAAGCTTTGTGGAGCCCAGGTATCAGGAAAACCAGAAGGGAATGTGACATGAGAATTATTGAATTTTGATTTACCATAGTTTTCTGCTAAAAAGATCAAGTCTCGAAAATTCACAGTTCCTGATTGATTATAATCCATAAACCAGGCAAAAGGTGAATTTGAATTAGAGACATTAGAACCATAGGTCGATGCGAATAACATCAGATCTCTAAAATTGATCATATCATCATCATTAGCATCATAGGGAATAGCCCAGAACTCCACTTCTGCAAGGTTGATCGCTTCCATTTGACTCTCTGCTTGATCAGTCAATTGTAAGTTGGCTTGTTCGATCAAAAATTCTGCATGATAAGGACCAATACCTGGCGATTCAAGATCCAGGTTGACCTGATCATTGGCTGTTGACGTAAACTGAATTCGCGCAAGTAACACAAATTGATCATCGCCAACATCAGTCAAACTAGTGTGTGCACTGATGCTCTGAATGGTTCCTGTTTCGTCATCGATCTGTCCGGACTGTTCTTCTAAAAATGCCGGTCTATATTCGATGTTTGATGCTGTTGTGAAATTAGAATTGTAATGCAGGTTGAATGAATATGATTCGATACCATGGTCAGATGAATTAGGAACACTCGCCCAGACCTCGATCCAGTAGGATTGCCACTCTGTTAAAACGGTTTCACTTGGTGGAAGGTTTGCTACCTCACCATTCGCAGTAGTCGTTGTGGGGGTATTTACTACGCACATCTCGTACTGTGTGACCGGAACGGGGGTAACAGTCAGTTGAAAGGTTGTACTTGATTCCAGACCAGCTAAATCTATGGCTCTAATTTCAATTTCAAAGATGCCTGCATTACCCAAATTGGGAGTGCCAATGAGCTCTCCAGTTTGCGAATGGAACTCTAACCAATCAGGCAATCCTGCTCCATCAGACAGCATGGCGGTCAAAATGATTTGATCACCGTCTGTTGAATTCACATCGGAAACATAGCCGTTGACAAAGAGAGAAAAGGATTCTTCTTCAACAATGATTTGATCTGGAATTGGTGAGACAACAGGTGCTATGTTTGTAAAATCATTATCAATAATCGACCCAGTGGCCTGAATTAAATCTCCCAAATTATAGGTGTCCTGGTCCAGTAATTGGATTTGAATCGTTTCCTCGTTTTCATCCAGTAAATCCTCCAGAACTGTTACCAGAATCGTGACAGACGACTCGTTCTCATTAAATATCACTTCACCCGTTAAACTTTCGAAATCGGAACCGGAAGTGGCTGTGCCTGAAACCTGATAACCGACGGTCAAGGGGGCATCAATTTGCTCATCACTCCGAGTGAGTGTATACACAAGTTGTTCTTCACCTGACTCACCAACGCTGGAGACAGTTGATTCAATGTTGACGACCGGTAAAACTTCTGGAGTCTGGCTGTTGATGAAATCAACAATCGTTTGGTATTCAAAAGATGTCTCCAGTGGCTGATCCATAGTGTGTAACAGCCCCCAGTCTCCCCAGGGAGCAGAGAAACCTCCTCCTGTGAAGGTAAATTGATTAAACAGATCAACGCCGATCAGATCCGCACTGCTCAACAGCGCCTGATAAATTTCCGACATACGAGGACTGCGCGAAGCTGCATGGACGACCTCTTGCACTGGCCAACCGTAAGCGTCCGGATGAGAGCCTCCTTCATATGTGACCAAATCGATTTCTCTTCCCAAAATCTGCGAGTATTGATCAGCGAGATTCTGGTGTTCGATTAGACGAGACAGGCTCCAGGGAATCGTTTCTTGTAATACCGTGTTAATGACATCATCGACTGTCGTAGACTCGTCAAAACTGGCGAGTTGTTCAAATCCCAGTCCGGCATAGCCGGTAACGGAAATGGCATCAAAATTGCCATTCATGGCGGGCAGCAACCCTGCCAACACGGCTGGGTTCGACTGCTGGCCAGCCACAACTCTTACGATTCGGTCTTCCTGCCCGGCGAAAACCTCTTGCCAGATCTCAAAATCCTGTTGAATTTGACTGGCGGCAAACTCATACCAGTTCATTCCTGCATTTTCAGGCAAAGCAAGTTGATCTTGAATCCAGAAGCTGGCATGAAAACCATAGGCATAGTTCCAGATTTCATTTGACCATTCGACATAAATGGTTAGTTCCGGGTCGAGGTTGTCTCGTACCATTTCGGCAAAGTTTCTTACGAAGTCGTCGTTTGCCTGGTGAGGCATATTGAACCAGGCGTTCGCGTCCAGTGTATTCGAGAGTTCAATCATATACTCGGGAGCAATGCCGTTATGAAAATCATTGGGATCATTGCCACCGTGGTAGGTGGCGTCTTCAAGTCGGGCACGATCTTCCCAGGTAACGACGTCGGTTTCATTGGTTTCCATCCAGTCCATAAATCGAAGAGTGTCAAAGGGGGCCAGGCGTTCCAGAAATAAAGGATGGAAGGGAGAGAAGTCATCGCCGGGCTGCCAGTCTTGACCAACAAAACTTTGGCCGTTGTAGTCAGGCATCCAGAGATTGAAATTTCGAAAGTGATTGGTGGGGTCGATATCTCGAATTGTCAGTAAAATATCCTGATTTTCAACTAAATCCAGAAGTGCGTAGTGACGTCCCTCTGAAGTGATGCCTTGTTCAATTACTCCTGGTAATAGAACCGTTGCTTCACCATCCCATTCTGCCCGATAGATGCCTGCAGGATTGACGTTTCCTGTCAAAATCGGAGCAACGAACTGTTGAATAATCGTTTGTCCCGCTTCGTTAACTGTTTGATAGGTTTGCGTTGGCCAGCCATGCTCATCTAACTCAATGTCAAATAAGGTCGAACCCCACTGTGATTGGAATGTTGTCAGATTTAGAGCGACACTGTTCCAGGTACGCATTGTGTGCGCCATATCTGTAAACGTCCAGGCGGAACTCCAGTCTGCGATTCCCTCCAGATTCATCCCTACCTGCATCGGAGGGGCTGTGTCCTGGTTGGGAATAACTGGCGAATTGACATTGTCGCCTAAAAAGGACAGCATTTGTAAATTCGTGGTTTGAGTACGCAAGTCAATGCCCTGAAGGTATTCTGGTACTTCCGGGCGATCAAACTGAATATATTCAAATCCTGCAACAATATCAGGTTCGAAGGCCTCGAAAGGAGTTGGATCAAAGCCTCCGGGTTGGAGTACGTTATTATTATGATCGAAAGGATTATAGTCACTGACTTTGCCCCAGTCGGAATAGGCAACCATGCCTGCCTGGAGTGTTTCCGGCATGTCCGGTCGATGATAACGGTTATCAAGAACCCAGTCTTCGCCTGGAATTTGGTAGAGTGTGAAGACATTCTCCCCGATTCGAGCGATTTGGAGGTTGATTACAGAGTTGTCACCTCTATCTTGCAGAACCAAAGATGAATTACTGTTACGAGTCGTTTTTGTTTCCATTTGAAACTGGTTTCCAGAGTTCCCGTAACCTAGTGAAAGAAAGATGTAGTTCTCTCCATTATTTGTTCCATCATCCGCAAACGACCCTGGTGTCCAGTCAACAGCCGGGTTTTGAATATCTCTTGGAGTTCGAATCATTAACCCCGCTAGTGAAAAAGCGGAACCATTGGGAATATCATTCGAATCACTGTCGCCAATATCATCCCGGTCAGAGATATTGACCTGAGTTGTAATGACGAAGTCTCCAGTGATTTCTTTAAAAACTAAGGGACCACGATACGATTCAAACCAGGAAGTCGTGTAAGGAGTCAGGACCATTCTTCCTGCTTGAGTTTGATTGATATCCCAAGTTTCAAGCTGGTCAGCATTCCAACCTTCTGTCTGGTTGATTCTCTGCCAATTTGCGATTGAAGTCGCATCATCAAAGTCATCGTTCAGATCGGTTAAATCATCGGCAGCCAGTAATTGCCTGTCTTCCAGAATTTCGATTTGTGCAATCGAGTATGTGAGAGCGAAGTTGCGACGCACTCTTGATCTTCTAGGTCGTTTTTCAAATTGTTTTCGAAGGTTCCGGCAGAATGACAGGACAAAATAATGATAAATGTGTCTGAATTTATCAAATAGCATGAAAATCTCGTTGCTGAAATTGTGTAAAGGGTTAAAAAGTAACTCAAATCGGCGAGGTGATTACTGGTGATTCGTCAGTCAGTCCCAACTGCGACAAAAAGTTTGATTTTTCTCAGCTAATTGATGAGATCTCTGGAGATTCTGAGATTCCATTTCTGGCTATTCTTGAAAAAACCAATAATATAAGGAGATTGAATCTTTCATTTTTGAGAACTATTTCGGTGCTTGCTTGTCGATACTACGGACAAGCTCTCATTCTGATTTTCGAAGAATTTGATGCTTTTAACTGATCTGTCATCTGCTTTATTAAGAAAGCCAAATAGCTATGCCAGCTTTAGGTGTGAATATTGATCATGTTGCCACGGTTCGTCAGGCACGCTTAACTTATGAGCCAGATCCGGTTTGGGCAGGGGTTCTGGCGGAATTGGGTGGTGCTGATGGGATTACGTTGCACCTGCGGGAAGATCGACGACATATCCAGGATCACGATCTTTATACCATGAAGAAAACGGTACAGGTTAAGTTGAATCTGGAAATGGCAGCAGAAGCAGAAATGACGAATATCGCTCTGGATGTACGTCCCGATCAGGTTTCATTGGTTCCAGAAAAAAGAGAGGAACTGACGACAGAAGGGGGGCTGGACGTCATCACAAATTCAGACCGGATCAGACATTGCATCGATCAGCTGAAAGAGGCAGGCATTGAGGTCAGTATTTTTATTGATCCAGATGTGGATCAAATCGCTGCTGCGAAAAACCTGGGAGTTCAAGGAGTCGAATTGCATACAGGCCGTTACGCTGATGCTACTTCGGCAGATGATCAGCAGATAGAATATGAAGCACTCGTCAATGCCTCTGAATTTACCATTCAACAGGGAATAAAGCTGCATATGGGGCATGGGTTAACGTATCGTAATGTCTCAAGGATTGCATCGATACCAAATGTGAGTGAGTTAAACATTGGTCACAGTATTGTCTCTCGAGCCGTTTTGGTAGGAATGGAACAGGCGGTGCGGGAGATGAAAGCCTTGATTACAAGTTAGGCTGTTAACCGAGATTCTCACCCAAGATATTCCTGCAGGGACTACTGATTTATTTTTGTTAAAATTGTTTAGTAATTCGGGTTTCTTGTTTGACTTGTGCGGTTTTGATTGACTATTTTTGGTAATCATTAAAAGCCACCAAGCTTATTTGTAGATCAGGAGTTATGAAATCTCGAATCCAGCACAGATTTCCAATACACTGGTGTCTGACAGTAGATTTCTTTTGATTGATTCGTTACGGTGGTCTGCTATACGAGCGAGATACATCACCGGAAGGTTCCGTCAACATCGCGTGTGCTTGTATCTTGAACATGTGCCTTTGGGTTTCGGTATGGTTGCGAATTCCTGCAATCGCTATTTTTCCAACCGATCTACTTAAAATCATGATGAATTTAAGTAACCAGGGAATTGTGAGTTGCGTTTCTGAAATCACATTGTTGATTGAAACAACTTATTTACGACTCACGCAAAATGAGTAAAGGGAAAAGTGCTTCGAAATCTTTATGGTTTCGATTTTCAATGGATTGCTTTTTCAGTAGTGGGACAAAATTTCTCTTCCCTCTACAAACTTTGCTTTAACTTATTGTGGATATGATCGGTTCTTAGCAGGACAGGGCATGACGGATCTCTACACCTGCGATTTCACTCAGACATTTAGAGGAGCAGTTTGCGATGACTCCCAAAGACTTTTTTGCATTTGCAGAAAAAAATGGCGCTAAAATGGTAGACCTGAAGTTTACCGATATCTTTGGCACCTGGCAGCATTGTTCGTACCCCATTAGCACTTGGGACGAGGGTACTTTTGAAGATGGCGTTGGTTTCGACGGTTCTTCGATTCGTGGTTGGCAGCCCATTGATAGCTCAGACATGCTTGCCGTACCTGATCCTTCTACTGTAAAAATGGATCCTTTTTTCAAGCAGCCTACCGTCAGCGTGCTGGCTGATATTGTCGATCCCATTACCAAAGAGGACTACAACAAAGATCCTCGTAATGTTGTGAAAAAAGGGCTTGCCTATCTGAATCAGACGGGCATCGCAGATACATGCTATATCGGGCCTGAGCCGGAATTCTTTATCTTTGATGATGTACGTTATCTTTCGACTCAACGAGGGGCAATGTATGAGATCGATTCTTCAGAAGCCGCCTGGAATACAGGTAAGTCTGAAGAAGCCAACCTGGGTCATAAAGTGGGCTATAAGGGCGGATATTTTCCTGTTTCGCCAATTGACAGCTATGGCGACCTGCGTGCTGAAATGGTCGAAGAGCTGGAAAAATTGGGGATTGTTGTTGAAGCACATCACCATGAAGTGGCAACTGCCGGTCAGTGCGAAATCGATATGGAATTCGCACCGCTCTTGCAGATGGCAGACCAGTTCATGTGGTACAAATACGTGATTAAAAACGTTGCAAAGCGAAATGGTAAAACTGTCACATTTATGCCTAAGCCTGTCTTTGAAGACAATGGTTCCGGAATGCACACTCATATCTCACTCTGGAAGGGGGGAGATACTTTGATGTACGGCGATGGCTATGCCGGCATGAGTGAATTGGCTTTGAATGCGATTGGTGGAATTATCAAACATGGCCGCGCATTGATTGCTTTGTCAAACCCAACTGCCAATAGTTTCCATCGACTGGTACCTGGCTTCGAAGCACCCGTAACACTGGCCATGAGCCAGCGTAACCGATCTGCTTCTTGCCGCATTCCGATGTATTCTGGTAGCCCCAAGGCAAAGCGCGTCGAGTTCCGTTGTCCCGATCCAACAGCCAATGGTTATCTCAGCTTTACCGCTTTGATGATGGCGATGATTGATGGCGTTCAGAACAAAATTGATCCTGGTGAGCCATTGGATCGTGACATCTATGACATGACTCCGGAAGAATTAGCGGAAACCAATGTGGCTCCCAAGTCTCTGGAAGAAGCTCTGATTGCGCTGGAAGAAGATCACGCCTTCTTGACAGCCGGCGATGTCTTCAGTGAAGATCTAATCAAATCCTTTATTGAGCATAAGCGGACTGAAGAGTTGGATCCCATTCGCTTGCGACCTCATCCTTACGAATTTGATCTGTACTATAACGCGTAAGCGTTTGAAAATTTCAGTAAACGCTGAATCTAAATTGACTCGCAGCGAATCTTTTGATTTGTTGCGAGTTTTTTTAATGAAAAGACAGATATTGTCAAAATGGCAGTTTTTGCATGGCGGCTAATTCAGCCAAAATGGCATTTTGTTGTCGTGAGTCATATATTTAAGTGAATATAATTTTTTTCTTAAGTGTCTGTTTCATAATTGTTTATGTTTTTTACTGATTTTTATGACAGATTTGGCATGTTCTATGCTCTATAGCTTACCATTAAAGTTGTGTTGAAAAGGTCTTTTAAAGATCTCGAAAACGATAAAAAGTATGACAGTAAAGGAGCAAAAGTCATGTTAAGTACACGAACTCACAAATTAGGATTTCCTTTTTCCGCAAATCTTCGTTCAGAGCTGGATGATGCTTTCAGTCAAATGTTTGGCAAGTCATTAACTGGATGTGAAGGTGCGTATTCTCCACTTTCGGTTTGGGAAGAAGAAAGCAAGTATCATGTTTCCCTTGATGTTCCCGGTATGAAAAAGGAAGAATTGTCACTCGATATTCAGGATGGTCACCTTATTCTGACAGGCGAACGGAGTACTGTCGAAGACCGTGAATACCTGCATAATGAACGTCGATTTGGGAAATTCAAGCGTATGATCCAGCTTCCGGATTGGGTAGATCCCACTTCGGTGAATGCAACGCTTGATGCGGGTGTTTTAACCACTGTCCTGGATAAAAAACCGGACTTGCAGCCGAAGAGTATCGAAATTAAGGATTCATCGCAGTCAGAATAAAGACTGTTGAATCTTTAATTGATTAACAGATTGTTCGTTGCGGCCCCGATTGTCTTTTCTAAAAAGGCAATCGGGGTTTTTGATTCCATCATGCATGAAATGTTATCGTTTTCTTGGTTGATCCAGTAAATTCAGCTTGTCTAATTCCTGGGCAGTTTCGCTTAAACGCTAAGTCTTGATCAACTGTTAGTGTGAGGTCCTGGTAAAGATTTCATGGTTTTCTGACCAATGATTGCGGTTACAAAAGGTTGAAAGTGTAGAAGACATAAGTGTTTATGTGGTATTTTGACAATTCAGTTTTGATTTACCTGATCTAATACGGCACAGCAATTGCAATTCTTAAGAATGTTTGTTTTTAATGCGCTAAAACGCTTCAGCAGATGCGAATGAATATAAATTGTTCTAATGGTGATTTGGGAATCCAAGTATAAGTAATTTTTCAATACTTTGGTCTCTCCTCTAGATAGATGCCTTCCCATGCCTCGATTCAAACATTGAGTTTTTCAATGAGCGCCCGCCAGCATCTGAAGCTTTCCTATATGAGTTTTGACTCAATCCAATGATTCAAGGACCGAAATTGATGTTACCAGGATACTTAATTGACATGGATGGTGTGATTTACCGTGGGACTGACCTGATCGATGGGGCAGTCGAATTTATTAATGAATTAAAAAAGAGAGATCTCCCTTTCATTTTTTTGACCAATAACAGTCAAAGAACTCGCAGGGATGTCGTCACGAAATTATCCCGTATGGGAATCACGGTGGGTGAAGAACATATTTTTACCTGTGCGATGGCAACTGCCCGATTTCTTGCACAGAGTAAGCCTGATGGAACGGCTTATGTTATTGGAGAAGGAGGTCTGCTCCATGCTCTGCATCGCAATGGATATTCTATAGTTGATCATGATCCCGATTATGTTGTCGTTGGCGAAGGCAGGTCGATGAACTTCGAAATGATCGAAGCCGCTGTACGCATGATTGAAAATGGAGCAAAATTAATTGCCACTAATATGGATCCCAACTGTCCAACGCAAAATGGTCTCAGACCTGGGTGTGGAGCCATTGTCGCAATGTTGGAAGCGGCTACTAAGAAAAAAGCTTTCAGCGTGGGAAAGCCGAGTCCTGTTATGATGCGCAGTGCACGACAGGAATTGGAGATTTCTTCTGCTCAAACCACAATGATTGGCGACACTATGGAAACGGATATTCTAGGTGGTGTGGAGATGGGATATCGTTCTGTACTGGTTTTATCAGGTGGAACCTCATTGACTGATTTAGATTATTATGCCTATCAGCCCGATCTTGTGGTTGAAAGTATTGCCGATTTGAACAATGAAGAATTCTTTCATCTGGATCAATCACGATTTCCTAAGGTCGAACGCTTACTCGCCTGATTTTTTAAATGTCGACCGTGGCATTTCCTTTTAGCGGTATAAAAGCACCCTCATTCAGAGGGAACCGGTTCTCGCGCGCATTGAGGTATTTCTAACGGTACGTTACAATTCTTGAAAATGAGGCGAATAAATTGATCTATCACTATGTTTACAAGAATCATGTTTGAACGACGCGAACTGCCTTTGATTTGATTACAGAGGGCAAATCGCAGCAGGAATACTTGAATGGCACGTCTGACTCAGGCCGATTTAGCAGATCTCAACGAAGCATTTGAAGAACGAACTCCCGCTGAACTGATCCATTGGGCACAGGAAATGTTTGGCTCGCGTCTGGCAGCTTTATCATCAATGCAGCGTGCAGGGTGTGTTGTCGCGCATATGTTGAGTCAGATGAAAGCGGACATACCGATTCTGTTTGTAGATACTGGTGTTTTATATCAGGAAACATTGGAGACCCGTGATCGACTGATGAAAGAATACAATTTAGATATTGTTACTCTGGAACCAGAAAAAACAATGTCACAACAGACTGAAGAGCTGGGAGTTTTATACCTTTCAGTCGAAGGACAGGAGCAGTGTTGTGATTTGCGGAAGACACAACCTTTAATGCAGGTTGCAGATCAATATGATGCTCTGATTGGAAGTCTACGTCGCGCTGATGGTGGCCAACGCGCGAATGTGCCGATTTTGGCAATCGACCCTGCGATGAACTGCTTGCGTGTGAACATTCTCGCAAGTTTATCCAAGGAAGAGTTTCAGGCCTACCTCGAAGAGAATCAAGTGATTACAAACCCGCTACATCAGCAAGGGTATCCAACCATTGGTTGTAATCGTTGCACAACTCCCGTAATGGAAAGCGAACCGAATCGTGCCGGACGTTGGCGGCACTTGGGACCCTGGTCTCAGTATTGCGGAATCAACCCGACTGATGTCTCGGGGAAACACGCGCCCGCCATCGAATTATCACAGCATTTGGTAGATCGAATTCTGGGGCGCGAAACGGACTTTATGATCTAACGAATTTTACTTAGTTGTGATTCCCCGAGTGAGTTCTTTGTGTAAAGTTTTCGTGGAACTTCCCCAGGCAGGGATAAATCCTGCAGCCTGACTCTTCTGAAAGAATTGTCTGCGATCTGCTTTGGTATCTGTATATCCCAGAGTGAAGACCGATGTGAATCCGTTTTTTTGAATCTGAATCATTTCTCGTTCTTTCCCATCGATCCAGTCGCCAGTGTGAGTATAGGCTGATTCCCATAGTAAACCATCCGGATTATGTGGATGTGATTTACTAAGATACAGCCCTGGAACTAGGATACCAGTTTCCTCACCCACAAAAACAGATTTCCCAATCAGATTCAATCCACGATTTTGCATGATAAACTTATACGGTGACAGGGCTTTGATTTCTCGAATCAGACTGATCATCGCTTTTAGACTTTTGGCTCTACGGGTGATTGGCCATTCCCGGTGATTGATATAAAGATCAGTGGTATCGACTGTATCCAGAAACAGACCATCGATTTTTTGTTGGTAAATCTGGTCGATCTTTTTGAACAGAAACTTTTTCCATATTTCTTGGCTGACATCCATGTGCCAAGATTGGAAGAGCTCATTTTTTCCTGGAGAGATCTTTTCTAAAGAGGTTGGCATATTGTGTTGTTTAAGAAATTGTTCAAAGTTAGCTTTTTCTAACTGTTCCAATTCACCAATACTAATATAGCCAATCACTTTAGCACCCGCTTGGTTTGCAAGATTTACCAGGGTTGCGATTTGCTTTTGATCAAGTCCACGCAGTTCGATGACAACAATTTGCCCTTTATGCATTCGTTTTTTTAACTGCTTCATGATTTTAGGATCGCTTCCGTAGTAGAGCTGAAAACCAGTTGGCACAAAGGCCTTTTCTTCTGCGCTGACAAGTCGAGCAGAAGTGGTGAGAATCAAATTGCACATGATACAAAGAAAAAGAAGTGTAAATAATTTCATGAAGCTGATTCCTGCGGATGTGGTTTGTGTTTACCTTGTTTCCTTTGTTATTCTAAATGATGGAAGAATCGTACATAAGATCTATGTTTTGTTTATTTTCATTTGGAAGACCGGACGTGAATCAGAATCGAACTAAAAAGCAGACTTTTTTTTACACTTTATCCCTATTATGGATTTGCTGTTTTTTTTCAACGAACTGTTTAGCCACAGCAAAGAACCCTCCCAATATTGTTCTGATTGTCAGCGATGATCAAGGGTATAAAGATCTGGGTTGTTTTGGCAGCCAGGAAGTGATCACTCCTCACTTGGATTGTTTAGCCAAAGAAGGAGCCAGACTTACGAATTTCTATGTGACCTGGCCTGCCTGTACTCCTAGTCGAGGTAGTTTATTGACGGGACGTTATCCACAACGGAATGGTATCTATGACATGATTCGAAATGAAGCACCTGACTATGGTCATAAATATAGGCCCGAAGAGTATGAAGTCACTTTCGAGCGAATCGGTGGCATGGATGTACGAGAGAAGTTGCTGCCGCAATTATTGAAAGCCTCCGGTTATGTCAGCGGGATTTATGGTAAATGGGACTTAGGAGTACATAAACGCTTTCTTCCCCTGGCTCGTGGATTTGATGATTTCTATGGGTTCACAAATACTGGCATCGATTATTTCACACATGAACGTTATGGCGTACCCTCAATGTTTAGAAATAATGAGCTTACCGAAGAAGATAAAGGAGAATATTGTACCTATCTCTTTCAGCGCGATGCCGTTCGATTTTTAAAAGAGAACCACCAAAAACCATTCTTTCTTTATTTACCTTTTAATGCACCACATGGAGCATCAAGCCTCGATCCTCGTATTCGTGGTGGTGCCCAGGCACCGGAAAAATATAAAAAAATGTATCCTCATTTGAAAGACAGCCTCGTTACCAAAAAAAAGACGGGACGCTACGAATTTCGTGAGAACTTCAAAGGGCCTGTGATCGCGCAGGGGGTTTCAGCCAGCAAACGACGCCTGGAGTATGCCGCTTCTATCACTTGCATGGATGCGGCCATTGGTGAAGTATTGGATTTGCTTGATAAATACAAAGTCGCAGATAATACCATTGTCGTTTTCTTTTCTGATAATGGAGGTGGGGGAGGATCAGACAATTCACCTCTTAAAGGTAAAAAAGGAATGATGTTCGAAGGGGGCATACGTGTTCCTTGTATTGTGCGATACCCCAAAAAAATTAAAGCGGGAACAGTCAATGAAGGGTTACTCACTTCACTGGAATTAGTACCCACATTCCTTAAGGAAGCAGGTATCGCTTTACCTGAAGAAATTGTCTTTGATGGATACGATATGTTGCCGACGTTGATGGAACAAGGAGAGTCTCCTCGAAAGGAAATGTACTGGCAACGCCGGGCTGATAAAGCAGCGCGGGTAGGAAACTGGAAGTGGGTAGAATCAGCTAAAGGAAATGGTCTGTTTAATCTTTCGCAGGACGTGGGGGAGAAACATGATCTTTCAAAAACACATCCTGAAAAGCTGAAAGAAATGAAAGCTTACTTTGCTAACTGGAAAAAAGAAATGGCCGAGGCGGAACCACGTGGACCGTTTCGTGATTTTTAGTTTCTAACTCCTTTACTTTAAGGATTCACTTTAGTCAGGAGCCTCTGTTTACGAGTTGGTAACTTGACTAATGTGTCAAGTGGCAGATTCTTCTCGACGAGTTCCACTCCGCAAATCAAGGGTTTACCTTTGGTAGCCGTAAAGGCTAAGTTCAACGTGCCAGCAAGGGGAACTTGAGAGAATTCGCGAACATGAATGTGGTGTCCGGCTTGTGTTTCCTGGTAGATATCTAAATCTTTAATCACTGGCTTCCCATTTAGGGAAACGCTGAAGATGCGTTGTTCTTTTGTGGAGAATTCAGGCTCTATAAAATAGAGACGTAATGTATAATTCGAGCCTTTTAATTTTTTCAGGGTGATGCTCTTAACTCCACTGATTCCAGATGCGCCCACCCAGGGCCAGCCGCGCCCACCTTCTACCCAGAGTGAATGCTGATAGAAGGGGGTAACATTCTTCGGTTCTATTGTAAGATCAAGTTCGGGAGAAGGGCCTCCTACACTGGGGGCGTCAAGCCAAAGAGTTCCCCGATCTGTTTTTCGATCGCCGGGAGCACCAAAATTTAAACCCACTCGGCGAATTTCTTTTGCCTCACTTTTGCCCCAGACCATCCATTGTTCATAAGCTTCGGGCATCGAAATTAAAGAAAGACCAACTGGTAATGGATAACTGCAGGTACATCCCTGAAAATAATAAGGTACGTTCAACAATCCGTTGGCAGGAACAATGCTGTTCGTGCAGCCGGAACGGGGGCCGCTGATGTGTATGGTACCACTTTCTACACGCTTGTCATAAAAGGCGGCTGTTCCAGATCGCATGGTATAGAGATAACTATAATCAACACCTCCATCACAGCCATAGCTTTTGGGAAACGCACGCGGTTCTGACTGACCGGTTAAAGGGTTCGTACGTTCGCCAATTACCGGAGGTGCAGGGCTCCAGTCATTTTTCTGGTAAGGCGGTCGGTACTGACTGGGTTGTTTTTGCGTTTGATCCCGTGTTGGCAATTCCTCAACGAGTGTTTTCGCCTGTTTTTCATTGAGGGTTCTACCAGTATAAACATCAGAATATTGAGGTTTAAGTAATTTATAAGGTGGACGAATTCCAGCAGGATAACCTTGCCAGTACTTAGAGTGTGAGATCATCACACCGTCAACAAACATAGGTTGGGGGGCTCGTTTGAAATTTCCGACGCTGTCGTCATACCAGAGCACACCCACAGGTGCTTTCACTAACTCATCTGGACTCGACCAGCCTCCGGTATAATTCGTTGAACCGGGAATCGCACCTGCTTTTTCCATGACCGTGTATCCACTGTGTCGTGAAATTTGTGCCTGGGACAAGTCTCGAAATTCCTCTCTCAATTTAGAATGAGTCTCTTCCGTGCAATTTAACAGGAGACTGCCTCCATAAGGTCTCAGTGTGGGATACAAATTCGTAACCAGTTGTGAAAATGATTCAAAGCCTGAGTGCTGAGGCTCCTGAGCAATGATCAGCTGCGCAAAGTAAGCTGGTAGCTCAAGGTCTGCCAATGGTCCATCGATAAAAGAGATTTCAGAGGCAGTCCAACCTTGGTCATAATAAGAATGACGGTATGTTTTGACCTGATTTTTATCGAAATCTGAAACGAGAATGTGGAGAGATTTGCCTGTCAGCAAGCTGTCTATCAGCTTTGTGTCTGGTACTCCTGCCAGTACAACGTATCCTCCTCCTGCAACAGAATTAGAAATAACTGATGGTAATTGAGGGGTTGTTGCTTGTGGTTGTGTTGTTTTTGATCGTTCCAGAGCAGAAGAGACATACATCTGAGTCGATGTTTTTTCAGGACCTAAGCAATAGATGCTCCCTTCCAGTGTCGTAATCAATAATCGATTAGAAGCGACAAGCATTGAGTGAATGGTTCCTGAGACTCCCGGATATTGCTTTTGATAGGTAAGTTGTTTTTCCCCTGCTTGAATTTGTTGGCGGACCCCACGTTTACCATCCGGCCCATAATTTTGCCCGTTTTCATGTCGCGCGGAATTAACGTCTCGATCAAATAACAGATCTGATTTTGGGGCTTCGGTTTCACCACGCCGCGCCGCCTTACCTGCTGCCGTGAACCAGCCTCCCGGTTTACGACCCGCTTTAGGGAGCTGGAATTCAATGAGCTCTCCGGTTTGTTTATTGAGGCGGGCTGGGAATGCGGTGCCGCAGGGGACGATCAATTCGTCGCCTGTAATGAGCAGGTATCCCTGCGGAGTCACTCCACCAAAGGCTTCTGCTGCATGAGGATGTTGTCCATAAATGTATCCCAGTCGATCATTGATCCAACGGCGCTCCCCAGTCTCTGCATTCAATGCATAAATAAATATGCCTTCAAACGGCCAGACCCCAGCTGCGAAATAAATGGTGTTTTCATCAACCACTGGTCCACCTCGTACAGGCCAGACTGAGATGAGTCTACGATTTCCCAGAATCAGACGGCTGGAAGGAACCGCTTGAAATTTCCACTGTAGCGCGCCAGATTGAGCAGCCAGTGAATAAAGATAGCCATCATCTGAGCCAAATAGGACGGAGTCTTTCCAGGCTACAGGAGCCAGGCGAACAGGACCGTTAGTATAAAATCGCCAGAGTTCTTTGCCTGTTTTGACATCGAGGGCAGTGACTGAATTTGTATCGGATGAACCATAAAAGAGGATTCCATTTTTAACGATGGGTTCATATCCAACATCAAATTGTAGACGGGCATTTTTGAATGCGGGGTGTAGTTGCGGTAATTGATGTACCCACTGGACGTGTAGCGTATCCGGAATCGTTTGCTCTGTTTTTGCAGAACGTTGCGCATTCAAACGCCACATGGGCCAGTCGCTGGCTTGAGTCGGTCCAAGAAGCGTATGAAGAAATAACAGCGTAAAGATCATTTGGTGTGAAAAGATATTTGGCATCAGCCGAACCTTTTTGGAAGGTATGATGATTTCGGTGAGGGGGGAATCGTTCTCTCTACCAAATTAACAAGAGTAGAGACGTCATTCAACTCTTTGATTCAATACTCTTTTCAGCAGAAGTATTATTTGAGTCAGATCGAACAACTTGCTGACTGGCCCAGATGACTGCCAAACAACACAGAATCAGTTCAATGAACCAGAAGAGATGAGGCCAGGGAGCCTTCAGGTTGGCGATGGCAGAAATCCGATGTTTTAAGTAGGATGAGATTTTGAGTAGATCCTTTTCTCTTTTTCTCCGTTCCGTTTTTGCTTCTTGAATCTGTTTTAACACCTGCTCATAGTCTTTTCGTGCTTTAGGATCTTCCGGTGGTTCACTGGTTGCAATCACGCGGTCGATTGCAAACGATGTTTGATCAGCTTTGAACCGTTTTAGCGTCATTTCTCGATAGCGTTGGTGAGATAAGTACAGAACGAGTGATTGACCCAAAATGGTCAAACAAACAATGACCAGAATCAATTTCTTCTTAACAGAGAGTCCAAACTTGATCGCCAAGGTCGTTAAAACACCACCTGAAATTAATCCATAGACTACAGCATAGACGAGTAGGAGTTTGAGACGTTCAGGGAGATGGACTGCCAACAGAGAAAGGGCCGTTATCAGTACCGTTGCGATGATCAACCATTGAATAAAGCTGGCTTTTTGATTCGGCTGTTGTTGAGGTTCTGCAGACTGATCCGTCATAGTTTCGACTTCATAGGGAGAAATGCGCAGTGGATAAACCACAGGCGGATTGAACACGTTCCAGGACTTCCTTGCCTTTTTCTCTGGCGGTTTTCGCTCCTTCACTGAGAATGTCATTCACTGTGTCGATGTCTCCTGAAAGTTGTTCTCGCCTTTCTCTTGCTTCCCCAAAGTATTCGAGAGCCGCTTCATGAACCGCCTGTTTGGCGTCGCCATAACCCATGCCTCCCGCACGATAGTGGGCTGCCAGCTCTGCCTGTTGACTCTCATTTGCGAACAATTTATAGAGAGCGAATACCGAACAGCTATCTGGGTCTTTGGGGTCTTCCAGAGTTGCAGAGTCTGTTTTGATGGACATCACTTTTTTACGTTGTTTTTTAGGGGGCTCAAAAATTTCAATGACATTGCGATAACTTTTTGACATTTTTTCGCCATCGATACCTGGTACTTTTGCTGAAGAATCCAGTACTCTTGATTCTGGAATGGTGATTGTTTCACGAAACAGAGTGTTAAACCTTTGTGCCAGATCTCGTGTCACTTCGACATGTTGGATTTGATCCTGGCCTACGGGAACTAGATCGCTGTCGTACAGTAAAATATCTGCTGCCATTAAAACTGGATACGTAAATAACCCTGCATCAGCGGCAATGCCTTTCGCTTTTTTATCTTTGTAAGCATGACATTTTTCCAAAAGGCTCATTTGAGTGATCGTCATTAAAATCCATGTCAAACTGGTGACCTCGGGAATATCTGATTGTCGAAACAGTGTGGCCCGTTTGGGGTCCAGACCCAGGGCAAGCAGATCGATGGCAGCTTCCTGTGTGTTCTGTCGGAGCTGATCCGCATCTCGAATTGTGGTTAATGCATGTAAATCTGCGATGAAATAAAAGGCCTGATCATTGTCTTGCAGATCAATGTATTGCTTGATCGCTCCGAAATAATTCCCCCAATGAAAGCGGCCTGTTGGCTGAATTCCCGATAACACACGCATGAGTCAGTTCTCTTTTTCGCTATATAATCAATTGTTGATTAAAACTGGGTTACTGTAAGAGTAAAACAATTGGCAAGTTGGTTATCTTTCAGGATACACGAGAGATCCTACAAGTTCACTCACTTGTGTGCATTTTTCCTCAAGGACAACTTGTTTCAGTTCTCCAACCAATTGTGTTGCCAGACCTGGGTTATAAAAATTGGCTGTACCAATTTGAACAGCGGAGGCACCTGCGACGATGAATTCCATGACATCGTCAATGTTGGCAATGCCCCCGACACCGATGATCGGAATGTCTAATGCACGGGAAACCTGACAGACAATTCTTAGTGCGACTGGCTTAATGGCCGGACCGCTGAGGCCACCAAACACGCCTCCCAAAATGGGCTTTTTCTGACGCCAGTCGATCGCCGTTCCTTGAACCGTATTGATCAGAGAGACAGCATCAGCACCTCCTGAGGCGGCTGCCTGCGCAATTTCAACGACACTGGTTACATTAGGAGTCAATTTCGCAATGATGGGCAGCTGACAGCTCTCAGTGACCTGTTTGAGCATTTTCTCTGTCAAATCTGGTTGTGTGCCAAAATCAACGCCCCCACTGACATTCGGGCAAGAGATATTTAATTCCAATGCTGCAATCTGATCTTGAAAGGAATTAAGTCGTGCAGCCATCACTGCCATCTCATCAATGGTGCGGCCTGCTATGTTGACGATTAACGAGGTATCGAGCGAGGCGAGATAGTTGAGATGTTTTTCCAGAAACAGATCGATTCCATCGTTATCTAAACCAATCGAATTTAATAGTCCTGCACTCGTTTCAATGGTCCGTGGCGGAGGGTTTCCAATTCGTGGTTCTGTCGTAATTGTCTTGGGAATAATTCCACCGAGTTGGGAGAAGTCGAGGAATGGTTCCATTTCTCGAGCATAGCCAAATGTACCCGATGCGACCAGAATAGGATTTTTCAGATGCAGGCGGTTCAGAGTAACTGATAATAGATCCGTTTGGGTAGGGGCGTTCATCGGAGTCTCATCCGGTGCAGCCAGAGGCTACATGATCGTTCCTTTTAAGTTGATTACGGGATAAGTGCCCTGCAAACCGCCAAGTACTAAGGCTAGTTATCAAATCATTGCACTGCGTTATTAGACTGTGAAGGGATCGTTAAAGACCCACAGAAGGCTATCTTAGCGTGCTTAGATAGTGAGAGCCAGTAAGTGCGCTACTGAAAACATAAACCTTAAACGCACAAAAGCTGCCAAAAAAAATTTTTTGGCAGCTCAGAACAATTTACTATTGCGATTTTCAATTTCGTAGGCGAAATCATTGAATGATCGAAAAGCCATGTACGCTATGACAAACTTAGCTTAAATCACTCCACCATGTGTTCGATATGGTGTGGCTACATCAGGCATATCCAGCCCCCAGATTCGTTCCCAGATTTTGGGGATGTGCCGCATACTTTCTGATTGAAAGATTAATTGGCGAGCACGATCATCTCTGGATGAAGAGTAGATAGGAACTACACATCCGACCTGAGTGAAGGACATTGCAACTAACATGCTGGCCAATAGAAACTTACGCATTTTTTTCTCCATGATATGGTTGTTCCATATATGCTGGTGTGAATCCCAGGCAGAGATCCCTTAATTCAAACCATTGAATAGAAGGCATCAAACCAATATCGAAGGTGTTAAAGTGCTGAAATGTAATTAAGGAGGAGTTTGAAGAGGTGGGATTATAAATGCCACATTTAATCTTCTCTAGGTCGTTTTATCGACAATCAGGCCAGGAGACTTTGGTAAAAAATGCGGATTATTCCAATTATTGTGGTGAATCTACTTATCAGGGCTATTTAACAGGATTTACGGACAAAAAACGGCGAGATTACGGTCCATTTGTTAATTATATTGAGAGAGTTTTCTGTAATTGACAACTCATAAAAAAACCGGTCTGTCTTCGTACATTCAAAACAGACCGGTCATGAGAAAGTTCATACCAGTTCTTTCAACATTAAACTCTTTAGGAAACAGACTTAAGGAGTATGTTGAGTTCCCGACGCATAAGAACCGTTATTGTAGGTACCTACTTGTGGAGAACCTGGAGACTGTTGAGCCGCCGGTGGTGATTGTTGCGGTTGAGATGTCGCCGCAGGATTTCCCACCTGAGGTTGTGAAGCAGCGGCTTTCAGTCTGGCTGCTTCTTCTTCCAGATCACGTACTCGTTTTTCCATTTCCTTTCCAGGTTTAAACGTTACGACATATTTCTCTTCTACGTCGACACGTTCTCCTGTCCGTGGATTTCTTGCCTTACGCGCAGCCCGCTTTTTGACTTCAAATACGCCAAAATTGCGGAGTTCAATGCGCTTGTCGGTCACAAGTGTGTCGACAATGGCGTCAAACGTTTTTTGCACAATCTCTTTGGTTTTGAGTTGCGTCAGACCAATCTCTTCCGAAATCACTTTGACAATCTCTTTTTTCGTCACGACTGGGTTCTCCCAATTCTGAGAAGCCGTCGGACAGCTACGCCCTTCCATTGGGCAATTCAGAGCCGTCTCAACTGTAATGGGTTACACGACTTAGTGTCACGATAGATTATTTCCCACAATTGAACAGTAAGTCAAGACCGATCTTTGGCTGGCAACAACAATCAGAGGGTTCTTAGACAGTTTTTCACTAGTGGAAAGTAATTTTTGTTATTCCCAGTCTGAGATGCTCTACATCATTTAAAATAAAAACGAATTCTTGTAAGTCATTTTAAATAAAGGGAATAAGAGAATAATTTTCTATGAACAAAAGATCTATAAGTAAATGATTGCACCTTCGTTTACACTGAAATCGGCTCATAAAGATTTTTTTTACAAACTTCAAACGAAATTGGTAAAAAGGGATGTGGAGAGCCACTTTAGTACGATTTCAGCGTTACAAAGTCTTTAAAGATAGATACTTAATTAACGGAAATTATTTGTCGTTCAATTGTGACTCAAGGTGAATTAACTTATTCGACAGTCCGTAACGTGTTTTCAGAACATGATGAAATCTGATTTGACTCAAGCAGACGTAAGCAAAAGATTAGCTTCATCTGAGATTCATGAGTGAAAAATAATTCAAAGTTCATAAGTCACTTTGTGCTGCAAGTTTTTGAATTTCATCAAAGCTTACGAAAGCTCCTTTTCCTGCACCAGGGCATTCTGGTGTAAGTGATTTCCAGCTCGCTTCACTTTCAAGATTTGATTTCCAGAAAGGCCAGGTGCGACATTGTGTGGGACGTGCTTCATAAACAGTACAGCATCTCTTTTCTGGATCAAAGAATGTACAATCGCCATTCGCATATTCTGTTAATGATCGCCTCCCTGCGTAAAGTCGTGTGTGCATTAACAATACTTCGCCTTTGGATTTGCCCGTTAGTTCTGCAATGGCTTCAATTTCTGAGTCTTCTACCCAAACAACTCCGGGGGCACCGGTGCAACAATTACCACATTGCGTACATGTAAAATTCAAACCTTCTCGATACCAGGGAGTTTGTTCAGAATTCTGATCACTCATTTTCCAATTCGCTTTTCTGTGTTGTGTGAAACTGTGGTTTTAAATCTCTTTTTGTAAGTTACTCGTGGGTATATGTCAAATATTAGCAAAGAAACAAAGATCGGTGGAATGATTCTCTGTGGTGGTGAAAGTTCCCGCATGGATTATCCCAAAGCATGGCTTCCTATGGGAAATGAGTTGATGTTACAAAGAGTGGTCAGGGTCGTTTCTGATACTGTCTCGCCAGTAATTGTTGTTGCCTCGCAGAAACAGAAATTACCTGAGTTGCCAGAATCGGTCACTGTTATTTTTGATAAAGAAACCGGAGCAGGCCCCCTACCTGCGATTGCACACGGATTAGATACATTGAAAGATCGGTGTGATGCTGCTTTTGTATCAGGTTGTGATACACCGTTGATTGATGTTAAGTTCATCACAAAGATCATTTCTGCCTTGGGTGAGAATCAACTGGTTATGGTTCAGGAAGGGAAATGGTATCATCCGCTGGCTGCCGTTTATCGGACATCATTGATTGAGCAGATCTATCATTTATTGAACTCAAACCAGCGACGGCCCATCGATTTGGCTGAGAGCGCGAAAGCATGTTTTCTCAAAGCAGATGTGCTGCGCGAAATTGATCCTGAGCTTCGAGGATTACAGAATATTAATACACGAGAGCAGTACTTCGAACTTCTAAGGGAAACTGGATTAGATAACTCAACGAAAATACCCTTTTAGGTTAGATCATTTGGCGGGTCATCAGAATTAAACTAATCGATTATTGAGGGTAGGAACCACGGTTAGCACGAATGACTGCCATCTCCCAGCGTGCCACGTCCTCCGGAGTCAACTCATACAAGTTGATCGAATAGCCCAGCCGTGCTTTGGGTTCGAAAAACCGAAAATACCCCAACATATCAAGGCCAATATTATGACGGCTGCCATCTGGTTTTCTGGCAGAGTAGGGCCGTCCCTGTATGAGACTTGCGCTAATGGCATAAAGCCCGGGGGCTGGTCGTAATTCAGGAGGTAAATGATAATTGATATCCTGAGATGATGGGGGAATCGTTCCAAAATAGGCCACCCCAATGTCATCTAGCGCATTGTTATCAACATATTGTTTCAGAAGGTATAGATCTTGTCCCCAATCGAGGTTGGAATCGATTAAGTGTTGGGCACCATTTTCAGGGCTCCCTGATAGTTCATTAAAATAGGCCAAGTGATCGGGGGCATAGCGCAGTGATAATGGTAATGGGACGACTGCGACTATTACCAGGTAAGAATATAGTTTGTGCTTATGAAAATCCAAATGCTTGGCCAATGGACAAATAAAGAGAAATAGAAACGGGAAAACGGGAAGGATGTAACGTAAGCCCAGTTGATTTTTAGAAAAACTGGCGATGAGTATCAATAAAATCACAGGTGCGAACAGCGTTCCGAGAGTTTTGAGAGACATATCGTCGTTATGGTTTCGTTGTTTGAACCATAGAAAAATGGCCAATAACAGCAAGAACTGAACGGCATGTGGCAGCTTGTATAATAAGGCGCAGATGTAGTAGCTATGAAAACCGTCGAGTTTCCATTCTGTATTCAGATAGGTCGGATGTGATTGCTGCATAATAAAACGCTGCAGATCAAAGCCCATTAAGTAATCCCGAGGCAACAGCAAAGGTATCGTTTGAATGAACGGAGGGAGCTGATTTAACGTTTTTAATTCTGAACTCTGAAATTGGTAAGCACTAATTTGCTGGGATGTCCCTTGAAACAAATAGCCGGCGTTTAAAATGAACCAACTGGTTAATATCAATCCTCCCCATTTTGCGAGAATGCTTCTCTTAGAGAGATTGTTTTCTAATGTCTTATTTTTGTACCTGAGGATAAACCATTGAAGAATTAATATGAGGGGTAAGAGAATGGCCGTAAATTTCGTGATTTGTGCCAAACCAAGAACGGCACCCGTTATGAGCGCCCACTTCCAGGAGACGTTCAATGCAAATTTCCAGCCACAATAAACGGTTGCCAGAAAGAATCCCGTGATTGCCAGATCCTGAGTTCCCAACGTGGCATTAGCTAGAACGTTAGGACTCATCGACCACAGAAACACAGCCAGGTAAGCTGCTGAGGGACTATAGAGTTCGCGCGCCCAGATCGCTAATAATACACCTGTCGCGACCGATAATAACAGAATCATGCACCGGCCAAGAAAGTAGTACTGTTGATAATTCTGTGGGTTTGTTTCGAGAAACGCATCACCGTAATCAGCAGGGTCGGAGGAATAAGGAGGCTGGCCACTTTCAGCAGAGGTGAATAAGAGAGGTATCGCCGACCAAGTGCGAATGAATGGGGGATTCAAGCGATCATAGTCAAATTTCCCTGTTTCCCATGAAAGGAATCCGACCGGTAGATGCCAGTACTCATCGTGAGTGACAGTTAATTTATGAGCAGTAAACAGTCCCAGACCGAATTGAATCAATAGCATTGACCCGATGATAGACCAGAATCCTTTACTGGTTTGTAATTGATCCTTCAAATTTGGCATATCAGTCCAGACTTCAGCGCGAAAAAGGTGGGGCTTATTTTAAAATCTCCTTTTGATAATAGCTTGATCGCGAATTACAAGAAAGAGATTCTACTATGGAAGAGTTCAGTCAAGCCGAAAAGGCTGCTTCGCACAAACGAAGATTGTTATTGCTGATCCAACCACGTTTTGAGGTCGCGTTTGATTTCCCGCATAATAATTTTTTGTTCGGGAATTGCTTGATAAAAATGTAGTTCTGCCAATTCATATTCGTTGAGATTGAGATTCTCAGCTGCAATTTCCAGGATTTGATCCGACATTTTTTGAAGGCGATCTTCATTTTGGTCGGGGTTAAAAGAAACCGCCATAGTGATACGTAACGTAGCAGGATTTTCTTGTTTTCCCTTGAGCCGTCCACCCTCGACACGCGGTTTTGAGTTGGGAAATTTTAGATCCAGCGCTTTTTGAGTCCCTGCAAATTTGAACGAGTTCACAGCCTGAAAAACATACAACGATCCTGACATCAACAGTCCGAAAATCAAGAGGCTGAAGACGATTGTCCTGCCTTTGACCAGTCTAGGTTGTGATTCAGGATCGTGATATGTCATTTCTGACTCATATTGGTAAATGTAAAACGCTCAATTTTACTGCTTAGCTGCCGCCTTATTGATTGCTTGTAAATAAGCTTTGGCACTCGATTCGATGATGTCTGTGCTCACACCGCGGCCTGTATACAGCTTTCCGTTAATCAGAACTTCCACTCGAACTTCACCTTGCGCGTCTTTTCCGCTGGAAACGCTACCCACATGGTATTGTTCCAATACACCTGAGATTCCTGAAATTCGTTCGAGAGCACGGAAAACAGCATCAACGGGGCCATCACCGGTTGCGGCATCACAGTGGATCTTTTCATTCTCATCGCTCAGTTCTATTGTCGCAGTAGCGATTGTGCCTGTTCCTGCAGAAGTGTGAAACCGCGCGATTTTCCATTTTTCAGGCGTATCAGTTACCTGGTTCTCAATCAAGGCAATGATGTCGGAATCATAGATCTCTTTTTTCTTGTCAGCCAGCGCGATAAATTCATCAAAGATTCGCTGGAATGTTTCATCATCGAGGTTGTGTCCTAATGACTGGATACGGTCACGAAATGCATGTCGTCCGCTGTGTTTCCCCAGCACAAGGTTAGTACCGATGTAGCCGACATCTTCCGGATGCATGATTTCGTAAGTCGTGCGTTCCTGCAACACCCCATGCTGGTGAATGCCAGCTTCATGGGCAAATGCGTTCTTCCCCACAATCGCCTTATTGCGTTGCACGGTCATGCCAGTCACGGTCGAAACGAGGTGGCTAATCGGATACAAACGCTTTGTATTAATATTCGTATGTAAACCGTAGTAATCAGACCGTGTCTTTAAAGCCATAACGACTTCTTCCAGAGCACAGTTTCCTGCGCGCTCTCCGAGACCGTTGACGGTGCACTCAATCTGTCTTGCTCCAGCTTCGACAGCTGACAAGCTGTTGGCAACAGCCAATCCAAGATCATTATGACAGTGCGTACTGATGATCGCTTTATTAATATTGGGGACGTTTTGCTTGAGCGTTGTGATTACCCCATGGTAGTGTGCAGGGGTCGCATAGCCGACCGTGTCAGGAATATTGACAGTGGTGGCGCCAGCTTCAATTGCCTTTTCAACAACTTCACAGAGGAAGTCTTTTTCAGTGCGGGCGGCATCTTCCGGCGAGAATTCGACATCAGCACAATAAGCGCGGGCCCGCTTAACCATTTCCACGGCCGTTTCCACGATTTGTTCCTTATTCATTTTTAATTTATGCTCACGATGGATTGAGCTAGTCGCCAGAAAAACATGGATCCGTGATTTTTCGGCTTCTTTCAACGATTCCCAGGCACGATCAATGTCATCTTTGCGGCAGCGTGCCAAGGCGCAGATTGTTGTCTGGCTGCCAAATTCCTGGGCGATTTTTTGAACCGCTTCGAAATCGCCTGGAGAGGCAATCGGAAAGCCTGCTTCAATGATATCGACACCCAGCTCCACAAGTTCCCCGGCTACTTTCATCTTTTCAGAGGTTGTCATGCTGCAACCAGGGGACTGTTCACCATCTCGCAAGGTGGTGTCGAAAATCATAACGGTGTCATCGGACATTGGTTTGCTCCATTATTTAGTTCCACTCCCGGTCAGGGAGCTAATGAGAGACCAGAATAGTACCAGCAGGTAAAATAAAAAACCCTGAGGCCAATTCTGGTCTCAGGGTTTTGTTGTTTTTGATTAACAATCGTACAAAAGAACCTAGGACCTGGCTTGGGTAAGCAGGTTTAATAGTAGGCTCAGGCTTAGTAGATTGTGGATTTGCATCAGACTCTATTCACTTTATTTTACATGTATAATAGCAGATTCGCTGCCTCTTTATGCAGATAATCTACAGGCTCTTATAACGATGGTCAACCCGTTCTGGGGCGATTTTAGTAAAATGTAAGACAGCTACGGTTCATTAAGGTTCGTGAAAATGACTTAATGATCATTAAAAGGCGATGTTGATTATTTCGCTGCCAAACCTGCTTTTTCCTGTAACGACTCCTTACCAATTCGGTGGCAGAAATCTCCAAATGATTCACCTGCCTGACGTGCCTCCTTGAAATATTCAAGTACAGGAGAGAGTCGGCTGGTGATTTCGCCCAGGGGGACTAAGTCGTCATAGATGAATGCCAGACGGTTCCCCAGAGAATTGCCTCCGAGAAAAAGGGTGTATTTTCCGACCGCTTTTCCAACCAGACCGATATCAGGGATATAAGGGCGAGCACACCCGTTGGGGCAACCAGTCATGTTGACAGAGATCCGCTCATCTTGAAGTCCCTGGCGAGCCAGTTCTTCTTCAAATTCTGTAATCAGTTCCGGCATTACTCGTTCCGATTCTGTTACCGAGAGACCACACATTGGTAAAGCAGGACAAGCCATCGAGAATCGACGAATCAGAGTCAATTCATCCGCTTTTTTCATACCATGCTCTACCAGTATTTGATCAATCGCGTCTCGATCAGAAGGATCGATATCGCAGAAAATCACACTCTGTTTTGCAGTGATTCGGGCTTCAAATTTGTATGTTTCCAGAATCTTTCGCAGGCCGGTTTTAATTCTGAGGTCACCGGCATCCTTGATACGACCGTTTTCAATATTCACACCGAGGAATAATTTGCCATCTCCCTGTTCGTGCCATCCCATGTGATCATCTATCCCTGTCACTTCGACTGAGCGAGGATCTGTGATCGGGGCACCCAGGTATTCAGCTACTTTTTCCCGAAACTTCTCAATTCCCCAGTTATTCACCAGGTATTTCATACGAGCCTGTTTTCGGTCTTCACGGTTTCCAAAATCACGTTGAACTTTGACAACTGCTTCGGCGACCGCGAGTACCTGATCATTTTCAACGAATCCAAGCGGCTTTGCGAGAGCGGCATAGGTCTTTTTATTACTGGGAGTTACTCCCATTCCACCGCCAACATAGAAGTTGTATCCAATGATTTGATCATTTTCTACAATTCCTAATAGGCCGATGTCTTGAGTATAAATATCAACACAATTGTCTTCAGGGAGTGCAATACCGATCTTGAATTTTCGAGGCAGGTAGACTTTACCATAGATTGGTTCTTCTACGGGTTGGAATTCTGCTTCGTTGGTTTTGTTGCCCTCTTCGTCTGTAATCCATAAGTCAAAATAAGATGTCGTTTTGGGTTTGAGGTGTTCCGCGATAGCATACGCCATATCCTGCATGGCATCGAAAACAGAATTATTCTTATAGGGAGCAGGGCAGGCCATAACATTCCGGTTGACATCACCACAGGCAGCCAAAGTGGTCAGCTTGGAAACATTGATCCCTTTGATGGCTGCTCGAAGGTTACCTTTGATAACCCCATGCAGTTGAAATCCCTGTCGCGTTGTTAAACGAACGGTACCATCGCCGTACTGTTCACAAAGATCCAATTCGGCCAGGAATTGTTCTGCTGTTACTTTCCCACCAGGAACCCGGGTTCGGATCATACAACTATAAGCCTTACCTTTACGTGTTCCATCTGGATTTTTGGCTTTTCTCAAATCACGGTCATCCTGTTGATAAGTTCCGTGATGTTTCAAAATTTGTGTGGAATCAGCAGTAAATTCATTACTGTCATTCTGTAATTCTTCAGCAATGGTTCCACGAAGCTGGTGGCTGCCATCTTTCAGAGCTTCCAGTTTGGAAAGCTTAGGGCCTTCTGGAGATGTCATATAATCAATCCTGGTTGATGTGGTCGAAACGGCATTCAGATTCAAACTTCACAGGAAGCGATTCTGAGTGACTGGTTTGGTAGGTCTCACTTGAATTTAATTGGCAATATCGGACGATTCAGATACGATCCATGAATGAATGTAATGGGCCGTTCAGACTTGTCAGGCTATATAGTATACTGCTTAATTAAAAGTGGGTTGTTCATTTGTACCAGAGAAAACTACGCTTTCAGGAAGTATAAACGAGTTAGATTATCTTGAATAGTGACTTTTTTTATGTCCCTCACAGCAGAGAAATTGCTGGTTTAGTAATTATCATTTATGAGAAATATCAAAGAGCAATTCATTCTGTTGCTAGCTACAGGGCTGGGAATAGGTTATGCGCCGCATGCTCCCGGCACATTTGGCAGTTTGTTAGGCCCTTTGTTAGTCATGGGGATTCTCTATTGGAATCTGGCGTTTCCTGTCTATCTAATACTGACAGTGGTTCTTTTTTTGGTTGGGGTCTATGTTTGTAATCAAGGAGCAAAAATTCTGGGTTTAGACGATCCTGGATGTATTGTTTTCGATGAAATCGCTGCGTTCACTGTGGTGTTGATACCTGTGGTCTATTGGCCCAGCTCTGCGAATTATCTATGGATTTCAATCATTGCGTTTCTCTGGTTCCGATTGTTTGACATCTGGAAACCTTGGCCGGTTCGTTTTTTTGATCGAATTCATGGTGGTTGGGGAATTATGGCGGATGACTATGTTGCCGCCATTTATGCGGCGATTTGTCTTTACGGAACATTAATTGTTTTGGGGTGGTTTTAGATTTCTGACCGATTCGTTATCTTGTGGTCAACTTTGAGGGTATCTGAAATTTTTCAAGGAATTGGCAGAGTGTCAGCAGAAATCATTGATGGCAAAAAACTGGCCATAACATTTCGCGAACAGGTGGCTCAAGAAGTAGCCCAGTTCAAAGAGCAGTCTCAAATCGTTCCACATTTGACTGCTATTTTAGTCGGAGAAGATCCAGCCAGTGCCGTTTATGTCAGAAATAAACAGCGTGCCTGCGAAAAAGCAGGAATTCAGAGTACTCTGAAACGATTACCTGCAGAAACGACACAAGATGAGTTGCTTAAGCTGGTGCAGGAGTTAAATGCTGACAAAGGTGTGCATGGCATTTTAGTCCAGTTGCCACTACCAAAGCATATTGATGAAGTGGCGATTCTGGATGTGGTCAACCCCTTAAAAGATGTCGATGCTTTTCATCCGGAAAATGTAGGCTTGATTGTTCAGGGACGTCCTCGATATCTGCCGTGTACTCCGTACGGAATTCAGCAGATGATTCTTTCTACTGAAATGGAGACAGCTGGCAAGCATGCCGTGATTTTAGGTCGTAGCGAGATTGTAGGCAAACCAATGGCAATGCTGCTAATTCAGCGTGGTCTTGGGGCAGATGCGACTGTTACGATTTGCCATAGTAGAACTCAAAACTTAAAAGAGATTGTAAAGTCCGCAGATATCATCATCGCAGCCATCGGTAAGCCTGAATTTGTGACTGCTGATATGGTGAAGCCGGGCGCTGTTGTCATTGATGTCGGGATCAATCGTGTTAACGAAAAGCTCGTTGGAGATGTGGCCTTTGAATCGGTCAAAGAGATCGCTTCTGCGATTACACCCGTTCCGGGAGGAGTCGGGCCGATGACGATTGCCATGTTATTGAAAAATACATTAACGGCTGCCCGCATTCTTTCAGAGGTTGATCGACACTAGATTAACCAGGAGATTGAAAGAAGCTGCTTTTGATTGACTCGCAAAACGGAAGTAAAAAAACTCTCCCGGTTTTCCAGGAGAGTTTTCTTTGTAATGTGCCATAATTTAAAAATGGCAGAAGCAGATTACTCAGGCTTCTTTTCGTCTTTTTTACCTTCTTCAGGCTTTGCTTCTTCTGATTTGGCAGCTTCTTCAGGCTTAGGCTCGTCTTTCTTTTCACCTTCAGCTGGCTTTTCACCTTCAGCTGGTTTTTCGCCTTCAGCTGGTGGGTCACCTACAGGAACTTCAGCTGGTGCTGGAGCAGGCTCAGTAGTTGTTTCTGTTTTTGTGCAACCAGCAAAGAATAATGTGATTCCCAGTAACATTGCCAATGTCGACAGTAATTTCATCTCTGTTCTCCGTTTCTCAATTGAATATCTGATTTGTAAGAATGAGAATCTCACAAACCGGGTTTGATTCAGTAATGATTGAAGGAAACCCTGTTTCAGGTCTGTTCTCCATAATCAAACAAGACCCCCCTATACAAATTAAGAGACTTCTTTTGAGTGATTTATTCCAAAGATTTGGTTAATTTTTCAAAAACCTCAGAAACAGGTGATTTACGAATCAAACCGAGCATGAATAGGGTTACAGACAGTCCGGCTATATCGTGAAATAGATTCCCAGTTTACTAATGTTTGTTTATTTCGCTATTTTTGCAGTCTTTCTTACTTCTTGTTGACTTTCACAAAATCCAGACATATCTTGAAGGAGTAGAGCGGACAAAGAGTGTTCGAGGAGATTGTGTAAGGAGGCTCCCACTCTAGTTAACCTGTAGCAGAGACACTATTTACTTAAAAGTGTTTCTGTCTTCCGGGAGCAAGATTATGAGATTGACTGTGACTTTGGCGACGCTCGTCTTTATTTCAGGTATCGTTAATGCATTCTGCGAAGACCCTTCTGTAGCTCAATCATCCAGTGATTCGAGTGCAGATCTGAAAGCCATTCAGGCAGCAGGTCAGGCGTTTATCAAAGCTTTCAATCATCGCGATGCCGACGCGATTGCCACCATGTGGGATGAAGATGGTGACTACATTGATGAAACTGGTACGGTTTATTCCGGTCGTGAGGCAATTAAGAACGAGTTCGAACGATATTTTCATAACAGTTATGGCCGCAAAGTTCAGGTTCACCCCAAATCGATTCGCTTTATTCAACCCGATGTGGTTTTGATTGACGGGACCTCTGAAGTTGATCCTCCTCCACCTGGAAAACCAGTCATGGGGCGCTTTTCAGCGATTCGGGTCAAAAAAGATGGCAAGTGGTTACTTACATCAGTTCGAGAGTCAGCAGTAGAAGTGCCATCTAATTATGAGCACTTAAAACATTTGGAATGGATGCTCGGTGAATGGGTTGATAAGGATGAATCATCCAGCATTTATACTTCAGCAGTCTGGAGTAAGAATAAAAATTTCATCATCCGTAAATTTAAAGTAAATTTGAACGGTCGCATTGTGCTTTCCGGTTCACAGCGCGTTGGTTGGGATCCGATCCGAAAACAAATCAAAAGTTGGACGTTTGACTCAGATGGAGGCGTTGCGGAAGGTTATTGGTCACAGAAGGGGAACCAATGGATCGTACGTAAAAGCAGCGTTCTTCAAGATGGCAGACACGCCTCTGCGACAAACATTTATACCATCATTAATGATGATAGTTTTCTTTGGGAATCCAAAAACAGAATTGTGGGTCAGGAACATGAACCTGATATCGAGCAGGTGAAAGTCGTTCGTCTACCTCCTGCGATTGCTCCATAATAAATAGCTCAAAAAATAGATCTTCTCTTATCACGATCGAATAGGTTGAATTGATGAAACAGATTAGTGCGTTGGCTTTGGCCGCTCTGGTGATGTTATTTGTTTGCGAGCTGGATTGTTTTGCCCAACGAGGCGGACGAGGTGGTGGCGGACGCGGAGGCAGCCGGGGAGGCATGTCTCGAGGTGGTGCGCGATCACGGCCAGCTCCTTCGCGACCATCGCGTAGTCCTTCGATGAGCCGACCCAGTAGGACACCCTCACGTAGTCGTCCCAGTATGCCATCACGACCTTCTCCATCAACTCGACCTTCAGCACGACCATCAAGACCTTCACAACCGGGAAAGACTCTCGATTTTTCGAATCGACGTCCCAGTACTTCAAGGCCTAGTACACGACCTTCAACACGTCCCGGATCGGGTTCCAGTAATCCGGGATTACGACCCGGGAGCGGAACACGACCTGGGGGAATCCCTGGAACTAGTAGACCTGGTTCAAAACCGGGAAGCGGAAACCCAGGCCTGAGACCGGGAACTGGAACACGACCGGGTGGGACTCCCGGCACACGTCCTGGCACAAAACCTGGAGGTGGAAAACCGGGACTTACCCCTGGTGGGAATCGTCCTGGGGGGAACAGGCCAGGAACGGGTCCTGGAAACGGAAACAGACCAGGTACAGGAAAACCCGGATTGAAACCAGGCGGAGGCAAACCAGGAAAACCAGGGGCAGGTAGACCGCCGGGGAATCGACCACCAGGAAACAGACCTCCTGGCAATCGTCCTCCGGGGAACCGACCCGGTTATGGAAATAGACCGTATTATCCTCCCGGATACTGGCACGGATACCGTCCTGGCTATCGATATCGACCATACTATCACTATTACAGATATGGTTATCGACCCTGGGCATGGGCCACTTTTGGAGGCGTCGCAGCCTGGATCGGTTATAGCGCGGTGACAACACCCGTCGTCTATAACTACACAGTCAGTGATGGTTATGTCTATAACGATGGCGTTCAAGTCGCTCCTGTCGAAGAGTATGAAGCACAAGCGAATCAGATTGCAGAGAGTGTGCCACCACCTGATGAGGCAGATGAGTGGATGTCAGTTGGCGTCTTTGCCATCCTTCCGGAAGGTGTAGAGGAAGTTGATGTGACCGTTCAATTGGCTGTCGGGAAAAATGGCGCTGTCGCGGGTACCTACTATAAAAAAGAGGGCGATATCACTCTGCCTTTGCAGGGAGCCATCGATGAAAAGAATCAGCGTGTTGCCTGGAAGGTTGGCGAAGAAGATGCCATCACGATGGAAACTGGCTTGGACAGTCTTACGAAAGATCAGTCAAAAGTCATTATCTATTTCAGTGAAGGTGTTTCTGAAACCTGGAATATGCAGCGAATTGATCAGGAGACAGCCAAATTGGCACAACAGGAAATCCAGAATGATTCAATGAAAAATGAACTGGTTTCCGCCTACACGGAATTGGAAAAAACACTGGATGACTCTTGGAAGTCCTATCTGGCGCTACCCGAGAGCGTATATTCAACGACAGCAGTTCCAACTCAAGCGGAATTGGAAGCAGTCATCAAACGCTATCAGCAGATCCAGACAGATTCCAAATATCAAGCATTGACTAAGAAACCGGAATTTCAAACGACTTATAAGTTGCTCAATGATTATCTGAAAGATCTGCAGCAGCAACCTGATGTACCCGCACCACCGGCGGCTACGTCGTAAAAGCAGCATAGACTCGATAATGAACAGGACTCATTTTGAGAATGTCGCAATTCGTTTGATCTGAGATTCTATTGACATTTTCGAGAATAAGGAACTTAACAAAAATGCCCTTGAAAACAGGGCATTTTTTTATGCATTGACACAGACGCGGAACTCAGTAAATTGCGCGATCTGCGTCGCGCGCGTGAGGAATCGTTCTTTTGGGTGAGTCCATTCCCTCCTGTGACTATGAGTACTATGAAAAGCACTTGTTTTTGCGAGGGGCAATCTAAACACTTTTCACATCTTCAAATTGAGCACTCTTTTTTCCCTGTTATCAACTCACTTCGCAACCAGATGGCATGATTTCAGGTCTGCTTCATCTCGTTCTCAAACGTTTTCACACCCCTTACGACGCCAGATCAATTCAAGCTATTTAATATGAATTGCTACTCATACAGGAACGAATGTAAATAGAGACACAGGTCGATTTTGTTTTGGTTTGATTTCGCAACTGAGCAATGTTCATATGAGACCAAACCTGAATCAGTTCTCTAAGAAGCAAAATGTAAACGATTTCAGAAATCACATTTTACAAGATCCGAAATCGAACTCTGAGATGAATATTGGTCAGCAATGAAAATGTGTCACGAATGGCTTCGAGGAGGAGAATCTCCAGTTGTGTCACTCGCTCTATCCTAGCCTCCTCGTTTGAGCAACGGTCCCGTCAACTTTTCTCTCTTAGAACTGATACAACTGGATTAATCGGCAGTATCGTGTCTGGGAACATCATTTTTTTTTGATGATAGTAACGGGGTACAACTGTGCGTAATGTAGATTTTAGAACAGATTTGAGAGACTCCCCAACGTGATTTCCATGAAAGCGTTAGAGGAGAACATTACTTATTGCAGAGCTTGAGAGTGGAGAGCCGCGGTCAGGGAAACAGGTTAAATGTCAAAAGTGATCGAACTGAATGAGATCGACGCCTTAGGCGATTATCACCAGGACTGGACACGGCTGCTGTCCGTGACACCAGGTGGTTCATTTTTTCGTTCTATGGAATGGCTGCAAGCTTATTGGACTCATTTTTCCGGTAACCAGAAATTACGCGTACTGGTAGTCCGGGAATGTGGTGAATTCACAGGGATTGTACCATTATGCGTGCGCCGGATTAAAACCAAGTTTGGCCCCTGTCGCATCTTGGCGTTTCCCTTTGATGACTGGTGTAGCGTTTATGGTCCGATTTCCGCTGATCCGGAAACCACACTGACGTCGGTTTTAGACTATCTCGTTCACGCGCGGCGGGATTGGGATCTGATTGATCTGCGCGGAGTGGACAGTGATGGTTTTGATGGCGGGGCCACAGAACGTGCCTTCACATCGCGAAAAATGTCGTATCAGAAGTTTCTCTGGAACCAGACCATTTATCTTGATCTGAATCAGACCTGGGAGGAGTACCTCTCATCTCGATCAGGAAATGATCGTCGTACTTATTTGCGGGCGGAACGCAAGGTGTCCGAAGATGGCGAGGTGGAATATTTGCGTTATCGTCCTCGGGGGGAGGCTTACGGCGAATCAGATCCCCGTTGGGATCTCTATGAACAGTGTGAAAAAATTGCTGCCAAAAGTTGGCAGGGATCGTCCACCACAGGGACTACACTCACTCACGCAAATGTATCACAGTTCTTTCGAGATTCCTACGAAAGTGCGATTCAAGCAGGAGCCATGGATTTAAATCTGGTTTATCTGTCCGGCCAGCCAGCGGCATTCAGCTACAATTATTACCTCAATGGGCGTCTCGACGGGTTACGTATGGGTTATGATCATACACTTTCGAAGAACGGACTGGGACGATTATTGACCGGACGGTTAATTCATGACAGTATAGATCGAGGGGATCAGCTGCTGGATATGGGGCATGGTGCGATTGACTCCAAGAAATGCTGGTACTCCTCGATTCAGGATGTTTATCGTTATGTCTATTATTCTCCTGAATCAACGATGGGGAACATCCTGAATTTAAGCCATCATGTGGCTGACTGGTTCCGCGACCGATTTTCGAGCCGTGAAGAAAAGGTAACGGGCCAGGAATGTGAAGTGCAATCAACACGAAGTTGAGCCGCTAGTCAGAACAGTGGTTGTGTTCTGTTCCCATAGAAACCTTTGCTATTCCCAACTGAGATTCATTATTCTTCTATCCGACGTGAATCAGGTAACCTCCCTGGATTATCCGAAAATGATGAATGGCTATCAGGTCAGACAATGGCAGCAATGGTGTCGTTTGACGCGTGCAGCAATGCGAGTCATCAAAGAAATTTATCTGTACTCAGCAACGGTTCCATTACAGGCATGAATGTAAGCGCGGAACGCATTCCCTACATATTCGCTTTTATCTGCACACCATTCCAAAGGAGCATAGAAAGATTCTATTTGACTCATATATTGCGGATATTCCAAATCTCCTTTGGAGTCAAGAACCAAAGCAGCAACAGGGCCGATGCTCATGACATAAGCCACCAGTAAAAAAGGAACGGCATAGCATGCAAGTCGAATGAATTTTGATTCTGTATTTTCAGACATATCAACTTCCTCCGTGAAATAAAACATCGAACAAACACAGTTTAATTGATGGAAGGTAAAATGTAATCAAAAATTTGAGTTAATACAGAGTGGATTGGGATTAGTTAAAAGTGCCCCATCAAAATATATTTACAGAATTCGTTTTGTATAAAACGATTAGCAGCCAAATTTCTTGCGTTTAACACATCTGAAATTTTTATAGCGAACCTTTTGAATCTGGACCGTGTCGTCTTGCTAATCAGGCTCTTTCTGCTTTTTCAAGATGAACTCAATGGCATAAGGACTCGCGGGTTATGGATATTCAAGTCGCCAACTATGACTCAGATCGCGACTTGGAAGCGGTCAAGCGGCTTTGGCACGAAATCGGTTGGATGCGTGACAATTCCGATGCAGAGCATCAGCTTTTGCAAACGGAGTTGTCCCTGGGACAGGTCCGTGTTGCCCGCATCGATGATGTGACCGAATCAATCGCCCTCGGAGCGAATGCGATACTGCAATATCTGGATACGGAACTGCCACTGGCAGCGGTGACCGGAGTTGCCACCGGTCGGGTGGCGCGCAAGAAAGGACTGGCACGCAGAGCAACGGCCCGGCTCATCGCCGATATGGCCGCTGAGGGAGCAGCGCTCAGTATGCTTGGAATATTCGACCAGGGCTATTACGACCGGCTGGGTTTTGGCACGGGGAGCTACGACCATCGGGTGGCCGTGCAACCGCAGGACCTGTGCGTCCCACTTCCCAAAAGCACACCGAGACGGCTTTCGTCCACCGACTGGGAAGAGATGCACGCGTGCCGCACGCGGCGAATGAAGCGACACGGGTACGTCACCTTTACCTCACCTGCGGCGACACAATGTGAGACCATACGCAGTGATTATTTCGGGTTCGGGTTTAGTGATGCAGCCAGCGGAGAGTTGACTCACTATCTCTGGTGCAACACTGATGATCTCGAGTACGGCCCGTATCAAGTCATGTCGATGGTCTATGAAAACTACGGACAACTTTTAGAATTGCTTGGCACACTCAAGAGTTTGGAAGACCAGGTCCAGTTGGTCACGCTGGTCGAGCCACCCGATATTCAGTTGCAGGATCTGGTGTCGCGGCCCTTTTATCGTCTTGCCACATTAAAAGAAGGAAAGTTTGGCACCGGCATTCGCAGCTACGCTGTCTGGCAGGCACGCATCTGTAATCTACATGCTTGTCTGCAACAGACGCAGTTGGAGTGTGAGCCCCTGCGCTTCAACCTTGAGTTGACAGATCCGATCGCCGAGTTCCTTGACGAGGATCAGCCATGGCGCGGCGTGGCCGGGCAGTACGTCGTGACACTTGCGGACGAATCGGGAGTCGAGCAAGGAAAAGTGGCCGATCTGCCGACCCTCACGGCAACGGTCGGCGCATTCACACGCTTATGGTTGGGCGTGCGACCCGCAACCGGACTGGCGGCAACCGATCAACTAAATGCTTCACCCGAGTTACTGACCCAACTCGACTCCGCATTGCGGCTACCCGCCCCCTCATGGGACTGGCGTTTTTAACAAGCCAATTGACAAAATAAGATGATTTTGAGAACAATGATCCGTTGTTTTCAGATGTCGTATTCCAATGTAGGAAGTTGATGCACTGAGGTTTTTTGGTCGTTTCGAAAAGTCACTTTTTTGAGAATACTCTTTTAAATTCTGCCCGGTAAACGACCATGTTCCCTAACATTTTGATTGGAGTTCCTATCAATAAATGTAAATGTATGGTTTAGTCTCTTTATTGATTGAAGGTTACAGATTGGCATGATTTTCTGTATGCTTCCCTATATGAAGCTCCTCTTGCATTATAAGAGGAATATTTCCCTTGAATAATAATTTATAAGCACGGGAGAGTTCATGAAAATTGGGTGTGAATGTGGCTCAACGATTTTCGACTACTGTAATGTTCCGCAAAAGGGCCATTTGATCCCAGACCAAAAGTGGGACGATGTCTTTGACGCTGTCGAGGACGAAGTTATCGCCCCTCTCTCCACAAGCAAGATTTCAGAAGAGGACGCGTATACGAAATCGCGCCATATTATATCTGAAGAGTCGCGCCTGATGTGGCAATGCATTGATTGTGGGCGACTTTACATCGATGATCTTAATGGAGAGCTTCAGTGCTACGTTCCCGCAAGTGATGTGACATCAAAGCAAATTCTCCGCGGTCGCGAATCAAGCACATAACAAACCTGAAAATACCGGGCCGCGAGCGTGTCAATTTTGGTTTAGAACATCCCTGTTGACTGGGAAACGAATATTTCCAGGACATCTTTCTATTGACAAATCCTGCCTGATTATACAGGATTTCACTAGGTCTACCGTTAATGGGTTATACTGAAATTATTCAGTCTAATTCAAGTTATCTCGAAGCGGTGAACGTGGATGTCCCAGAAATCACGCGACGAATTCTCTGAACGCATTAAACGCACTGTCGCTGAACGGGGCGCTTACATTTGCGCGAACCCCACGTGTCGAAAGCCAACGGTCGGTCCCCACTCGGAGCCTGACAAATCCTTGAAGACTGGCGAAGCGTGCCACATCTGCGCCGCTGCGACTGGTGGTCCGCGTTTTGACGCCAACCAAACCGCGGAACAAAGAGGCGGTATTGAGAACGCGATATGGCTATGCACCGAATGCAGCACTCGAATCGACAAAGACCAATCGTCCTATCCGGTTGAATCGCTCTTTGAATGGAAACGCAATCACGAAACGTGGATAAAGAATGGTGGTATCGTTCCGTCGCTCCCGCACGTGTCGCTTACAACGATAAAGGGCCGAACATTACCTGAAGCCCCGGCGAAAATTACCGTGCAGGATTGCGACGAATTCCGCGAGCATACCCTGAATATCACAAACTCAGCAGATACACAGCTATTAATGATCGATGCACGGGTTCAGGTTCCCGAACCAATCATCGAACGTGTCGGTCGCGAAATTCCCGTTGGGATAAATGTGGGGTGGCAACCTATTCGGCAGCAAATGGTCGCTACAATCAAGGGTGGTGGTACGGTTACCCGTAATCGTCCACCGTTGCCTATCAATGTCTATCATCTGCAAATCGATCGTCTTCCACCGTCGCGAAGCGTCGAGATTGGCTTCACCACCTCAACCAAAATCTACGAAGAACATGATCTGTCATTCGATCAAGGGCCGTTCGCCGATACAGATGAACCGCCGCACCTGCGAAACTTCATCGACGGTACATTCCAATTTGAATACCAAGGTGCGATGCTCAAAAAACGCTTCTTCGCGCCAATTGCCTTTGACAAGAATGCTCGCGCGATTTCGATCATGGAAGTTCGCGAAGATTTCGGCGAATGGAAGCCATTGGCTCTCACGGTCATTTTATAGGTGAATTCGGATTGCATCGCAGAAAATCCAGCTTTAAGCTAATGACCGGGTAACTCATATTACCAGGTCACTTTCAGCAATTGGTTGGTTAGATTAGAAAATAGTATGACAGAAAATAACTCTGCGACTCTGATTGTTGGTACTCTCGCAGCAAAATTGTGTTTTGAATGGGCAGAATATGATGGCGACGATTGTTTCGATCGATATTTGGTTCAATATCTGGAATCAGAGGATATCGTAGAGCAATTTCAATTTGGGCCATGTTCGACTCATAGCATTCGAAAGATCGAATCATTTCTCAAAGGAGAGACAGATTCGGTTGAATCTGGTTTTCGCATTCCACAGATCATCTATTGTGATTTGAATCGCGTTGGTGATTCACTCGATTTTCATGTTTACTCAACCGAACTTTCACTCGATAAGAGAATGGAAGTAAAGTTCGAGATCATTGAATTCGAAAGATCATTTCTCAATTTCTATGATCAAAAGTAAATTATGATTTGTAATATGTGACCGGGAAATTGTTGTTTCCCGGTCATTTTTAAAATGCTGGGAATTTAGGAATTGTTAAATGCCTATCTTATGTGAGTCTGAAGCGTTAGCACGTTGCATGGAGTTCATTGGGCGGACAACTTCAAAGCAACTTAAGTTGCTGCGAGCGACGCATTTCTCGGCAGAGCATTTGACCAGAGAGCTTGGTTCGTTTCGCGCTCACGGACATTATCTTATCGCGTTTTGTGAGAACAGGGGACACATTAGACACTTCACTGTTCAAGACGATACGGGGCAAGTTGCAGAGATGGAAGATCTTTGATACGTCTGGGACACTTTGATAGTTGAGAATATCAAGGAATGATTCTCAAACACAATCATTATTAGATGTTCTTGAAAGGATGATTTGTTAGTTCTATTTCTCGTATCTTGCGGCACCGTATGCAGTCACTTTCTAAATCATAATAAGAGAGCACATCAAAATGTTTTTCACAGTACCGTTTTTAATTCTGCTCTTGGTACTTTACTTCATGACGATAGTACAGTCGTACCGTAGAGGAATCTTCGGAATGGTCATAATGCAAATCCTTATCGGGCTGTACTTTCTTTTAGGGTTGTTCATTGCAGTAACAACTGGTGGAAACTATGAACCCGAACAAGTAATAGTCGGTCTGATAGGCAGTCAAATCTTTGCTTTCATTACTAACCTGTTACTTTTTCCATTTGCTGTGTTTTCAATTTGGAAAGGTAGAAAGTTCAGAGTGGCTCTAAAAAATAACGTGAATACAGAGTGTTAACGATAACTTCGTTTCGAAAAGATAATGACAGCCAGTGTGTCAGCAAGTTCTGGGAATTTCGGTTATTAAGTAGCACGTGTTTAATTATTCAACTGATAGATCGAAAGGGAATCGATTTCCATTTGTCCCTGGCCCGAAAACGGGTCGAATCGAAGTGCCTTGATTGCTTTATCTGAATCGATTCGAAATAAATATTCATTGATGTTCTGACTTGGATTCAATGTGCGGGAAGTGGTTTCAATCGCATTGAATCCCTGCGAAGCATCGGCCCAGAAAAATTGTACCTGAGATCCTTTAGAGGGACGCACTTTCAGGGCAACCGCTAACGGTCCTGAGATGGGTTTCTCAAAATCAACAACCATTTGGGGGTCATCTTGATTCGATTTCAAAGACAAATTATTTGAATCATGGACTAATTTAAGGCTGTTAATGTAGTGCCATTTTGCCGCGTCTGTTTTTCTGGAAAAATCCCATTCCATAATTAATTTCGCATGTTGCAGATCGACCTTTTCCGGATTGATGGACTGATCGGGAGGGGTGAATGTTTTTAAAGCCTGCTTCGCGTCACGAATTCCACTTTTAGATGCGAACTGATAGCTGCCTGAATCGATCGATAGTACCGCGCGACCATTCTTGTATCGCAAGAGTTGAACTCCTTTTGCGTTTTCGATTTGCGCGCCACTTTCAGTAATGCTTTTAATAGAATCAGTCGGTAGAAAAACCGTAGCCGTGGTATTTGCAGGGATGGTCACATTCAGATGAAATTGGTCTCCCTCAAGTTTCCAGCCACTCTTAATCATTCCATGGATGGAGTTGTAGGAGGCACGAACCCAATGGATCGGTTGATGCTGCGCATTACTGCCGGGAGCAGGGGGATTCGGCTGGATGATGATTCTCTGAAATCCCGGACCTGCTGTCCTAATACCCGTCAGTGTTTTGAACATCCACTCACAAACGGCGCCAAAAGAGTAATGCGCGAATGAGTTCATGGCAGCATTATGTCTTCCAAAACCATCTTCTTTAGTATAGCTGTCCCATCGTTCCCAGATCGTAGTTGCACCTTGATCAATCTCATAACCCCAGGAAGGAAACTCGTGGCTTTGGAGCAAAAAAGTAGCTAAGTCATGTTGCCCTGTTGATGAGAGTGCCGGTAACAATTTACGTGTTCCCAAAAAACCCGTCGCCATATGGTTGCCCTTGTCCTGGACTTTTTTCGCCAGATGCTGTCCTGTTAACGGAAGCAGTTCTTTTGGTATTAAGCCAGCATAAATCGCTAATGCGTAAGCCGTTTGTGTATCGACTTTGAGGGTCGCATCTTCATTGAGATATTTTTTTACAAAGGCCTTTTGAATGTTATGGTAGAGCTTCTGATAGGACTCAGCTTCAGCTTCGTGGCCGATCGCTGCCGCCATTTGGCTCATCATTTCTGAAGAGATGGCAAAATAAACGGTGTCAATATAATCCAGTGGAGTTGTTTCTCCCTGCGAGAGCCAGTCCCCCCAATGATTACCATGATTTACGCCCAAATAATTCTCGCTGGTCCGTTTGCGCCACTCCATAAAACGGGTCATCGGCTTCCAGCAGCGTTCAATGATTCTAGTATCGTTATAAGCCTGCCAGATGGTCCAGGGGCAAATCACGCCGGCATCACCCCAGGCAGTCCCAAAATCCAACCCATGCTGAAAAGGAAAAGGAGCATAGCCTGGAAACGCACCACTGGGGCGTTGCGATTCCATTAGTTCGCGCAACCATTTCGAATAGAACGCTGCGACATCGGCATTATAGATGGCTGTGCCGACATAAATCTGAGCATCTCCGGTCCATCCCATCCGCTCATCACGTTGCGGGCAATCGGTGGGAAGATCAAGAAAGTTCGCGCGTTGTGTCCAGACAATATTCTGAAATAACCTATTCACCATCGGGTCAGAACATTCGAATTGGCTAGCCAATGGAGTATCTGAGAGAATAACCAACCCGGTTAGTGTATCTTGATTTGGTTCACCAGGAAAATTCGAAACTTCCACATATTGAAAACCATGAAACGTAAATCGAGGAGTATAAACTTCGCCTTGGGGATCTCCTTTACAGACATAATAATCAGTCGCGCGTGCCGAACGTAAGTTTTCCGTCATGAGGCTGCCATCGGGGTGCAGCATTTCGCCATACCGAATCTTCACACGCTGACCGGCTGAACCTTTCAGCTTCAACCTGACCACACCGGCAAAATTTTGCCCCAGATTGAAGATATAAGTCCCCTTGGATCGTTGGTTGATATCCACCGGTTTGATTTCTTCGGTGACGCGTACAGGGACGCCCGGAAACGCCTCTAACTCGGGGCGATGAAATCCCAGGTCGACTTCACGCCCTTGAATTTTGACTGGTTTACCAGGCTCTGAAGGGTTATGAAATTCGTAAAAATTTGCTGTAGGGTGACCGTTTTGTTCTGCTAGAATCGCCTGCTCCCAGTTTTGATCATCAAAACCAGATGTTGACCATCCCTCGAATTCGTTGCGGGCATCGTAAAATTCTCCCATCAACAGATCGGCTTGACGAATCGGACCCTTGCCGGTGACTTTCCAGGACTCATCAGTTCCAATTGTTTGTCGAGTGCCATCGGTATATTCAATTTCCAATTGCGCAATCAATGATGGTGTTTTTCCATAGGTATAGCGACCGATTTTTTCAGTCCCGATTCCCACTAGCAATCCAAACCCGACATAGCCACTATACCAACCATCGGCGACCCAGGCGCCAATGGCGTTCTTGCCGGTGGAAAGCATCTTGGTCACGTCATAAGAATAGTAGTAGGCTCTTTTTCGATAGTCGCTCCATCCAGGTGCAAACCAGGCATCTCCGACACGCTGGCCGTTGATGTGCAATTCATATATACCCAAAGCCGATGCATAAACCGTAGCCCGACGAATGGTTTTGTTTTGCGATTGAAATTGTTTGCGATATTGTCTGGCGGGAGGTAAAAAGTGAGAATTTCGATCTTTGGCAATCGGTGTTTGATCTCGAAAACTGATATATTTAGCCGACCAGTCATTCTTTTGAAGCAGTCCCATGGACCATGTGGCTGTTTGATCTGCGAAAAACAGTTTTCCTGACTCATCCCAGATTTGAACCGTCCAGAAACAGTGTTGACGTGATGGCAGCGGCTTGCCTTGATAGGCAATTTGTGTTGTTTGTTGTGAAACAACTTTACCGGAGTCCCACAAATCAGGGTGATTCGCCTGAAGTCGTTTCTCTGTAGATGCAACAAGAACGCGGTAGGCAGACTGCTTTTTTCCTCTTCGCAAAGATTCTAAACGCCAACTCAGCCGAGGCTTTTGCTCATCAATGCCGACAGGATTCGTTAAGTATTCACAACGTAAACCAGTCACAGTCATCTTCGGACTGCCGGCGAGAACATAGTCCACAGAGCATAGAACCAATAAGAAACCAGTAATCAATCCGCGAGCCATGAGTGTTCCTTAATTCGCTTTTTGTCTCTGTTTTCAAACTGATCAGATTTGATAGTTCTGTAACTCAAGTTTATTCGGAGTAATATCTGCCTCAGTTACTTTCGGATAATTTACAAATACGCATTCATCATTTCATATTGTCAATTAACCAAGCATTCAACCGGAATATATGAAGATCTATTTTAGATTTGCTCTAAATTTTACTTTGCTTTTTTGATCGTCGGATTCAGTAGACTTCCTGCACCTGCATCCTTTCCGGCTGATTTCAGAACAATCTTGATCGAGTCTCCACCACCTTCTGGAACTAATACCTGGGTATCCTGAACGGCAGGTGGTGGTTCCATCAGATTCTCTCCCATATTTCCAAGTACGACGCGATAGTTGCCGGGAGCAGCGCCATCTTCTTCCTCGTAAGTTCCCAAGACAAATGTGCCATCTGCATTCACATCAGCCTTGGCTGTCCGCACATTGTCCCCTTTTTTCTCGATCGGTAACAAATCAATGTGGATCGGGCCAAATGGCTTGTCATCCAGTGTAAGCGTACCTGAAGCAGGAACTGTTTTGACTGTTCTTTTACTACCAGCAGCATCATCACCACCACACCCTGAAATGGTAATCATAAAAACTATTAAAAGGAAATTTGCTGAGCGGATCATCTACCAACCTTTGAGATTAAGAGCACTTGAAGAAGAACGAGGAACTTTAAAAAAGTACTCCTCCCCTTTAAGAAAGGAGAGGAGCATGAAGTTCAGACTTAAAAATCACCGACAATGCTATCGAAACGGCCACCGGCGATGGTGTTAAGCGACATCCAGAGGCTGGGAGCACCTGCAGATTGATTATGGTCACCATGATAGTCCAGGTTCTCGCTAATAAAGCGAACCGAACCGTCACACATTAAGAAGTGAGCACCACCCTGATGCACTGAACCGGGACCGGGCCATTCTGAGTTAATACAGTGGGCTGCAATATAAAGAGGACCCCAGGAATAGGGTGCTGTTTTGTAAAACTCTCCGCCTTCACCTGTTGATGTGCCATCTGGTAAAAGCAGCGAATATCCAGCTGCATTCATCACAGTAAGATGAGTATGTGCAACAAACGCCATGCGGTACACAGCTTCTCCACCACCATCACGAAGTCGGCCTGCTCCACAAGTACGTCCGCCAGAAGCATGACCATTTTGAGCAACTTCCCCAACAGCAATGGTTGTCGTTGTTCCATCGGTAATGTCACGAATGCGTACTTTGGATTGAAGTGTGAAAACACCAGTATGAACTTGATTGGGGCGTCGCCACCAGTCAAAACCCTGTGATCCGGCATAGTTCGTTGTAGCAAAGCCATCGCGCGCACTAGGATCATGATCCTGGTCTGAAGGACAATGCAGTACTGGAAGTTTCGTAGACTGGATTGTTGCACCAGTCGAGTCAGTCTGCCCTAACATGGGGACTGAAAAATTAATTTGATTATAAAGTGGTGCCTGTTCTAAAAACGGAAGTAGCAAAGTGATCCAAGTGTAGTTTCGAGCGCCAGGATTAGATCCACCAGGATCGTTCGTCCACACATCATTGGGAAACATATTATGTGTTTCATGATAATTATGAAGTGCGAGGCCAATTTGTTTCATGTTGTTTTTGCAGGTACTACGACGAGCGGCTTCGCGCGCTTGTTGGACTGCTGGTAAAAGCAAGGCAATTAAAATCGCAATGATCGCAATCACCACTAACAATTCGATTAAAGTAAAGCCTTTCGGTTTTTGTCTAGTTTTCAGTCTGGACATTAGTCGTGCCTCCTGGAAAAAAATTATGTAAAAGATTCAGCCTGGCTCGATGCTGAAAACAAATAGAGATGTAATCCTCGATAAGGGATTGAGTATCAGGTGAAACACCCATTAAGATATACTTAACTTACTTAGGAATTCGGAGGAATTACCTTGATTATCGTGCCAGTGTTCTGGATAATAGTGCCATGAGTGGTTTTTATGTTACCTGGTTTTAGCAATCTCAATATAGCGAAATACACGATAAATAAAGGGTTTATATAGTTGATGTTGGTGCTTTCGTTGTGATTCTAAACGCTTGTTTCTAGTATTATATTGCCACTAATTAGCATGCGTGTTTTTGTGTGCTTTATAAGTGCTGAGCCAATGGTCGCAATTCTAAAAAAAGAAAACTGGTTTCACGCTGATGGTTTTCCTATCGTGGTTGAACGCCGTGACCCACAGGAACCCTTTGGTTTGCATGCGCACGAATTTTCCGAAATTGTGATTGTAACTGGAGGTGTTGGGCAGCATGTGACCGGTTCGGAGTCGTACTTATTGACGACGGGTGATGCTTTTGTCATTGGAGGCTCTCGACCTCATGACTATCAGAACATGGAAGACCTGAGACTGATCAATATTCTATTTGATCCGCTGACATTACAGTTGGATTTGAATGACCTCGGAACACTGCCTGGCTATTTGGCTTTGTTCACTCTCGAACCTGCCTGGAGAAAAAGGCACAATTTCAAAAGTCGACTGAGGCTCGATGCCAAGTCTCTGGCAACAGTTGTTTCCTATAGCGACACGTTGGAAGAGGAACTTGCGAAAAGAGAAGCTGGCTTTCAGTTCCTGGCAACTGCTGCATTTATGCAGGTTGTCGGTTATTTGTCTCGTTGTTACACCAATTCTGAAAATCCCGATTCTCAGTCGTTACTACTCATCGCTGAAGCGATTACCTATCTGGAGCTCAATTATTCTGATGAGATTAACTTGGACGATTTAGCAGAAATCGCGCATATGTCAAAACGAAATTTCATTCGCACATTTCAAACGGCAATGGGAAGATCTCCTATTGCATACCTGATACAGTTGCGAATCAATCGTGCGATTGAACTACTCAAACAGGGGGAACTCAGCATTACCGAAATTGCTATGCAGGTCGGTTTTAATGATAGCAATTATTTCACAAGACAGTTTCGACAGCAAATCGGGACATCACCTTCTTTGTACCGAAAGATGAACAAGAGCAGCAAATAGCTGAATGGTGCCTATGTGTTCGTATTTTGAAGTGCCTGAAAGCGTTTGGTTTTCGCGATAAGTACTTAAGAGGCTACTTGCACAATTACGGAATCGTAGCAGTATCGGGCTTCTCTGGTTCTCGACCCATCCACATTGGAGTGTGCACAAACCAAATGATCGTCGCTAATAGTAGGATTCTTTTTGATTGTTCAAGATCAATCATCCCCGCAAAAAACAGGACGGGAGAAAGGAAAGTCCCTGCCAAAGCCAGCCATGATATGGTTTGAATAATTCGTCTCATGAGAGTGTCCTACGTGTGATGAACTTGACGTTGGTAGAATTTACTAATCACCACATAAAAAGCAGCCGCGATAAACCAGCCCGGTAGACTCACGAAATAAATTTGAACACCGGCAAATTGCACTAGTGCGACACACATACCCAGTGTGAGAAACCAAGTGAGTCCAGCAGCCCAGTTGAAAGATTTCTTACTCAGCTCAGCATAATTACTTTGTAGTCCTAATTTCTTTAACAGGTAAAAGTCAACAAAAATCACAGCCCCCATCGGCATTAACAGCATTCCATAAAGTGCCACAAATCCCAGCAGTTTCATGGCAATAGCCGGGAACATTCCTGCGAAGGTAGCCAGCATGCCGGTTGCAATGGTGACTTTGAACCTGGATAAAGCAGGCACAATCGCTTGAAAGGCAAGTCCAGCTCGATAGATTGTTGGGTTCGCGGTGGTCCAGCCAGCAATAATCACACACAATAAACCCGCTATCCCTGCTGCCTGAAATGCCATCGGCCCGGGTAAGACATCAGTATTTGAGGGGTGATTGTGAAGTTGTAAGGCATACAACACTGAGGCGGATAACCAAGCCATGAAATGTCCTACGCACATGCCTGAAGCGGTGGCGACTCCATACCAGGAATGTTTCGCGTAACGGAAAATGGTCAGGTCTGACATACCGATGTGCATAGCCATATTACAGAACCAGGCAAAGAACATGACATGCCAGAACGTAAATTTTACCTGACCTGGTAGCGGTTTGCCCCCTTCCCAGATATGTGTTTCGCACAAAGTCCACAATGAACCAAGAGAATTGACTTCTGCTCCCGTGACTTCGATGAATTGTTTGAGTCCTACCAATCCGAACGCAAGAAAAACCAACACCATCCAAGGTGCCGCGATATTGGCAAATTTTGAAACCGTGTCGTAGCCAAACGCAGCTACAATCGAGATAAGCATCCCTATTCCGAAAACGGCTAATACCCAACCGATGCTATTAGGATACACATCATTGAGCCCTGGCATCGGAAATTCAACCCAGACTCCGACTGCAGTTGCCGAAACGGTAATCATCGAACCGGCTAAAAAACAGAACATCACTCCGTTGGCCAAATTATAGAGCGTTACAAGTTTTCGGCCACAAATCTTCTCCAACTGATAATACAGAGTGAGCCTGCATTTGACGGCGATGGGAGCGGTCAGAAATAACCAACTTAAAACAGCTAACAGATTGCCGACAATCAGTCCCACAACCAAATCAAAGGCACTGACTCCCGCGGCTACAAAAAGCGGGCCGATCATCAACTCTGTTCCAGCACAATGTTCGCCGGCATACATGCCGAGAAAACTTTTGAAACCGAGCAATGCCGATTCCGGAACCGGTTCTCTTTCGTACTCGTTAGTGTTAGAGTTGTTTTGGTCTGTCATTTTTGATTAAGGTTCAATAAAGCGATGGGGGTTAGCGGCGGCTGAGGACATCTTGTTCATAATGTTTGATCTCATTCAGCCATTCCCGCTCGGAAGGAACACCTACTTTCATGCAATAGTAGTCCCAAACAGCACCCAGAGGCATCATCTTCAATTGTTCCATCAACGCCAATCGGGATGTGTAATCACCTTCCAGTTCATATTGCCGCAACGTTTGAGTCGGTTCCAGAAATGCCATCAGTAAAGCTTTGAGAAGATTGCGAGAACCGATTACCCAGGCTGCAACCCGATTGATACTGGCATCGAAGAAATCGAGTCCCAAGTGAACGCGATTCAGATAATTTCCTCGTACCAGTTCGAGGGCTATCGCTTGTAATTCGTCGGTCCACGTCACAACGTGGTCGCTGTCCCAGCGAACGCCACGACTTACATGTAACAACATTTCATCAACCCATAATAGGACGGAAGAAATCTTGTCAGAAATCGACTCCGTGGGATGAAAATGTCCCGAGTCCAGGCAGAGTAGTTTCTGATTTTTAATTGCATAACCTAGATAAAATTCATGCGAACCCACGACATAGCTCTCTGAACCAATCCCAAACAACTTACATTCGACTGCATCTTTATTGAATGTGGTATCGATTGTTTCCGAAAAAATTTCATCAAGAGAATCGAGAAGACGAAGTCGAGGTGCTTTGCGATCGGCGGGAGTGTCTTTGAAGCCGTCCGGAATCCAGAAGTCAGTCACACAGGGTGTTCCCAGTGACTTTCCCATGTATTCCCCAATTTTTCGGCAGGCGATACCATGGTCAATCCAGAATTGTCGTATTCCCTGGTCCGGGTGCGCAAGTGTAAAACCGTCTTTCGCTTTTGCATGCGCAAAATACGTGGGATTGAAGTCCAGACCAAGATCAAACGACTTGGCCCAATCAATCCAATTCTGAAAATGTTCCGGTTGGAGGTCATTCCGATCGATTTTTTGGTTGCCGGTCTCAGCATAATTGGCATGTAGATTCAGTCGGTGTTGGCCCGGAATCAGGGACATTGCTTTTTCAATATCTTCACGCAGTTCCTCGGGGCAACTAGCTTTTCCTGGATAGGCCCCTGTAATTGCTAAGCCGCCACTAATGTCTTCGCCGTTGTTTTCAAAGCCGGAGATATCATCTCCCTGCCAGCAATGAAGCGAAAGCGCGATTTGGGAAATCTGATGAATGGCTGCTTCCGTATCGACTCCTAATTCCTCATACATCTGTCTTGCGACGGAATAAGCAGCTTCAAGAGTTTCATTTAATTCCAGCATGCAAGCACATTCCTACCTGTTTGACTCTTACAATGAAATATGTTTAATAGTTGTTTAGATCTTGTCTTGTTAGCTGTGTTTTTCATCAAGAACTTATCAAAAGATATCTTAGGACTTTATGTGTTACCTTCATTATTCTGCCGAAATATAGCATAATATTGCCAGGCGTTTTTGAGGCGTAAAGTCTTGATATGGCAGTGTTTTAGAACAAAACTAATGCTCATAAATGATGATATGTTGTCCTGGGAAATGCGGATTTAAACCCTCAGTTCCACATCATGTAGCTAATTAGATTAACTTACTTTCTGAGTTTTGGTAGAGTTTTTTTTGTTTTTTCAGAGTCGCTCTCAGTATTTTCTGATTCATTTTCACTCTTTTGTAAGTGCTTAGCGACACGTTCTGCTTCTCGTAACACACGCATCAGGTTTTCACCCATGATTTGTTTGATTTGCTGATCGGAATAACCGCGATCCAGGAGCGCTTGCGTTATCAACGGATAGGTTGCCACATCTTCCAGTTGAATTGGCAGCGATGAAACGCCGTCAAAATCGGAACCAATTCCGACATGCTCCACGCCGGCAACTTTTACAATGTGGTCGATATGATCCACGACATCATGAATTGTGCCTGGCTTCATTTTTTGTTTACTCTTCCATTGATTGTATTCGCGCCTGAATTCTGTTTCCTTCGAGAATTTCTGTTTGAGTTCGCGCCGTTTCTGGAACATGTCAGTCATTTGTTTGGCGGATTCGGGCACCACAAAACCAGAGAAGTAATTGACCATCACAATGCCGCCGTTCTTTTTCACTTTCACCAAGATTTCATCGGGGACATTCCGCACATGATCGGCGATGGCACGTGCCGACGAATGCGAGGCGATAATGGGCGCTTGACTCACACGCAACACGTCGTCCATCGTTTCTTGCGACACATGTGAAATATCGACCAGCATTCCGAGACGGTTCATACTCAACACCACTTCCTCACCGAAGGGTGATAATCCCTGACTTTTTGCCTCGTCTGTGGCCGAGTCTGCCCAGTCGAGTGAATCGGAGTGAGTTAGTGTCATATAACGCACGCCCAAACCATAAAAGATACGCAGGAGTGACAGTGAATTTTCAATCGAATGTCCACCCTCAACACCAATCATTGAGGCGATTTTGCCCGATTTGTGAATTCGTTCGATATCATCTGCCGTGGCAGCCATTTCAAAGGTTTCTGGATAGCGCTTGATCATACGGTGAATCAGATCAATTTGTTCCAGAGTATCATGCGCGGCACGCCGTTCTTTGCGTGTTTCCGAGGGAACGTAAGCAGACCAGAATTGCGCACCAACATTGCCTTGTCGCAAGCGGGGGATGTCGGTATGGAACTGAGGTTGAGGGGAGGAAATATCAGCCTGCTTGAATGATGAGGCGGCTTTTTGTCGCATCGTCCAGGGGAGATCATTGTGCCCGTCAATGACAAGACATTGTTGATGGAGTTTACGGGCACGCTCTGTTAAAACAACCGGTTTACGAACAGGTTGTTCCGCCTGCATGGAAGCAGGGGGAAGTAGCATTGATAGAAAAAGTATAGAGGATAATTCTCTTAAAAAGTGATGTCCCGGAAAGAAATGGATTTTCATAACGTCTCTTATCTTTGGTAGAAATGGGTATGGTGACTTCCTTAAAGGTATCACCGGGTGGTATCATTTAAAAGTAACACTCAATGTCTCTCTTGATTCACATGGTATGTGAATTCAATCTAAAAGTAGTATTGATATGTCATTACGATCTGGTTAGTTTGAGCAGACAAACGATTGCATTATCACCAAATTATTATAACCCCATCTTTGGCAGATATGGTTGACCTAAGGAAAAAGAACGATGAGCGAAGACCTGGAAACAGTGTATTATACACCAAATGTTTTGGAAGCAGAATTTCTGAAAATGACGCTTGAGGGAGAGGGGATTCGCTGCTTGCTTGAAAATGAAAATCAGGCAGGCCTCGCAGGCGTGTTGGAAATCAAGCTGGATGTCGCATCAGCGGATGCAGACCGCGCAAAGGAAATTATTGAAGAAGTTCGTCACACGATTCAGCATGAAGGATCAGAAGACGATTCAGACGAGGAAGAATAATCATTGTCTGAGCTAGAGGCTGATTTTCTTCACGATAAACAGCCGAGGTGCCTCTGTGGACTCCGATTGTGCGAAAAGCACTTTGACAATGTACTGAGTAGTTTCAAGCTGGCTCAATAACACAGAAACCGCTTCTGTTTCTGTAGCGCCTCCCGGGTGACCGGGGTAAGCTAAGACGGTTAAAATTCCACCAGAGCGTAATAAACACAGAGCGGCTTCGATTCCGGCGATTGTCGATTGCTCTTGCGTGATCATGGTATGATCGCCTCCTGGTAGGTAACCGAGGTTAAACATTATCGCACCGATTCGCTGATGACATTCAGCGGGAATCAGTTCGTTCAGTCGGCTGTGATCACTGTGTACCAGTTTAAAATTGGAGAAGTCGGATTGCTGAAGTCGATCTGCTGTATGATCGAGAGCCGCCTGTTGAATATCGAATGCATAAACGCTCCCGGTAGATCCCACAGTCTTACAAAGAAAGTGACTGTCATGTCCGTTTCCTGCAGTCGCATCGATGGCGGTTTCACCTGATTGTAAAATAGTTGAAATCAAATCCTGGGCTTGTGTGGTCAAAAGTGTCATGAGCGCGCTTCAATTTTATGTTGAAAGTCTAGTTGTTTTTCCAGAGGTATCTTCCCCTCCAGAACATTTACAAAATGATCGGCCATCCAGGGAGATTGTAAACTCCCTTTTGAGGCAAATCCGTTAAAAAATCCTATGTGAGGCTGCACTGGGTGTAGTCCCATCACAGGTAATCGACCGTGAATGATCGGTCTGACTGCAGCACGATGGTCAATGACTTCTATTGGCAATTTCAGAAATTCAGACAATCGCGAACAGATTTCAGCGCGACCGGAATTTGTAGGTATGCAATTAAGATGTTCGCGATCGTAGGTCGAACCAGCTCGATAGAGGTCCTCTTTCCAGTGTGCTAACCAGATGCCCCGATGCACGACGCGACGTTCGGTCAGCCCCGGGATTTTTAAGGTAAGAATTTCGCCTTTGGCACCTTCAAAAGGAACTGATTTGAACCAGGGATTCTGTTGGCTGTGGATTCCTTCACAAAAAATGACTTTCCTGGCTGTCACGTTCCATTGAGGCAACGAGATTCTGTTTGAAGCAAAATCCAGATCTTGGAGGGGATCAATATCGGCCTCCAGAAAACGGTCCTGCTGTGTGAAGAAAAGACGGGATACGTTGAGATAGGTGGGAACATCAAGCTGTCCTCCCTGACGCATCTCAAAGCCTCCCCTGGAAATTTCGAACATTGATTCCGTTGCCAGTGGTTCAGGTATCGAAACCAGGTGGGGGAAGTGAGTTTCTGACCGCTGTCGATATTGTTCCTGTTCTTGTTCTGAAGCAAACAGACGCAGCATTGGTTTTAATTCAAAAAATGAAGAGTCCGTTTTTTGTTCAACGCTGCGATAAAACTCGGTTGCGAAGGGAAGAAACTCATCCAGTCGCCAGGTAACGACCAACCGTAGTCCTGTGATAGGAGTGATCAGACCTGCTGCAATGTGAGAGGAAGTCGTCTGCTCACAACGATCCACGATGAGTACGTCGTATCCTCGTGCTGTCAGAGTCCAAGCCAATGCCGTACCTGCAAGACCTTGTCCCACGATGATGTAATCAACTTGTTTTTCTGCAGACATGTTTTTGGCGTTCTATGTTAATTGGCCAGGTTTTCGTGAGCGACAACCAGATTTAAGCCTCGTCAAATTCAAAAACGATGGTTGGATGGGATCTATAATCAGGAAGAATTCCATTTCATCTGAATTCTCAATGTCACGGTAGTGTTGATGTTGTGTATTGATCAGTTGAATCTGGAGTCACTGCTGAGTTTGTGGTTACTCCCCATTCTCAGTTGATATGTGAATTACCAATCAAATTTTTTTTAATATTATTAAGTTAAGGTTGGTTTGAATTTCATCTAAATTTATTTGACATTTTATATAAGTGTTTATAAATTAGTAATTAATCATACGTGCATTAATGAACTCAAAATCATTAATAACAACTCTCAAATAGTAGATATAGATATTTACTTTGTATGGCGTATTGCTTACATATTTAGTTGTCATGTAAATGATTTTTAGCATTTCGTAAGTATGAGTGTTTTCACTTCCATTGGTTTTTCTAATTAAGCTCTATTCGACATTTTATTCGAATTAAGAAATTTCAGTTTCTTTAGTAATCGTTTCAACCAAAGACTTTTACGGGCCTCATAATATTTTTTGTAGTTCAAGGCAGAAATATTTTTGTACTCAATGTTCTTATTTTTTTATGAAGGAGAAGTGACATGGATCTGAAACGTTCGCAGAAGCGTGGCTTTACGCTAATCGAATTGCTGGTGGTGATTGCGATCATTGCGATTTTAATTGCCTTGCTTTTACCAGCAGTCCAACAAGCGCGCGAAGCCGCTCGTCGTAGTACCTGCAAAAACAATATGAAACAAATTGGCCTCGCACTTCATAATTATCATGAAACACATAATATGTTTCCCAATGATGTTTGGACGAACGATCCTGGTGGATCTAATCCTGGCGCTCGAAACTACACTTGGGTCACTTTGCTACTTCCGTTTTTAGAACAGGCACCGCTTTATAATCAAATTAATTTTTCAGTCCCCATGTTAGGACAGACTGACTCGACTGGTGCAACAATCCAGTCTACGAAACTTCCAGTATTGCATTGTCCTTCAGACCAGGATCATGACCCTAGTGCGCGCGATGGTTTTGCTACAACGAACTATGCCGGATCACAGGGTTTTGATTGGTGGCAACGTCCTAATCAAGTTCACACTGGTGTCTTCACACTCAAATCCAAAGTACGCATTCGTGACATTACCGATGGAACAACAACAACCATTGCTGTTGGGGAAGTTGCTCAAAATGGTCATGCTTCTGGCGGACGTACTTGTGGAGCAGGCCGACTTCGTGATGGTGGTGGAGAAGCTGTATACCGCATGGCGTTTGTTGCATCGACTCATATCGTTGTGATGAATAACCCTGCTAATAATCTGTTGCTGCCAGATGGAACAACAACGGGTGAGGATGGTACCTTTTATAAAACGGGACCTTATGCATGGGGTCCTCTTTATATTGCAGCTCACTGTATTAACTCTGAATGGCCCGGTCCCGGTTCTGTGCATCAGGGTGGTGCTCACTTCTTAATGTGTGACGGTTCGGTCCGCTTTATTAGTGAGAACCTGGACTATCATGGTGACCATAATCAATCTGCAGGTGCTCCCAGCCTCTGGATGTCGCTTAACACCATCGCCGGTGGTCGATTCGACAGCATCGTGGGTGATTTCTAAACTAATCGATAATGACTCCTCTCCTTTCTTAAAGGGGAGGAGTATTTTCTTTTTAGTCTCAACGTTTCAGTTTAAGTGCTCTTTATCGAATAAGGTTAGTAGATGATCCGCTCAGTTAATATCCTTTTATTATTGTTTGCGATTACCATTTCAGGGTGTGGTGGTGATGATGCTGCTGGTAGTAAAAGAACAGTCAAAACAGTTCCTGCTTCAGGTACGCTTACACTGGATGACAAGCCATTTGGCCCGATCCACATTGATTTGTTACCGATCGAGAAAAAAGGGGACAATGTGCGGACAGCCAAGGCTGATGTGAATGCTGATGGTACGTTCGTTTTAGGAACTTATGAGGAAGCCGATGGTGCTGCCCCTGGTAACTACCGAGTCGTACTTGGAAATATGGGAGAGAATCTGATGGAACCACCACCTGCCGTTCAGGATACCCAGGTATTAGTTCCAGAAGGTGGTGGAGACTCGATCAAGATTATTCTGAAATCAGCCGGAAAGGATGCAGGTGCAGGAAGTCTATTGAATCCGACGATTAAAAAAGCAAAGTAAAAATATATTGAAGAATCTAGTACTGTAGCCAGGTTTTTACTGGCTACAGTTTTTTATGCGTATTAAGGTTCGTGGTAGAACGATCACAACCATCTATGAATCATATTTCTACTTGCCATTCCAACTCTTGAGTCGATTCAGATAAAGCTGTGACTCAACGTGCTCTCGGTGAGACTGATCAGTCAATTTTTCCAGAAGTAGTAACGCCGAAATATAACTTGTCAGGTTGCCGTTGGATGAAATGATGTTTTCATCAATGACATGACTCGTGATTGAATCGTTCTGCACTTTGAGTTTTGGAAATGCCTTACGAAGTTCCATGCCACCACCAATATACGTGACGATTTTCCGGTTGTTGGCTAGCCCAGACTTTCCTAATAAAAATGCTCCGGCACAATTGCTGGCGAGATACTCTGCATCCTGTCCCGATTTGCGAACAAAATTGACAATGGTCTGATCTTCGAGAATCTCCTGCATCTGAAAAGCGCCAGGAACAATTAATGCGGTCAATGGGGGAGCATTAGAAAATGAAAAATCTGCAACGAGCGTCAGCCCTTCTTCAGAATGATAGGGACGCTGCTCCTTACCGATTAAGATGACATTAAATCGCTGGTTACCATTGGCGTCATGCTTACCAAACACATCAAAAGGAGCAGCAACTTCTGTGAGCAGTACGTCATCGACCACGAGCACACCAATGGTCGGTAGTTCGGGATTTAAGGATTGCGGTTTCTGATTGTGTTTTAGTTGTGACGCGACGACACATTGCCCAGGCTGCGCTTTGATGTTTTGTGATGTGGTATTTTGTTTTGTAGCGTTTTCGTCATTGTGTCCTGTCACCACAGAGTACGTAACGGCTGCAAAAATGAGTAAAATGAAAGCACTAATGGTGATTCGTGACCGCATCAAAATATTCCTTTGTATTTATGGTTCTGTGGGTTTCTAGACTCAAAAATGGTAAGAGTTGATTATTGATTAATTGGTTCGCTTAGCTGGACCTTGTTTCATGCTGATAGCCAGACGATTCCAGGCATTCATCATGACAATGATAATTGTGAGGTCGACGATCTCCTTTTCAGAAAATTCAAGGCGCATTTTCTGATAAAATCCTTCAGGGACTTCCTCTGATGGGAGTCTGGTTACTACTTCAGCCCACGCAAGTGCTGCTTGTTCCCTGTTATTGTAAAACGTTGTCTCGCGCCAGACGGATAAGCAGTCCAGTCGTTGCTGGCTCTCATCTTGTGCACGCGCTTCCTGGCTGTGCTTATCGATGCAGAACGCACACCCATTAATCTGAGAAACCCGCAATTCAATCAATAGCTTGAGTCTTGTATCGATCGAGCAGGCTTGCGTATATTCGTTAACTCCCAACAGTGCTTGCAGACCTTCCGGGGCAGCGTCGTTGTAGTCGAGTCGAGGTTGGGGCATGAGGGGCTCCGTTATTTTTCGGGGATTGTTAAGCGTTTAATTGCTCGGTCATGAATCTGGATGGCTAAAATCCGCGCACGATGTGTTTTACTTGGATTTCGAGTCTTAGAATGCAGGGTCATTGTGGGTTCATACAAGGTGTTCCCCGCTTTCAGATGTAATAAAGGGCCATCGCCAACTTGAGTTTCTAATTCTCCCTCAAGCACATAGACGAATGTCGGGCAAGGGTGCCGGTGCGCGGGCGTGGAAGCACCCGGCTCCCAGGTGATTTCATGCATGGTGGCTCGTGCCGGTTTGCCGTCAAACGTTTCGTCAAGATCACGTACTAAAATTTTTTTGACCTGAGCGGCTTTTGTCTGCTGTTTGGAATTCGTTGTGTTCTGGGCGACTGTCGCAAGCGAACCGACCACGACAATCAATGCTACCAGTGGGATGAATCGATAGTTCATTTACTGTTTCTCCTCTTGAGATTCGAATTTTTAATGCAACCTTGATTGCAACATTTGTTGCAATGGGAAAATTTTACATCTAAAATGGCTCTTGAGTAAGATCCAATTAACAAAGAATGTATGGGGCCAATTTATGGGACGCCGAAGTCCTCAACGCTTTGATTTTGCGACGATTCTGATTGATCATGAATCGACTCAGCCGCTCTATCGACAACTGGAAGATCAACTGCGCGACGCCATTTTGCAGGGACGTATTGCACCGGGAGAACGACTCCCTGCAACACGGCGTTTATCCGGGGACCTTCAAGTCGGGCGAAATACAGTTTCGCAATCCTACGAACGGTTGATCGCGGAAGGTTATTTGCAGGCTGAAATCGGTTCTGGGACACGAGTTTCTACAGAACTACCCGAAACACTGCTCAATCGTCCTCAAGCCCGGAAAAAGAAGGAAAACAAAACGCAACGCGATGATGCATTGCTCTCTCAGCGTGGAAAGCAAATGTTTCAATTTGGCGACTGGAATCAACTGGGTATTAAACCACCTCGTCCATTCCGCCCTCACGTACCGGCATTGGATTTGTTTCCCCGGCACATCTGGCAACGTCTTTCAGAACGGCGGCTGCGACGTCTGTCCCGCGATCTTTGGGGAACCGGAGATTCACAGGGGTATCGCCCACTTCGTCAAGCGATTGCCGACTATTTGAAAATCTCTCGTGGTGTGAATTGCTGCTCTGACCAGATACTGATTACAGCAGGAGCTCAGCAGGGCTTGGAACTCGTATCGCGGTTACTGCTTGATCCCGGGGATACGGCCTGGATCGAAGAACCCGGCTACACACCTGCACGACTGGTTTTTGAATTGAACGGTGCCAGAGTCGTTTCTATTCCGGTTGATGAAGAAGGACTCATTGTCAATGAGGGAGTGAAGCAGAGTGCGAATGCTCGCCTGGCCTATATCACACCGGGAAGTCATTGGCCGTTAGGAATGACGATGAGTCTTTCTCGCCGATTGGAACTTCTTAACTGGGCACAGCATCATTCCGGGTGGATTCTGGAAGATGATTACAACAGCGAGTTCCGCTACGATGGGCGTCCTCTGCCCTCCATTCAAGGTTTGGACCAGCACGAAAGTGTGCTCTATATGGGGACCTTCAGTAAAGTGTTGTTCCCCGGACTCAGGCTTGGTTATCTTGTCATTCCGGCCAAACTGGTTAATTCGTTTGTAGGTGCGCGTTGGCTGGCCGATCGGCATTCGCCTCCCTTTGAGCAGGCTGTGTTGACAGACTTTATTGAGGAAGGCCATTTTGAACGCCATGTGCGAAAAATGCGCACCGCGTATGCAAGTCGACAGGCTGCCCTCTCTGAAGCAATCACACAGAATTTCGGGGATGAGGTCCATTTCAGTCGTACGGAGACAGGGCTGCAACTCGTCGTTTATGGGGCAAATGAAAAGAAAGAGGCAAAGCTCAGACGCACAGCCGATCAATTGGAGATCGAGTATCATCCGGTATCATTCTATGCTTCCTCCGATACAAAACGGGCGGGGCTAATTCTGGGTTTTGCCGCATTCACAGAAGAGCAAATCGAAAACACGATTCACAGTTGGGCAGCGAATTACCAGGAACGGGGATAAAACTACTACCAAATCTTTCCATATGTCCTTCTAAGCTTTGTGTGGGCGTATTCGAATCACTCTCCAATACAATAGAGGGTTTCCTTACGCGCTCCTGAGGCGCGGCTGGCGGCGCGGTGGAAAATTTGATTGCCACATAGCGCGGGGCTTGCGAAACATTCATCGCCAAGTTGATTTTCTGCAACCAATTCAAATTTCTCTGGATTGGCACGGAACACAAACGTTTTACCTTGTTCATTGGAAAGGTAAAGGTTGCCGTTAGCCAGCACGAGCGAGGAAGAAACTTTTCCACCGAGTCGGCTTTTCCACTGCTCTTTTCCTGTCTGTGCATTCCAGCAATAAGCGATTCCATTATCGTCGACTGCGTAGAGGTAGCCGTTGTGAGCCAGCATCGATTGTTCATAACATTTGACTCGGTTCGTCCAGACAACTTTTCCAGAACCGTCGGCTTTGACCGCCAATGTCCCCTTTGTGGGAAAGCCGCCACTGGCGAAGACCAGATCCTTGTCCCAGACCATTGTGCCACAGGAGACCACCCAGAGGCTAGGACTGGACCAGAGTTCGCGTCCCGTTTGGGGATCAAAACTGGCGACTTTCGAATTACCACTTAGGAGTAACTGGTCGCGTCCAGCGATTCGGGCCACGATGGGCGTCGAAAAGTTGAGTTTATTCGGTCGTTTGATTCGCCAGACTTCTCGTCCCGTTTGTTGATCAAAGGCGGCGATGTAGCCATTCACTTCAAACTCTGCCGCAACGATGACTTTATCTTCATAAAGAATGGGAGAAGGAGCATAGCCAAATTGATACGCACGGGGCAGAAAACCACCAGCGGTGATCTGCCACTGTTGTTTTCCATCAAGATTTAAGGCAGTGACTTGAATACTTTTATGGTGAGGGAACGCAGCGAAAACGGTTTCTCCATTTGATGCTAAGGTAGGAGAAGCATGCGTATTTTTTTGATGAATTTTGGCGGCAAAGCCTCCCTGGCTCACATCCGTTTTCCAAAGTTGCTGTCCCGAAGTACGATCAAAGCAGACAACGGATTGGATTTGTTGTTTTTCATCAGCTGTTGCAATCAGTACGCGGTCATCAACGACAATGGGCGAGGCATGTCCCCGTCCGGGCAGGGGGGCTTTCCAGAGAATGTTTTTGGATTCTGCCCAATTCACAGGCGGTTTCTGGTCTGAAGGGGCGATTCCATTGGAGTTGGGGCCGCGCCAGACTCTCCAGTCATCTGCTGCCCAGGTATCAATTGTGGCCAAGCATGTCATGAGCATGCAGCAAAATAATCCGCTTCGAGTGTGTGTGCGCATTGTATGACCTTTAATTTCGTAAATGAACCAGAGCAATGGAGGCAATTTCTGGCAGGGTTCGAATTGGTATGATTCGTATCGAACCTATTTATTGTGATCAAGCGCGCAACCTCATGCAAGGTGCATCCGAAATCTTCTTCATTCATTCATCAATCTGTTGTGAAAGCCAAGCTTATATTCAACCGTTTACTGAAACAATGGATAATCTTTGCCTGGTTGCTTCTATAGAACGTGACAGATTCACTTTCAGTTTGCTACAATAACAAAGTTCCAAAATGCGTTGAGTACGTGCCAGCATTTCAATATCACGGTTCCCGTGACATCAACGCTTTTTAAGCATGGCAATCCATTCAAAACTAATTTTAACATGTTGAGACACATCTGGATTCAGAAGTTCCTCACTGACTGGTGTTTTAGGCGGGTTGCATTGCGCTCTATGAGTCATATTAGAGTAGGGGAGGGTTGCCTAAATGATAATCGTAAAAGACCTCACGCGAGTATTCGAAGCGAGTAGTCAGGATGTCCTGGCGGTCGACCAAATCTCGTTTCAAGTACAACAGGGTGAGGTTTATGGTTTATTGGGACCCAATGGAGCCGGTAAAACAACCACGCTCAGAATGATTCTGGGATTATTGAAACCTACTAGCGGCGATGCAGAAGTGGAAGGGTTTCTGGTCTCAAGTCATCCCGATGAAATCAAACGGAGGGTGGGCTTAGTATCGACCAGTGCGGGGCTGTATCAATGGTTGACCCCTCGTGAAATTCTGTTTTTCTTTGCTGACGTTTATGGTGTTTCCAAGCAGCAAGCTACGGAACGCATTAGAGCACTCTCTCGTCTCTTTGATATTACCGCGTTTCTGGATCGCCGATCTGCCACATTGAGTACGGGGCAAAAGCAACGTGTGAATCTGGCAAGATCGCTCATTCATAATCCTCCTGTCATGCTCATGGATGAACCGACCCGTGGCCTGGATGTGGTTGGCAGTAAAGTCATTTTTGATTACATTGATCACCTGCGCGATGAAGGGAAAGCGGTCATAGTCTGTACGCATCGGCTGGACGAAGCAGAACAACTCTGTGATCGTTTAGGCTTGATGCATCAGGGGAAAAAACGATACGAAGGTACTCTGACAGAATTGCAAGAAGTGACATCGTGTCAGACATTGACGCAGATTTTCTTGCAGTTATTGGACGACCCTGTTGAACAGGATGAAACCATACCTGCTATTCAAGAGAAAGTGATTTAATGTCGTCGCCTTCTAGTTCAGATTCGCAGGATCACATGCCTGGCTCAACGATAACGTTTCGGTTTTCAGGTCTCTTAAAAAAAGAACTGCGCGAAATTCTGCGCGATCGTCGTACTATTATTACTTTGATTTTAATGCCAGTGCTGGTTTATCCCTTGTTGGGGTTAATGCTGCAAAAGTTCTTTATCAGCCAGATGACGAATCTAGGAAAAGTGGAATATCAAATTGTACTGCCCAATGAACCTGAAGCGAAGCTATTCCGAGACGTGTTCGCTCATGGAGAACAACTCCTGACGTTAAAAGAATATCAAGAGTTTTCAGATTCAGAAAAGACAAAGTCAGACGAGACACTCGAAGATTTCCAGCAGGAAGATCCAGAAATCAAGATATTGATGGCGGATCACGAAGAGCATGTGCAAAGCCTGGAAACTTTAGTTCGCGAAGGATCTGTTGATATTGGAGTCCGATTTGTTTCAAGTGGTAAGCTGGAACAACATCCTGATATCAACAAGCTGAATGGAAGTTTTGAAATTATCTACGGAGCTCAATCGAGACACAGTCGTCGTGTTGCCGATTATGTGGAGCAACGTTTGCAGGCGGTCAGGTGGAATTACCGGGACCGGCTTTTGAGGGATTTTGGTGAAAGCGATGCCGTACCTTTCGTGACATCGGTTTCTGCGGTCAACACAGATTCGGTACAGGCATTCTCGCTGGTCACAATTGTGCCTCTGATTTTAATTCTAATGACGGTTACAGGTGCTGTTTATCCCGCCATTGACTTAACAGCAGGGGAACGTGAACGAGGCACGCTCGAAACCTTAATGGCAGCTCCCCTACCGCGGATGTGGATTTTAAGTGCTAAATTCATCGCAGTCTTATTTGTGGCGATCCTGACAGCGCTGGTCAATATGACAGCTATGCTCGCGACCGCTTATGCCAACGGATTGGAAACGGTCTTGTTTGGTGCAGGTATGACTCCTTTTGTTTTGCTTGAGATCTTGCTGTTGCTAGTGATTTTTGCGGCTTTCTTTTCTGCTGTATTATTGTGTCTGACCAGTTTTGCGCGCAGTTTTAAAGAAGCTCAGGCGTATTTGATTCCACTGATGTTGATTTCAATGGCACCCGGGATTTTGGGAATGGTACCCGATTTAAAGATGACTCCGATGTGGGCCGTCATTCCCTTAGCAAATATTGTGTTATTAAGCCGCGACTTTCTTCTCCAGGAAGCACAGCAGGGCTTAGTGTTTCTCTCCGTGATTTCTACTTTGTTTTACGGTGTCATTGCGCTCGGAATCGCAGCTCGTATTTTTGGAGCCGATACGATTTTGTACCAGAGTCATACTACCTGGACTGATTTACTGAAGCGATCACAAAAGAAGCACTTGGTTCCCGCTCTCAATAACGCCATGATTTGTCTGGCGGTCTTATTTCCCGTTTTTATACTTTCTTCGTCACTTGTCGGGCGTCTGGGTGAGATTTCGATGTCCCAGCGTTTGTTAGTTTCAGGAACGTTGACCTTCAGCCTGTTTCTTTTGATTCCGCTGTTATTCGCACGCATGGGAGGTGTGAAATTAAAAACGGGATTCCGCTGGTTTCCCCCTAAAGTCCTGGCATGTCTGGGGGCAATCCTGCTGGGCTTCACCTTGTGGCCCTTCGCGTATGAAATTGAGATTCTCTCACTCAACAATGACCGGATTGAATCACTTTCCAAGATGTTTGAATCATTAAAACTGGAGCTGGGAAGTGTACCCTTGTGGGTGAAATTGATCTCATTGGCAGTCTTACCTGCAGTGTGTGAAGAATTATTTTTTCGCGGATATTTGTTAAGTGCCTTATTAAATCGATTTTCAAGTACACCTGCGATTCTGATTTCTTCATTCCTGTTTGCTTTGTTTCATGTGATTGTCAGAGATTCCCTGTTCATTGAACGTTTCTTTCCCAGTTTTTTAATGGGACTCAGTCTGGGATACGTGAATGTTCTCGCCCGCAGTGTGATTCCGGGTATCATGTTGCATATGATACACAATGGGTTGTTGATTACGATTGCCAATTATCAGGATGCGTTTTCCGAATGGGAAGTCAATCTGGAGAACCAGAAACATTTACCGATGCTCTGGTTGGGAACTTCTCTGGTTCTGGTGATTGTTGGATTCACACTGATTTATCTCAGCAATCGTAATCAGCTGGCTACTACTAATAGCCTGACTAAGAAAAACTAATGGGAGATATCAATGGCTGTGAAATGGATCGGGTTTATTCTGGTTTGTATCAGTGTCTCTTCACTACCAGCTGCCGATCAACAACATCCAAACATTGTTGTGATTCTGGCTGATGATTTTGGCGTGGGAGATATCCGGGCACACTATCCCAAAAATAAGATTCCCACACCTTATCTGGATCGCCTTGTTCAGCAGGGAATCAGTTACACCGACGCGCACAGTGGATCCGCGGTTTGCACGCCGACTCGCTATGGTTTATTAACGGGTCGCTATAGTTGGCGGACACGCATGCAGGAATGGGTTGTTGCCGCTTATGAGCCACCTTTGATTACTGAGGATCGTCCGACACTTCCTGGGTTTCTCAAGGAACAAGGCTATCGCACCGCCTGTATCGGCAAATGGCACCTGGGTTGGAATTGGCCTGGGGCGCAGCCGAGTCGGATGACGGAAAAAAGAAATGGGCAGTGGAAACTTCAGTGGGATTTTACAAAACCGATCAAAGGAGGGCCGACTGCGCGCGGCTTTGATTATTATTTTGGAGTCGATCTTCCCAACCTTCCCCCATTTGCATTCATTGAAAATGATCGTCTTACTACTCAGCCAACTGCAGGCTTTCAATTAGACCACAGTGAAGGGATTGTTTTACCGAGAGGTTTTGTCGGTGCACCCACGGCACCCGGTTGGCGCATGCAAAAGATTCTTCCAGAAATTACGAAACGCGCGGTTCAATATGTGCATGACCAGGCGCAGCAAGCCTCGCCGTTCTTCCTTTATTTTTCTATGACTTCGCCCCACGAACCGGTTGTACCGTCGGCAAAGTTTCGTGGAAAAAGCGGAATTGCTCCGATAGCTGATTTTGTGATGGAGACAGATTGGTCTGCCGGTCAGGTGATAAAAGCCATTGATCAAGCGGGCATCGCCGAAAATACCATTGTGATTTTCACGGCAGATAACGGCCATTCACACTACACCGGTTGGGACGATCTGATTAATGCAGGCCATTTTCCCAGTGGTCCCTATCGAGGACATAAAGGAGACATTTGGGAAGGCGGGCATCGTGTTCCGCTTGTCGTGCGCTGGCCGAACCGTATCAAACCTGGTTCTGAGAGTCACCAAATGGTGTGTCTCACTGACTTGTTCGCCACTAATGCAGAAATTGTGGGAGCAGAATTACCCCCAGTCGGGGCAGAGGATAGTATGAGTTTTCTGCCCTCTTTACTCGGTAAGAAATCAGACCAACATCGCACATCACTTGTCAGCCACTCCAATCATGGGGAATTTGCCTATCGTGATGGTCCCTGGAAAATTGTCTTTAAAATGAGTGGCCGCAATCTTCAACAATCTCGGGGGAAACCAACTATTACCGAACTTTATCATTTGGATTCTGATATTGGTGAGCAGAAAAATTTAGTGAAACAACGTCCGAAAATTGTTGCGCAAATGACCGCTGATTTTCAAAAACTAATCGATCAAGGCAGTAGTCGTGCCGGTCAGATCAGTGCCAACGACACGCAGGTTCGTTTTGACACGATTCAGGAGCGACGTTGGGCTCCCGCTCAAAAATAATGACTCAGCCAGGTATGAACAGAGAATACAAAAGGGAAGGTCTTCTTTAAGTCGTCGGCTCATCTTCGGAATCGTCCTTAGAAATTCGAGTCCCTCGTTTTAAAGACTCTGTTCCAAATCGTTGGGCGATTTGATCTTTGACATGATCCAGACGAGAGTTTTTTTGCTGATCTGCTTCATCAAATAATGACCGCTGCTGTAATGGTCCGTTATCAAAGCCCGTAATACCGATTCCAATTAGTCTGATTGATAAAGTGCGCTGTGGGAGTCGATTTTCCAGTATGAATAATGCCGCTTCTTCAATCTCCCGGGTGATGTCTGTGGGTTGATTGATTGTCACGGCGCGCGTAAACGTGGAAAAGTCATCGTAGCGTATTTTGAGCTGAATCGTTTTGCCTCGTAATCCATTTTTGCGCAATCTACGGGCAACATCTTCAACTAGTTGAATTAACACCGTTTTCAGAATGTCTCGATCAGTGACATCTTGAGAAAAAGTCGTCTCGCGCGAAATCGATTTTGCGCGTCGTTCAGAAACAACAGGCCGCTCATCAATACCGCGTGAGAGTTCCCAAAGGTGTTGACCTTGTTCGCCAAATAGCTCGCCCAATAATTTCGAGTCAATGGCTCGCAATTGTGCAACGGTTTGAACGCCTAGCTTGTCAAACCGTTTGCTGGCTACTTTACCAATGCCCCACACACGAGAAATGGGTAAGGGGTCGAGAAAGTCTTGTATGGCGTTCGGTTGCACAATGACGAGTCCATCTGGTTTATCAAAATCACTGGCGATTTTTGCTAAAAATTTATTCGGCGCGACTCCTACCGAGGCAATCAGATTCAATTGCTGCTTTATTTCCTGTTTAATCGTGACCGCGATTTCTTGTCCGGTACCAAACAATAATTTGCTGCCGGTGACATCTAGAAACGCTTCATCAAGAGAAAGGGGTTCAACAAGTGGAGTGTATTTTCGAAAAATCTGTTGAATGGATTGTGAAATTTCAGCGTAAGCATTCATTCGGACCGGAAAATAGTGACCATGGGGGCAAAGCCTGCGGGCGGTTTTCATCGGCTGCGCACTGTGAACTCCGAATTCCCGCGCTGCATAATTGGCTGCCGAAACAACACCACGGTGATCGGAACGACCACCGACAATAATCGGTTGTCCTTTTAATTCCGGGTGATCCCGTTCTTCAATTGACGCATAAAACGCGTCCATATCAACATGCAAGATTGTGCGCATCGTATTATTCGGACATCAGTAAATTTAATTAACTTCACTTATAAAGAGTTCGCTTTGCAGTCTTTGTCAGTCTAACATTGATTTCTTATTACTCTTTTGAGGTGATTGCTATTTTCTGAAGTTTCATTTTAGCAAGGATCTCAGTAGAAACGTACTTAAAAGAATAGAACACAAAACAGATAGAAAAACTGCTTGATCTTTGCAAAGCGCTTTCTCTGTTCATTATAATGAGCAGGTCACGCTATATCTTCCTGCATTAAAATGATTCATTCACTTGGATCAACGTGCACAAATCTTCGTAGATAAGGAGTCTTCAGTGAGTAACCAAAAGCAGAATCGTCGTGATTTTATGAAAACAACCGCTGCTGCCGTCGCGGGTAGCAGTGTTCCATTCTGGTTTGATATCGACCCTGCGAGTGCATACAAATTCAAGGCAGCCAATGATCGCCCCGTTGTGGGATGTATTGGAACGGGTAGTCGCTGGAATGGCGTTGGTCCCAACGCTATGAAATATGGCGATGTGATTGCTGTTTGCGATGTCGATGCTGCTCACGCGAATAAAGCCCGTGACCGAGTGAAAGACATCCAGGGAAAAAAGGGGAATAACAAAGAAGTTGCTGTGTTTGAAGACTATCAAAAGGTGCTTGAAAATCCGGAAATTGACATCGTGACGATTGTCACAACCGATCATTGGCATACGAAAATTGCCATTGAAGCCATGAAAGCCGGTAAAGACGTTTACTGTGAAAAACCACTGACATTGACGATCGATGAAGGTAAGCAGATCATCAAGGCTTTGAAAGAAACGGGGCGCGTCTTTCAAGTTGGTACTCAGCAGCGTAGTGAGATGGGGCAGCGCTTTCTAAATGCATTGGCTATTATTAAAGAAGGTCGGCTGGGTAAAATCACCGATGTGGAATGTGTGATTGGTGGAATTAGTCCCAGTGGTCCGATTCCCGTTGCCGAAGTCCCCAAAACATTGAATTGGGAAAAATGGCTCGGACAGGCCCCGATGACGAACTATCGTTGGAAGCCTAAAGAAGGAGACAAAGGTAATCCCAAAACGCGTGCTCATTATGAATTCCGTTGGTGGTATGAATATTCCGGCGGAAAAATGACTGACTGGGGAGCACACCATGTTGATATTGCCCAGTGGGGGATTGGCATGGATGAATCTGGACCTACACAGGTAGTGCCGATTTCCGCAGTACATCCTGTTCCTCTGAAAGACGGGATGCCAACCAAGGATGACGCTTACAACGTTGCTTCAAAATTTGAAGTACAGTGCACATTCCCGAACGAAGTCAAAATGACGATTAAAAGTGATGGGCGTAATGGAATTCTCTTTACTGGTACGGAAGGCCGAATCTTCGTCAGCCGTGGTGATTTGACCGGTAAACCTGTCGAAGAACTTAAGAACAAGCCGCTTTCCAGTGATACGATCACCAAGCTCTATAAAGGGCGTAAACCTGGTGACCATATGCGTAATTTCTATGAATGTGTTGATGCACGGGAGCAACCCATTTCCGATGTCATGACACATCATCGTGCAATTACAACCTGTCATCTGGCTAACATCGCAATTCGCTTGAATCGTTCTCTGGAATGGGATCCTAAAACCGAGCAGATCATCGGCGATGATGAAGCCAACCAGTGGCAATCTCGCGAACAACGCAAAGGTTACGAAACCAACGCGTAACTGCTGTCTTTTAGATGTAGAAAAGCGCTCAGCCTGAAGGGAGTCATTTCCCTTCAGGTTTTTTTACGTTTACCGTCAGATGCAAAAGTTACCAGTATTTAGTTCATTTCGAAATTAAAAATAAAGAACTTTCGCACGGAGGTAATGGCCATCAGTTAAAGGCCTCACATCCAAAGGTGCACGCGCTCCCGTAATTCAGCGGGCAAATGTTTTTTAATGGCGTTCATCACCTGATTATCATGATAGCGAGTACTGAAATGCGCGAGAATGAGCAATTCATTTTGAAATCGATCCGCACGTTCGATGAGATCATCAAGGTGCATGTGACCGAATTTATGAATCTTTTCGCGGCGGTGTTCAGGACGATAAAAGGTCATTTCGGTGATCAAAACTTTTGACTGAAAGGATGTCTCGAAATGATCCAGGCCTGCAGGGGCGGTATCTCCAGTGTAACACACTAATGGGACACGAACCTCTTCGCTGACATCGACGCCCGACATACGGGCATCACGGATTTCCGTTTCCGGTTTACCGATGAACTCTGATTTTAATTTTTTGCGGCAATCCCAGACCTGGAATCCAAGCGAAGGCACTGTATGCTTTGTTCGAAAGGCTGTTACAACATGTTCTCTGGAAAGCTGGACCTCTTGCCCATCCTTAAGACCAACCAGTTCGCATTCCATACGCCCGCGATCCAATTGCTGCCAGCTTTTTAGCATATTCCAAACCGGATCCACTACTTCTTCGGGCAGATAAATAGTGGGAGGACTCATTTTCATCATACGTCGGCGCGCCACATAAGCGGGCAAGGCTGCCATGTGATCCAAATGTGCGTGCGAGATAAAAAAGGTCGAAGTCCCCATAAATGACCAGGGGCTTCCCCCCATGTCAAACCCCAGCTTGAGTTCGGGGACTCTCCAGTAACTCTGTACTGCAGCGCGCGAATACCCCTCAATTGTGAGTCCTTTATATTTCACGGATTGCAGAGGTAGATTTTCAAGCATGGGAGCTCTATAGCCGAATCATCAAGGAATTTAATATGGAGGAAGTCAGACTAACTCAATTTCGCTGACGAACCAAGAAATACACCGCCGTATTTCGAAAACCTTTCGATGTTCAGCGGTGAAAGCGTTCAAAAGAATGCATGGCAGACCGAAGGACACTTATTTCACCGGTATGGATCGGCCTGTCTGGATACTTTTGGCTTCGGCATAACAAATTTTCAGCGCATCTCTTGCGAGTGCTCCCGATAATGCCTCTGGTTCTTCCCCAGACTCAAGGGCATTTACGGCGGCCTGCAATTCCAGCGTAAAGGCGGCAAACCAGGCATCTCCTCCTTTTAGTTTCGGGTGTTGCAAGCGGCCCTTTTGAGTAATCAGTGTCAGAGGCTGGCTGACAACCCATTCTTTCTTTTTACCGACGCCCATTGTGCCAGCACCAAACAATACTGTGGCATCTTCAAAATAGAGTTCGTAGCCATGAGCAAATTCAAGACCACGTGCCGCAATACCTCCGCTCACACAACTAATTGCCAGGTTGGGTTCATCGTAATCATAGACAGTGTGAACATGATTGACATAACCCTGGTTTTCAATTCCCCGCGAAGTGACTTTTCGAGGGACACCGCACATCAGGCTGATCAGATGATTGTCATGAATATGCAGATCGATTCCCCAACCTCCCAGTTTCTGGAAGTCTTCTATATTTTCCGACCATTTCGGAGGTGCCATGACACGTCGGAAATGAGCGGCTAAAAGTTTTCCGTATTTATTACTCCGAACACATTCGACAGCGAACTGGAATTCGGGGAAAAAGGGGAGTACCTGGGCCACCATAAACTGTACGCCTGCTTTCTTAGCTGCATTTACCATTTTATTGGCTGCTTTGAGGTCGATGGCAATTGGTTTCTCAACAAGTGTATGTTTTCCTGCTCGGATAGAATCGAGGGCGACTTTCTCATGCATTTCTGTTGGCAAACAGATATCAACCAGGTCAATCTCAGGGTCGGCCAGCAAATCATGATAGTCTTTATATTGTTTGACTTTGGATAAATCTTCCTGTCCGCCACGTGGTCCAAAATTTCCCTCGATGCTGCTCCAGTCTCCCGCCAGTTTTTTGGAATCACGTGTTGCGATTGCCGTAACTTTGGCTCCTTTGAGTTTTTTTGCTCCTTCATAATGAGCCATTCCCATAAAACCAATACCGATAATCCCGATCCGAATCATAGCTTTCCCCTGCAGTTGCGGCAGACTTCTCAAGTTAATTTACACAATTGCTAAAGACTGACGATCAGCAATGAAATCGTCAAGCGGTCGCCAGCCCGTTTTCTTGCTTCTTTTTTTATCTTCTTAAATTTTAAAACCTGACCTTCTGGTGACTTCAATTTCTTCAATCGAAATAAAGTCATAAAGAAGGCTTTTGAGGGGTTAAGCTGCCGGCTTCCAGTATAGTGGAAACACCTGTTTGGACTTGTGATTTGATGGGTTTTTGCAATCAAAACAGGTATCTCCAGGACTGTTTTAGTGAAAGAAAGAGCCAGGCTGGTGCCTGTTTTTTGAGCAGGACCTGTTGTGCTTAAGTTTTGGGCACAAGTTAGGTTAATTTAGGTGGAATGGGAGTGTTTTGCCATGTGTTTTTTGGTCTCTCTTTAATTTTTCAGTCTGGGCTAGACACATTAAAACAAAAGGTGTTATCATACTGATGTCGACATCGTAGTGATGGCAGTTTTGGTGCAAATATGGTTGTTTTCATCAAACTGTCGAGATGAGTACTCTTGAACTACCCTCATCCTTAATTTGGCTTCAACCTTTCTGGAAAGGTTACAAGGAAGTGTGAGGGAACAGATAACGAAGGATTCGAAAAGAAATGCTTGTATTATCACGTAAGCCCGGTGAACGAATTCGAATTGGCGATGATGTAACTTTAACGATTGTTCGAATAGGCCCGAACTCAGTTAGGTTAGGGATTGACGCTCCTCGAAGCATGAGTATCGTGCGCGAAGAACTCTGTGTTAATTTTTCTGATTTGCCAGAGGCCAGTCACATGACAGAGAAAACTCCTTCGCCTTAATTTGAATTGCTGCTATTTCTTCCTATCTCAAGACCAAAGCCTTTCTTGATCGCTTATCCATTCGATCATGGTTTTCTCATTCATTAGTCGTTAATGCGCTCAATAAGAAAAACATTGCTAATGTGCGCTGATTCGCATTCACCAGATCTATCACCGGCTTTAGTTTGCCTGCATGCGGTTTTTCAGGGACGTGTGCAGGGGGTTGGCTTTCGTTATCGGACTTCAAAGCTTGCAAAGCAGCATCCCATCACCGGATTTGTTAAGAATATGTCTGATGGCACCGTGGAATTGGTGGCTCAAGCCAAAAATAAAGCAGATCTGGACCATTTTTTCGATGATATGATGTTGATGTTTGCAACCAATGTCACCGATGTATCGATTCAGGAAATCGATCCAGATTCTGCCATGCAGGACTTCAGGATCGCACGCTGATTGCTATACCATTGAGCAGATGGGGGTTAGCATGAATCTAATTTGGCAAATTTTAGCGGACGTAGGCGACAGATTAGGGAAAACGTGTCCCGAAATACCTTGCATTCTTTACTTTGACCACCTTTTTTCGGTAAAGTAGGGATTGCTTGAAATGCTTTGCAGGATTTCTTTTGATAGTTCAAATCTTCATCAGTTTCTGGAGGCAGCTCTCACTTTTTAAGAGTTCTGTTTCTCTGATGGAACATATTTTCAAATGAGACCTGTCAAGAGCTTGTCTCCTGTGGAGACTGAAATTGATTTGTTTTCAGAACTTCAAAAATAAATCCAACATCCGAAGCGGTCAGATTCGTACAATTCTTGAGTGATTCTGTACCCGTTTTGGCTTTGAAATGGCATCGCGTCTTATTTTATCAATTCATATTATTTAGTTGAGTGGTGGATGAACGATGGAAAACCTTTTGGTTTTTTCTGCTGAAAATGCTGACCTAACTGTGCAATGGTGGCTCACAGGAGCAGGGGTGTTGCTCTATTTCATTGCGTTATTTGGGGTGACGGCATATACCCAGTCAGGTGTTATTGCCAGAGCCACAACGAAAGAGGCAATTCGCCAGCCCGTGTTTTTACTTTTACTGTCGCTGGGTTTGGTTTTGCTTTTATTGAATACGTTCCTGCCATTCTTTTCGATGGGTGATGATGTCAAAATGTTGATGGACTGCGGCTTGGCTACGATTTTGATTTGTAGCCTACTTCTTGCAGTCTGGTCTGCCAGTACAAGTATTGCAGACGAGATTGAAGGCAAAACCGCAATGACATTGTTGTCCAAGCCCATTAACCGCCGTCAATTTATCGTGGGAAAATATCTAGGTATTCTGAAAGCCGTTGTTTGGCTAATGCTTCCTTTAGTGATTACCTTTCTGTTACTCGTTTATTTCAAGGTTGGGTATGATGCGAGAGAAGCTTCCAAAGACGTTCCGACGCACGCAGAAAAAATGGCTGCTGTCTGGCTGATTTTGCCGGGAATTCTTTTGATTTATATGGAAGTTGCTATCTTGACTGCAATCAGTGTTGCGATTTCCACTCGATTGCCGATGATGGTGAACATGATTGTTTGTTTTGGTGTCTACATCATTGGGCACCTGACACCAAACCTAGTCCAGGCCAAAGCAGAAGGGCTGGAGTTCGTAAAATTTACAGGTCAGCTGATCGCTACGATTCTGCCGAACCTTGATAACTTTAATGTCTCACCAGCGGTAGCAACTGGGACAATCGTTCCGCCAGTCTATATTGGTCATTCCGCTTTAAGCTGTCTGCTTTATTCCGGAATTGCGATTTTGGTTGCCTTTATCCTTTTTGAAGATCGTGACCTTGCCTGAACAACAGGGAACGCGCTTCATTTATTAGTAACTTCAAACAGATTCGGTGGGTCCTGTGTCAAATCGTCAGCCCAACGCATTCCATCGCGCATTTCCTGCGCGGGAATTCTTTCGTGGGTCGGCTAGATCAGTATTGTTCTGGTCACTTTTTAATGGCTTGTTGCTATCTCTGATACTGGTCGATTTGTTCCTCATTATTGACTTACTCAACCATCGAGGAAAAATTACTGTTCGTGGAGAACAAAATGTCCTGGCTCTTCAGGATATCAGATCCGTTGAAGCTCCTGTCATTGTCCCCGAGCAGGAAGCCAAACCAGAGAATGAGCTAGATGAGGCAGGAACAGATGAGGCCAAATCTGAAGAAGGGTCTCGAAAATCAGCAGAAATAGAAAAAGGCAATACTGAGACACCTGCTCCCGAAAATCCGAACTACCTTAATTTGACTGATACGGGGATTTTACCATCGGTGTGGTGGGTCCAAGTCAAATATCAGAATGGAATACTGAAGCAACTCTACCAACGTTTCCCTTTACTTCAGGAAAATCAGTCTGCCCTGTTTACCTTGATCCTTGTGGCATTAGTTCTGGCAAGTTTACGAGTTTTAATTCGTTGGAGATCCAGACAACTCAGCCTGAAGATTTCTCGTCATGTTTCAATGACGCTCCGAAGTATGATTCATCGACAAGCGCTTCGATTGGGACCGGGAGATTTATCAGGCAAAGAAACCGACCAGGCTTTCAATTTGTTTATTAAGGATGTCGAGGTTGTGGAGAATGGCGTTTTCCAATGGGTCTATCGCTTGTCTCAACATCCCGTCACACTCTTAATACTGTTTTTATTCGCGGTATCAATTGATTGGAGGCTCACCTTTCAATGTGTCATACCATTAGCGGCCGCCTGGTACTTTTTACTGCAGTACCGCAAAAATTATGAACTTCAACATGCCAAAACACTCGTATCAATTGAATCCGAATTGTCATTGTTAGCTGAAAACTTGCGAAGTACACGTTTGGTTCGTGGGTATGGAATGGAAACAGTAGAGCATGATCGTTTCCAGAAACATCTTGAAAAATATTCGGAGAACACGACCAATTTAAAACGAGTTGAAGGTTGGGTTCACCGCATTGCTCGCGGACTGGCGGTATTCTGCTCTTGCCTGGTGATATTTTTAGTAGGCTATAAAGTGCTGCTGAATCCAGAGAGTTTGCCGTTCTCTGCAGCGATTTTAATCGTGGGCATCTTTGCTTTTTTCTATTTGCCAGTCAACGGGCTCTATGAATTGATCGGAGTACGTACGGAAGCCAATATTGCTGCGAGTTCTGTATATCGATATCTCAACAAGATTCCCGAAGTGAGTCAGGCAGTCGGAGCCAAGTTCCTGGAGCCAGTGTCGCAGTCGCTTCAATTTGAAAATGTGAGCTATCGTTTATCCTCACAAGAGCCTGAAATTCTCAGTGGCTTTGATTTAAAGATTCCTGCAGGAACGACCACGGCTTTTGTCTCCCTTGAAGCACTCGCACCACGTGCAGCGAGTTACCTGATTCCACGATTCATAGAACCGAAGTCAGGACGGGTTCTAATGGATGGTGAAGACAGCGCCTGGGTGACCTTAGAATCGCTCAGAGCAGAAGCCATCTATGTTGGCGGAAACGACCTTTGTCTGACTGGAACGGTAAAAGAAAATATTCGATGTGGTGATGAACGTTATTCATTACAGGAAGTGATCGCTGCTTCAAAAGAGGCACACGCGCATCAATTCATCCAAAATTTACCACAAGGCTATGAGACTGCTTTAGGGCAGAATGGCGAAGAATTAACAATCGGTGAGTGCTTCCGTTTGGGGTTAGCAAGGGCTTTGTTAAGAAAGCCCGCTTTGTTAGTGATCGAAGAACCAGAGGGATCGCTCGACGAGGATACAAAAACACTCTTGGAAGATGCGTACTCACGAATTTTTCAGGACCGTACAATTTTTATTATTCCTTCTCGGATTACGACACTCCGCAATGCGGATCAAGTGGTATTGATACATGATGGAAAAGTGGAAGCGGTGGATACTCAGTCAAATTTGTTAAAGAAGTCAGCTTTGTATCGACATTGGGAATACACTCGATTTAATCAGTTCAGGCATTTGCAGGAACCTTCAAACGGACGTTGAGCCTAAGCATCAGTTATGGACATTCTTCATTCTCCTGTGGTCGAACAGGCGATCCGATTGGCCGCAATGGCCCACAAATCTCAAAAGCGAAAAGCATCAGGAATTCCATATATTTCGCATCCTATGAGTGTGTGCCTGATCTTAACAAAGGCTGGTTTTCATGATGAGGATATTCTCGCTGCTGCCGTCCTTCACGACGTCGTTGAAGATACAAACTTCACAATTGAGCAACTCACAGAGCATTTTTCTGAAGAAGTGATACAGTATGTCAGTGAAATGACAGAGCAAAAAGAGACAACCGAGGGAGAAAAGCGGAGTTGGCGTGAGCGTAAACAGGACCATATTGAAGTCATGCAACAGGCGACTCTGGGAGCGCGAGCAATTGAATTAGCGGATAAGCTGCATAATCTGGAAGCGATGCTGTTCGATTTACGATCAGAAGATATTGATGAATTTTGGAAACACTTTGGTGCCAGTCCGACTGAAATTATTCAATATTATCGTTCTATGATTGATGCGGCTGGGCAGTCGGACCAACAATTAGAAACCCTGGTACACAATTGTAATGCACGACTCGATGAATTGAAAAAATATCTTCCGTGAGCACTGCATTTGCGATACAACACCTTATGATAGTTTGGTAGAGTTTTGGGGTGACCTGTATTGCATATGGTAAGTCCGAACATCCAGAACTCTCGTGGGAAAATGTCCCCTTAATTTAGAGCAGATTGTCAATCGTAACTGGATGATAGCGTGAATAGTGGTTCGTCAATGCCGTTCAAAACGGAAGGTAAAGTGAACTATGAGGCAGCAGAAAAGAGAATATTCTAACAGTTTTCTCTGGTTTATGGATAATTGGATTGGACTGTTTTTTTTCGTCTTCTTCGCATTTGGTGTTATTGTCGGAGGCGCTCTTTATCTTGATTCTCGACTTGCAGAAATTGAAGATCATCTTCAATATGTTCCACCACGGAGCTATGAGCCACCCAATCTGAATGACTATCAAGCAGGAAATATCTCATTAGAGAAATTACCAATACGGCAATTGGTTTATGTCCCCTCTTATTCGCACATTTACTATCACGGTGGATCACCGTTGCTGCTTGAAACAACACTCAGTATTCGTAATATCGATCTTGATCAGCCGATTTACCTGAACTCGATTGAGTATTTCAATACTCAAGGCAAACTGGTTAAGAAGTATCTTGAGCAAAAGATAAAGTTAGCTCCTCTGCAAACGATTGAGTTCTTAGTCGAGGATCGCGATAGTTCTGGTGGATCTGGAGCCAATTTCCTTGTCGAATGGTTTTCGGAGAGCGAAGTTAACAAACCAATCATAGAAACGGTAATGATTGGGACGTCTGGATCGCAGGCGATCAGTTTTACAAGAACGGGAGCCGATATTTCATCCTCAAATGGTAGAAGCACCCGGTCAAAATAGTGTTTTAGATTATAGTGACTTACCACTCGAATACTGATATGTGCTGCTAGAATCGGCTTACATAAATCAATGGCGCAATTGCTTCATCTCTGATTATGCGTAGTCTCAAAAGTCGACGATTCTGAATCTTTTGGCCGTGTCTCACTGGATTTTGTATCGAGGGAGTTTTGCAAAAACGGTTTTAGTTTAACCTGCTTGTCGTCCGCATTGATGATCCAAACCTGTCGATCTGAGAAATACTCTCTGAGTTTCTTGTTTGATTCCTCGTCTAAAACATGTGCCCAAACAACTTCAGCATCATCAATGTTTGCACGATTATAAATCCATTCGAAATGAGGATCATGATCGTCCGAGTATTTGACAAAAACAAGGTCTTTCTTCTGATTCTGTTTCAATTGTTCAATCAGTTCTGATCGCTGTAATGCTATTGGATATTGAGCAGGGAGCTCTGGTGTCGACGTGAAAAGCCAAATCTTGGTAAAGCTCATAGCAACAAAGATTAAACCCAGGCCAAATACTAATACCGGTCCCTGATTACGATCTTGCCACCAGGCAACACGCCATTGGCGTGCACCTTGAATCAAAATGAAAAAAACAAGAGGAATCACTGGAGCCAGATAATGAGGTTGAAAAAAAGTCGCTCCAAACAGATCAATGAAACTGATCAACAACACGATTGTCACTGCAATGCATCCCCAACGCTCTTTGACAATCCAGGGGATTATGAGTAAGAAAACACCCAAAGGGAAAACGATCAAGTTGCCGAGAAGTCTCGATATTTTTATTGAAACAGTATCCCAATACCCGCTCAGTTCCTGTTGCCTCTGGTACATCTCATATGACCATTCGGATTGGAATTTTCTCAAATGCGGGTTGGCGACATTTGCATCACGTGGTGTTCCCCAAAGAAAAAGTGGGGTTTGAGAATAGGTTTCTTCATGCACTTGATAAGGAAAGCGAAAGATGCTTCCTGTGACTTGATCGTTATAAAACGCAATGATTCCTACGATACATAAAGATGTAAATCCCAGGGGAAAGAGGACGAAGCGAACTAATACCATTTTGGAAAATTCTGTTTGTTTTATCATCCAGATCACTAAGATCACCGCTGCTGAAACAGCGGCCAGAAACCCTTCAAAAGGACGACTCACAGAAAGAATCAATATTCCTGTTCCCAATATTAATGCGGTCCCTGAATGAGGGTGTTTTATTAGACGGCGTAAAGCGCCAAACAACAAAGCCCCACCCAGCATCGCAACTGCCCCACCCCAATAATTTTGTCCCCAAAGTAGAATGATGGGGTGGAGGGCTGACAATAAACCACCGGCGAATGCCCATCGAGGGGGAACCCAGGCATGGAGCATCCAGCAAATGGCAGCGCACGCGAGTGCGACACTCAACCAGGCTCCAACAATAGGGCGTCCCGTCAGTACTTGACCGAGAGCGAGAAACAGACCCTGGCCGACAGGATATTTGGAAGCATACGTTGGTTGATGAATTATGTGAAATGACTCAAAGTGCTTCCAGAAGGGGTGTGTGGGATTTGTCAATCTCCCCTGTGAAATCGTATCGGCAGCGAGCAAGTAGCTAAACTCATCATGAATTCGGGGGATTGGTTTTTTGAAGCTTGAAATACACGCCGAAAGTAAAAAGCTGAGCAGGAAGACCGTTATAACTGATGTTACAGGAGAACTAAATGTTTGAAATACCCTCCGAAAGCGATTTAAAATCTTGAATCGCACAAACCGATTGGGGACCACTCTCGTGAGAAGTAACAATGCGGCTAGAACATAGCAGGTTAATAAAATCAAAGTTGTTTTCATGGAGCATAACCTGATCAGACATGCAAGGTAGTGCTTGAGTCTGTTACTCAATATCGACAGCTCAGTCCAATCAAGACATTTTAACCTTAGATCTTAGACTTCTTTCCACTTCGAGATTTTCAGAATTCGAGCATTTTCTTTGACCATACCCCTTAATGATCCTATTATGAAATAGGCGGTATATGAAGTACAAGCAGATTATCTAAGCGAACAGAGCCTTCGTTTCTAAGACTAATGGGTATTTAGAAGAGCCGATTCTAACGAGAATGAGTTGTAAACTATGAATGAGAAATGGCTTACAATCGTCATTCCTGCATTAAATGAAGAAGATGCGATTGGATCTACAATCTCTCGAAGCCTCGAAGCTAGAGAGGAGATTTGTCAGGCAGCTGACTTAGATGGTGTAGAAATTATAGTTGTCAGTGACGGATCAACAGACAAGACAGCTGAAATTGCTCAAAGCTTCGATGATGTGCAAGTTATCGTTTTTGACGATAATCAGGGATATGGGGCCGCCATCAAAGAAGGTTGGAGACGCGGGCGTGGAGATCTGGTCGGATTCCTCGATGCAGACGGAACCTGTGATCCACGCTTTTTTGCTAACTTATGCAAGACCGCGCAAGACGAAAATGCTGATATCACACTTGGCTCGCGGTTGGGAGCAGATTCACAAATGCCGGCAATCCGCAAAGCGGGTAACCGGATGTTTGCATTCCTGCTAGGCTTATTATGTGGCAGAAAAGTGACGGATACAGCCAGCGGTATGCGGGTTGTACGTCGCTCGGCACTGAAACACCTTTATCCACTCCCTGATGGATTACATTTCACCCCGGCGATGAGTGCGCGCGCCTTAATGAACGATTTACGGATTATAGAAATCCCGATGAAATATGAAGAACGGATCGGGGAAAGTAAACTGAGCGCGCTTTGGGACGGGTTTCGATTTCTCAGAGCAATCGGTGAAGGGGTTCTGTGCTATCGGCCCGAAAAGATTTTCTTGACAGGCTTTTCTATTTGTATGTTATTCATACTGGTCCTGGCGGCCTACCCAACAGAGTTTTACTTTCAAAACCAGAGACTTGAAGAATGGATGATCTATCGGTTTGTGGTTTGTCAGTTCATTGGTTCATTGGGAATTACGTTATTACTTGCTTCAGCGCTTGCAAATCGGATGGCTTTACTCAGTTCACGTCGTGATGAATCGATTGGCTTCTGGTCATCGGTTGTTGCCAGTCTGTTTACCGGTAAATCTCTTTTTGTAATGGTGACTCTCTTTAGCGGATTGAGCATCGGATTTTTATGGCCAGGAATCGTTGAGTTTGCAACTTCGGGCAAGATTACTTTGCATTGGTCACGTTTAATTGCAGGAGCATTTACTCTTTTCACTGTGATGCAAGCACTGATCTTTTTTGTACTCATGAAAGTAGTTGCGATTTGGAGCATTGAACAACTTTCCATAGAAAAAAGCACTTTTGATCCAACTCAGAAAGAATCTCTTGAAATTTTGAATAAGAAACATCAAAAACTCACTTCCATGGCAGAGACTTCACAACAGCTAATGAAGTGAAATTGCTCTACAAATCCATTTCTAAACGTTACCGGGTTGATGTCATAAGATCCGTTCAAAATAGATCCTGCCATTGCGAATAAGAAGTACTAATATAAGTCAGTCGTTGAGTCAGATTCTTCGTTTCTATTCTAATCGATCTCCACTGATAATGATTTCAAATCGAGGTAATCATGCAAAATCAAATTAGTGAGTCTTCTTCGGACGTCATTTTTTGGCATCCAGGAATGGAATGCTGCGATGAAATCTGGGAAGCCGCGTATTGTCGTTTTGAGACGCCAAAACAAGAAATGAAAAAGTTTATCAAAAGGCTTTGTCAGTTGGGCGTTGATCGGTGGGAGAAGCATCAACAAGTTGTTGAGTTATTTTGTGGACAAGGCATGGGACTACATGCCCTGAAAAAATTAGGGTTTTCTTCAATTGAAGGAGTTGATCTGTCACCACATCTACTCAATCAATATCAGGGAACGGCACAATTATATGTTGGTGATTGCCGGGATTTAAAATTTGAAGAAAATAGCCGGGATGTTTTAATAGTTCAAGGTGGATTGCATCATTTACCGGATTTACCTTCGGATCTTAAGCAGACTTTAGAAGAAATGAGTCGAGTCCTTCGTCCAGGGGGGCACGTTATTATAGTTGAGCCGTGGCTGACTCCTTTTCTTCGTTTCGTACTATGTGTCAGTAAAAATAAACCATTAAGAAAGCTGTGGCCCAAGTTAGATGCATTTGCTGTCATGACTGAGCAGGAGCTGACAACCTACGAACAATGGTTGGGCCAGCCTGTGGAAATCTTGACGCTCTTAAACCGGTACTTCGATGTTGAACAGCAAAGAATTACGTTTGGGAAGTTGATGTATGTCGGTAGAAAGTCCTGATCTGAAAACAGACTGGCTTTCTGTAGATCTCAGGTCAACTCGAATTGTTCCAATGCGTGGTAAAACATCTCAGACCCACTATAATAATCTTTTTTAGATGCGAGGAGATGCTGATGCCATTGCTGGGAGCACACCAGTCTATTGCTGGTGGATATTATAAAGCCGTAGATGCCGCAGCCGAATTTGGAATGGATTGTGTGCAGATCTTTACCAAAAACAATAATCAATGGCGGGCTAAGCCATTGACTGATAAAGACGTCAGTCTCTTTCAAGAACGATTGAAGACGACCGGAGTAGGGCATCCTTGCTCACACATGAGTTATTTGATTAATCTGGCAAGCCCCAAAGATGAGTTATGGAATAAATCGATTGATGCCGTCGTCGTTGAGTTAGAACGTGCAGAAGCATTAGGGTTGGAGGGGGCAGTCATGCATCCTGGCAGCTTTGTAACTTCCAGTGAACAGGAGGGGTTAGACCGGATTGTTGCTGCCATTGATCAGATACATCAGCAAACGGAGAATTTTAAAACACAGATCTGGTTGGAAACAACAGCAGGTCAGGGGTCAAATCTGGGGTTTCGATTTGAACAATTAGCTTATTTACTGGAGCAGGTGCAAGAAGATGAGCGATTGGGAATTTGTGTTGACACTTGTCACATCTTTGCCGCTGGTTATCCATTAATTAAAAAAAAGGAATACCAGTCTACGATGGCAGAGTTTGATAATGTGATTGGCTTAGATCGTATCCGCGCATTCCACCTGAATGATAGTAAATGTGAATTTGGAAGTCGCAAGGACCGTCATGAAAATATCGGACAGGGTTTTCTGGGATTGGAGCCATTCCGACACTTACTGAATGATCCAGTTTTTCATGACCGTCCTATGTACCTTGAGACTCCCAAGGCCGAAGAAGACGGCATCCCGCTGGACCAAATCAATATGGAAACGTTACGCAAGCTTTGTAAAGCCTGAGCTATTTTCAGAAAGACCGCTAAAATCACTAATACCCTCTCATGTTATCAAATCATTAGGGTCGATAAATGATAACAGGCGTTTGTCTGGTGCGGTTGCGCGCTTGATGGAATTGCCTCCCAATGCCTCAACTCCCCATTGAGGAAACTTCCCGCGACCCAGGCAGAGAATCGGGTTCAAGTCTCGAACTTTGCATGCAGAGAACAGGATTTGTCGTTGTGAAGATCGGTCTATTAACACGAAGCCTTACAACGGTTTATGCGTTGGTGATTGCCCTCTGTTGTCTCATGGTGGGCTGCCTTCGAACACCAGCAGAAGTCGTTTCTCAATCTGAGAAGAGCCCCCATGATCCTGTTATAAGTTCAAAAAGCAGCTCTAGCTTTAATTATTTTCAGTTGAAAAAGAAATCTTCTGACGATGAGGCAGTGGCCAGGGTTAAAGTCAATGAACCTTCTTCAGTCGATCATCGCACTCATACAAAGCCTGTAGATGACACGGGGCGTGTAGAGATCATTGCTGACACTTCAACAAGGCCTCACTATTCAACAGAGAAAATAAGGAAAACGGTAAAACATCCGTCTGAAAGCTGGCGATCGAAATCATTGATTGAATCCGCCAAGAAGTATCCTTCAAAGGTTTCTGGTTCATATTATCATCGTAATTCAGATCGCGTTAAACTGGCAACTCGATACGGTTCTGTTGATCAAAGCGGCTCCTCAGGCATACGTCGGGTATCGAATCTCAAATTCGATTCTTTAGATCATGATGAGTCCACAAAGAAAAAAGTGGAAGCAACGACTTCGACAGACCAGTTGAGGTCTCGCGAAATGAATCGCTATTTTAATCAGTTAGCTCAGGGAAAAGTTAGTTCTTCACAGATTAAGCAATTGGAGAACGAATTACATCAGGATCTGGAACATGCAAAGCCGACGTTCGAAGGAATCAGTGACGAAATGCGACGAATGCAGGTTTCGTCCATCCTGGAGCGCGCGAAGCGTGAACTCAAACAAGAGAATTACGAATATGCCGCATTTTTAGCAGAGCAGGCATTAGAGTCGAGCTATCAGGGACATATTGCCTTTGGCCCTGAAGAAGAATCGCCGCAGATGTTACTCCAGCGTATCAAAAAAAACATGCCGGCCAATTTTGATTCTGAAGTACAAAAAATTGAACATACCAATCCACAGATTCAAACAAATGGCGGTCAAAGAGTACAAAATTTTCAATTCTCGCCTTCCCCCGTTCATCCATTGAAAAGACGTTCTGTAATCAATCCAAAACAGATGCGTCCTCAAACTCGACCTTCAACTGATTCGATACAGGAATTACCAATGATCGTTCCCCGTAATGTGGGGACAGATCGTCCGCAGACAGCGAAACCTAACGTTCGTAAACAAGTTCCAGTTTCCCCCGGAATTTCTTTGGACTCACCTGCGTTTGAGCCATATCCAGCTTTTGAACAAAAACCGGCAGAGCAATTGGAAATCCCTTTTCCTGAAAAGACGACACAACAAGAGACGCCGTCCAGATCGCAGCCTGCTCTAGGACTTGAGCTTGAAGAAGTTCCAGATGAGCCACCAGCCAAAGTTCGCCTAAGCGGACCAGAGCCTGTGCATCAAGATCCAGTAGAAGATGCCGCTGATTTATCGAAGCCAGGGCCTCAATTGATGCTCCCTAAGCTGCCTGTGGTACCTCAGGATCTTACATCTCAATCTTTCGGTCATAATCAGTCTCGTCAGGCAACAATTCTCAACAGCTCAGAACAAAACCAGTCGAAACAATCCGTACCTGTTAAATTCCAATCAAAAAAAACCAAGACTGTTCAGCACGTCCAGGCACCAGGTACGGAAAATAGTTCGATTGCAGGGGAAAGCAAGTCAGGTCTGAATGAATCAGGACTGACACTCGATGAAATTGAGTGGGAGCTTGATGAAGAAAAAAGACCAGAACGAGAAAGCCAGTGGTCGGGGATGTCGACGTTGTTGCTCATTGTAGGGGGAATGATCATTCTCTTATTGTCATCGATTATCGTCATCTTGTTACGACGCAGTAATCCTTCAATCTGATTTTTCTCTTGATCAAATCAATCTTCCGGTTTGGTAATGAATTCTCCGCCACTGATGAACATGCCGTTCTCACAGGGGGTACACCACATAATTTTGACGCGGTATTCAAATTCCCGAGTTTCACTTGCCAGCTTCACGGTAACTTCTCCGGGGTTGATCATGCCTTTGTGCAGTAGACCTAGCCCTTGACGACTGATTTCTCGGGTCATCGCAGAAATCGTATTTCCACGTAATGTCTTCACTTCAGCAGGCACAGAGAGTTCAAGGCGATCTACGTCTCTGACATTGACGGCTTCGCTGTTTCCGAAGCTTTCCAAGACTTGTTTAAGGTCATCCATCGTAGGACGGCTCCATGGGGTCTGTTCCATCGAATGTACTCCTGGTCTTGCAGTTGTTTCTGAAAGGCTAATAGATTTGTAATAAAAATCTGCTACTAAAATATAGGATACAAAATAATCAAGGTTTCTAATTACTTTCAAAATGCGACTTTGCATGTTTTCTATCCAAAGTCTCTCTTAACTACAAGCAATTAGTACACTTAGGTTTGTTAAAGGCTAACAGTTATAACACCAGGCGAAGCAGTAGAAAATTACAAAGCCATGCGCCTTGTGACGATTATTCATCCCGCGATGGTGCGTGTTGTATCAATCATTCCAAATGCTCCTGCAAAATCTGCTATAACGTTTCCGGTTTATAAAATCTGGATGACGCTTTGAGCAAAGCCTGTTCGATATGAGTGTGGGATGATCTCGGTAATAAATAGTTCAAGTTTATTTCAATAGATGGTTCTAGCCTGTATTCATGTTTATTGTGGCATCTCCAGGGGTAATTGATCGAGGATCACCTCTTGAAACTGCTACGATCAAATTGAACATGCCCTAGTAAAATTGCAACCTGATATAGAATTTCTCCATTGATTAATTCGATGAGAGAACTTGAGCTGGCTCAAGCAAGAGAAAGCAGATAGATCTACCAATACTTATGATGGTCTCTTCTTTTTATAAAAAGTATAGTAAGCAATTAATCTGGGGGGTGTTTTGCACACTTCCCATTTTGACCTTTCTTGCAGAGTTACTACCCTCCAACAATGACATCGAAACCTGGTTGCCCAAAGATTCCGATGTTCGCGTGGTTTATGATCGGTTCAAAGCTGAATTTGGAGCGGAAGAAATTATTCTTGTCGCGGTACAAGATGGCTTAAGCAAAAAACCACTCATCGAAGCGACCGCCAGTCGTATTGAAACACTGCCAACAGTCAGGCAATGTTGGACTCCAGAACGACTCAAAAAAATCTTAAACGAGTTTAAAGTGGAGCCTGAGGAAATCGATCGACGTTTGAATGGACTGTTGATTAACTCCGAAAAGAATATTGCCGGTATTTGTGTACTACTTTCTGATAGAGGGATTAAAAACCGTGCAGCCACGGTGGAAGGAATTCGCGAAAAGCTCGAATATAACCAGTTGACTGGGAGAGAGGTTCAACTTGCAGGAGCCCCTGTCGTAATTGCTGAGCTGGACCGCCTGGGTAGTCAGAAGAACAATAAAAAATTCTTTATTATCACATTACTGATCAGCCTGGGATTATTATATTACTCATTCCGAGAATGGAAGAAAACACTCGCCACACTCGGGTTGACCATTTGGGCCATCAATCTGACAACGGCATTAATTTATCTGGGAGGGGGTGAAATGAACTTCATCCTGGGGGCTCTCTCAGTCATGGTAATGGTCTTTACGCTTGCGATTTCCATCCACGTACATCATTATGTTGCCAGTTGCATTCACGAAGATGATCCGTTGGCCTCTGCATTACGTATTGCGTGGAAACCTTGTTTTTTGGCGACGCTCACTACTACGATTGGTCTCTTTTCTTTAACAGTCAGTGAAATTGGTCCCGTTGTTCAATTTGGATATGCGGCTTCGATCGGGACATTTGTGTCTTTGATTACAGGGTTAGGACTTACTCCAGCTGTGTTGACCATTTGGCCCATTGATCCTGAGACGATACATGCCGGTGAGAAAAACTGGAATTTTCAAAGGTGTGCCAACTGGATCATTGATCATGCCGGTCGAGTTTCAATTGCGGCGATTTTCCTTGTTCTGATCTCTGGTGCCGGACTATTCAACCTGAGAACGAAAATTGATCCTCTCGACTTTTTACCCGCGCAAGGAAGAGTTATCCAGGATGTGCGTTCGATTCAGAATGATCTTACCGAATTAGATTCGGTTGAAGCGATCGTCGATTTTGGAGACAAAGAGATACCATTCATTCAGAAAATAGAACGGGTTCGCAAACTGGAAGAAATCATTAAACAGCATTCTGCTGTCAGGCATACGATGTCGCTTGCGAGTTTTTTTCCGAAAGAATTCCCGGAAAGTCCATTTGAGACAGCACGGTTGTTATCGCACGCGAAATCTTCGCATGGCGAGAATGATTTCGTTTCAGATGGCGAACGCTTGTGGAGGATTTCAGCGAGAGTCAGTAGCGGTGCTGATTTACCACAAGATCAGATTTATGACGAACTTGCAGTCATGATTGACGATCCTGACGTGATCCTGACGGGGGTTGCACCATTACTGAGACGGGCACAAAAACAAATTTTCGTTGGATTCTGGGAAAGCTTTTCAATGGCTTTTCTGATCATCACTGTGGTTATGATTATTTCTCTTCGCTCAATTAAAGCCGGTTTAGTTGCGATGGTTCCCAACTTGACTCCCATTTGTATTGTATTCGGAATTCTGGGTTGGTATCAAATTCCCATCGATATTGGAATCATGATGACTGCCAGTATCGCATTGGGGATTGCCGTCGATGGGACATTTCATTTCCTGGTGCGTTATCAAAGCCAATATCGACTTACTAAAAATTCGGCACAGTCTTCAAGAGACTCTCTACTGATGACGGGAGAGCCGATTTTCACAGCGGCAGTAATTACTGGTGCAGGCATGATGGCTCTCACGCTGAGCAATTTTGTTCCCACGGCACGCTTTGGTTACATGATGACTTCGTTGCTGATTGCTGCTTTGGTCGGTGATCTCATTTTACTTCCAAGTTTATTGGCACTTCGACCTCAGAAACCGACTGATGATGGAAGTACTGATCGCAATGACAGCAATGAGCTGCTGGAACGACAACACCCAAGTGCACCCCATTTTCTCAAGGACAATCGACAGGGAACGAAAGACCAATCAAAGAAAGCAGTTGCATAAATTCATTTCCTGAACGACAAACAAATGCTCTGCTAAAGTATCTGCTTTTCAGTACCCTTTGATTGATATATGAAGCCAGTTCATTATCATTGATTTCTCCCAAGTTCGATAATCTCTCCCCTCTGTTCTACCACAGTTACAATCTGTCTCAGGTTCTGAGCAGTAGGCAGGAACTCGAAATGGATCTCTTTAAACAGAGTTTTTTCAGGCAATTATCAACCTCGATTTTTACATCAACGGAAATATAGCGGAAAACAAAATGGGATATCATCTGATAACAGGCGCTACAGGATTACTGGGAAGATACTTGATCCGGGATTTAGCGTCTGCTGGTGTGCCTTTAGCTGTGTTGGTTCGCCCCACCAGACGAATGACTGCTGATCAGCGAATCGACATGATCATGGGGTTCTGGGACGATCAAATGGGACGCGAATTACCGCGACCTGTTGTTCTTGAAGGAAACATTAATGAGGAGAATTTGGGGCTGAGTACGAAGCAACTTGAGTGGGTGTCACAAAATGTTGATCGAGTCCTGCATTCCGCTGCCAGTCTCTCGTTTTACAGCACAAGTCAGGAAAGTGAGCCTTGGAGATCAAATGTAGGTGGGGTCAAAAAAGTTCTTGATTTTTGCAAAACAACGGGAATCAAAAAGTTCGACCATGTTTCTACTGCGTATGTTTGTGGCTTGCGTACAGGCAGAATCATGGAATCGGACGTTGACGTCGGTCAGGAACCGGGAAACGACTATGAGCGAAGTAAACTTCAAGCTGAGTTGCTGGTCAGAGGCGCAGAGCATATTGAATCATTAACCGTGTTCAGACCTGCTATCATTATTGGAGATTCAAAAACCGGATTTACGAATACATTTCATGGCTTTTACGCTGCTTTACAACTAGGGCATACCTTAACTCAGATGCAGACTCCGGATGAAACGGGACGGCTCTATGCAAAATCCCGATTCACATTGGATGGTGATGAATCGAAAAACCTGATACCCGTAGATTGGGTTTCTGCTGTGATGGCATATATTATCACTCACCCTAAGCATCATGGTAAAACCTATCATTTGACACCACTGAACCCGGTACAATCACGTCTCGTGCACGATGTGCTTCAGTGGACATGCAATTTTTATGGATCAGAATTTGCGGGAGCAGGGGTAGAACTCGAAGATCCTTCAGAAGTTGAGCGGCTGTTCTATGACCATATCCGTGTCTACAATTCGTACTGGCGGGATGATCCAGTCTTTGACAGTACCAATACTCAAACAGCAGCGCCACATTTACCTTGTCCACATATCGACCGAGAGCTGTTGACCAGACTGTCTCAAGTGGCGATCGATATGAACTTCAGCTGGAATGATCGCACACCACATCGATTTGGAGTCACGTAGCCCAAGGGTTATCGAGTTTGCGATCAGTCTTCTGATCAAGTTGAGTTTTCCCCGGAATTAACTTGTCGAGAATTCCATTGACGAATTGCGAAGACTGCGCGCTACCAAACTCACGTGCTAATTCGATTGCTTCATCCAAAACGACTGAAGAAGGGGTTTCAGTATGAAGTAATTCGTAAGCCCCAAGCCTGAGGATATTTCGATCTGTGACCGCCATTCGTTCAAGGCTCCAGTTTTCAGCAACTTTCACAATTTCCTCATCAAGTTGTTTTTTATACTCTGTGACACCCGTAAACAATTTCCAGGCAAACGCGCGGACTGTCTGATTACGGCCATGCTCTTCGATCATACGACGAACCTCACCTGCGGTAATATCAGGGTTGAGATCGACTTGATATAACATTTGCACAACTAGATGTCGCGCCTGTTTTCGAAGAGACATAGAAATATCACTAACACTATTTGGGGTAAATTAACTCAGAGCCTCAAAACTCTCTGGCTTTTGCCAATAAAGCAAACTTATGGCGAATCTTGATCGATGGTTTTCAGAAGGTTTACCATCTCAATTGCTGCCAAGGCGGCTTCGCAGCCTTTGTTTCCTACTTTTCCACCGGCGCGATCGAGCGCTTGCTCCATCGTTTCGCAAGTGAGTACTCCGAATAGGACAGGGACACCACTTTCCTGACCACTTCGCATAATCCCTGCTGCAACTTGATGATTGATATAATCATGGTGCATCGTACTACCCTGGATGACTGCTCCCAGACAGCATACCGCCTGATAACGCCCACTTTTGGCCAGACGATCTGCGACAAGAGGTAATTCGAATGATCCAGGCACCCATACAACAGAAACATTCTCTTCCGAGCCACCATGGCGGCGGATTGTTTCTAAAGCCCCTTCCAGCAACTTACGAGTAATCAAATCATTCCAGCGCGAAACGACGATCGCAAATGTTGCGTCGCGGGCCAGTAAATCGCCTTCAATCAGTTTATGGTTCATCGAAGTAGTAACTTAAAAATATTCTATTGAAAACTTTAAAAACCGGACTGTTGGTTTATCAACTAGTAATTTTTTATGAAAGAGTCACAAGTGATGTTTCTTTTCTAATGCTTCGAACGGTTGAAACAAGCTCACCACCGAAACGCAGCAATGATCGCACACTAACCTAAATTCATACTCAGCAAAAACTCTTCATTTGTTTTGGTACGACGCATTCTATTTGTCAATAGCTCCATCGCGTCAACAGGGTTCATGTCGTTTAGCACACGTCTCAAAATCCAAACTCTACGTAGCTCTTCTTCATCCATTAACAATTCTTCGCGTCTCGTGCCCGATTTATTCACATCAATCGCCGGCCAGATTCGCTTTTCGACCATTCTACGGTCTAGATGCAATTCTGTGTTACCGGTTCCTTTAAATTCTTCAAAAATGACTTCATCCATACGACTACCCGTATCTACGAGTGCCGTAGCAACAATCGTAAGGCTACCACCTTCTTCTACATTACGTGCTGCACCGAAAAATCGTTTGGGGTGTTGTAATGCATTCGCATCAACACCACCAGAAAGAATCTTTCCTGAATGAGGAACTTCCGTATTCCAGGCACGTGCCAGTCGCGTAATCGAATCCAGGAAAATGACAACGTCTTCACCATATTCGACCATGCGTTTAGCTTTTTCAATCACCATCTCGGAGACTTGAATATGTCGACTGGGTGGTTCATCAAAGGTACTACTAACAACTTCACAACGATCGCCACCAACCTGACGTTCCATGTCGGTCACTTCTTCAGGGCGCTCGTCAATCAAAAGAATAAACACATAGGCATTTGGATGACTGCCGAGTACACATTTTGCCATTTCCTGTAACATTACCGTCTTACCAGCACGAGGCGGAGAGACGATCAAGCCACGTTGTCCCATTCCCACGGGAGCTACGAGATCGACAATGCGAGTACTCAAGTTGCCTGCGGGCGAAGATAGTTTTAAGCGTTCCTTGGGATGGAGTGGTGTCAGATCGTCGAAAAAGACTTTTGTTGTCAATAACTCGGGATCACTCCCATTGACTGCCTCCACTCTGAGCAGCGCAAAATAGCGTTCGTTTTCTTTTGGTGGTCGAATTTGACCTGCGACAATGGCTCCAGTTCGTAGCCCAAAACGCCGAATTTGACTTGGAGAGACATAAATGTCATCAGGGCAGGGGAGATAGTGGTAATCGGGACTGCGTAAAAAGCCAAAACCGTCTGGCAGAATTTCCAGGGTTCCTTCCCCAAACATTAAACCGTTAACTTTGGTTCGTTCTTTCAGAATCTTGAAGATAAGATCCTGCTTTTTCAAGCCGGTGTATTCGGTGAGTTTTTCCTCTTTGGCCAGTTTCATGAGTTCTTGCATGGTCATTCGCTGCAAGTCGGCGATATGAATTTCGCTTTGCTTGATTTTCTCATAACGTTCATCAGCCGATTTGGCGATTGTCGCTGCTCTTTGCTCAGATGAATTTGCTTTCATCCTTTTTGTTTTCTGTTCAAGCTCTTCTTTTTCTTTTGATGCCACAAGCCCGTCATTTTCAGATGTCTGAAGTTTTATGGATTTGGCCATGCTGATAACTTTCCGAATTACTAGATTTTTGAGATGAAATGGAGTGGAGTTTTTGAACCAAAACAGATGTGTTTACTGTGTAGATCAATGGACTTTTGGAAAGGTTCCAGTTTTTTAAAATTATAGTGAAAAGTATTTTTAGATAATTATGATACGATCAGGGACGAGACTGGTTAGTAACCATAGATACTCAGAATGCTGATTAGACACCTGGAACCAGGTTATTTGTTTGTTTTTTGTCTTTTATGTAGTACTTCGATGAACTCAGATAAATCTTGACCGGCTGCTTCCAGATTGTCGTCATTATTATGAATAATGTAGTTTGCCAGTTTTCGTTTTTCTGAGAGAGGCAACTGCTGATTTTCCCGTTTTCCCAACTCTGCAGGAGACCACCCTCGATTTTGAGTGACTCGTTTCAATCGTTGATCAAACGGGCATTCAATGAAAACAATCTGATCGCACAACTCTTTCCATCCTGCTTCCAAAATCACCGCTGCGTCAATCAGGATTGCATCGACGTTTTTGGTTGTTTTCGCCGACAAAATCTCCTGCTCAAGGACTCGATGAATTTCGGGATGGACTATTTCCTCTAGTTTTTTTAATGATTCTTTATGTTGAGTTTCTTCTCCAAAAACAATTTTGGCAAGGACTGAACGATTTACCTTCCCATGTTCATCAAACACCGCAGTTCCAAACTGCTCTCGAATATTTTGTTGAACATCAGGAAATTCAAGTATTCTATGTCCGATTTGATCGGCATCAATCACTTCAACAGATCGCAAAGCTTTGACTTTATTGGCTACCGCACTTTTGCCTGATCCAATGCCTCCAATCAGAGCTATTGTAGGAATGAATGTGTGAGAAGACACAAGATGATTGTGACAACTTGCATTGGTGGAAAATGGTTTTCTTACACATTCCTTCGCAACAGAAACTTACCACACAGGAGGTTTGTGATTGCTGAATCCATTAGCAACATTTAGATGAGACACATTGGTATGTAATAGTATGGTTACCGATACCCAACTGATTGTCAACAAAAAAAAACAAACTTCCTACTTTTCTACTTAAATTTTGTGGTTTTGGCTCCGATTCTAATCATTGGAGATCAAGGTATCTTGATATGATTGCTGGCCGTTTCCAGTACCTAAATGAGGCTCAGGATTTAGAGGCTGGGGATTTATAGATTGGTTTGTTCAAGCCAGTTAGATCCGAACGACATGTCCACAATCAGCGGGACATCCAGTTCGATCGCTGATTCCATTTCTTCCCGAACAATCTGGCTAAGTGACTCTATTTCGGACGTGGGTGCTTCAAAGACTAATTCATCGTGTATTTGCATCAACATTCTTCCCGGATGCTGACCCTGTTTGAGACGCTCACCCACGTTGATCATGGCTTGTTTAATCAAGTCGGCTGCAGAACCCTGGATCACTGTGTTGATCGCCGTTCGTTCGGGCATGTTCAGTTGCTTTTGTAATCCGGAGCGTACACCTTGGATAGTCCGTTTTCGACCGCAGATCGTCTGCACAAACTGATTTTTAGAACAATCTTCCAGAATCTGGTCCAGGAATTCCCTGACACCTTGATAGCGCTGAAAATAGTCTTCAATGAATTGAGCTGCTTCCGATTGCGGAATGCCGATTGCTTCCGACAATCCGAAAGGGCTCTGGCCATAGATGACACCAAAGTTGACTGCTTTCGCCGTCCGCCGCATTTCACTATCGACATCCTCAGGTGAAACCCGAAAGGTCTCTGCCGCGACTGCAGTATGAATATCAGCACCTTCACGGAACGCCTGACTGAGTGCTGTATCCTGGCTGAGATGGGCGAGAACTCGTAGTTCAATTTGAGAATAATCGGCACAAAGCAATTTCCAGTCTTCATTCTCCGGGATAAATGCTTTTCGAATCTGTCGCCCCTCTTCAGTTCGGATCGGAATGTTTTGTAGATTGGGGTCACTGGAACTTAATCGGCCTGTAGCGGCCACGACCTGATTAAAACTGGCGTGAATGCGACCTGTTTCAGGATTCACAAGTTCTGGTAATGCATCCAGATATGTACTTTTTAGCTTGGAAAGGTGCCGATGCTCACTGATTTTTGCCGGTAACTCATGCAGGGGAGCTAACTTTTCCAAGACACTCTGGTCGGTACTGGGGCCGGTTTTCGTTTTTTTTATGACCGGTAGTTTTAATTCTTCAAACAATACCGTCCTCAATTGTAAAGGGGACGCAATGTTAAACTCGTGACCGGCAATTTCATGAATCTCCTGGATCAAATCCGTTAAGCGAAGGTCAAGTTGTTGACTCTGGTGTTTTAATTCATTTGTATCGACTTTGATTCCGTTGAACTCCATCTCTGCGAGTATGGGAATCAAAGGGCGTTCCAGATTCCAGTAAAGATCCCACAGTCCATGTTGTTTCAATTCTTCTTGAAGAATTCGAGACAATTGCCATGCGATCTCAGCATCCTCTACCGCGTATTCGGCGACTTTCTCAACATCGATTTCAAACATTTTTTTCTGTTGTTTTCCGGACCCAATCAGATTGGAGATGGGGATCATCGTATGCTGTAGATATCGTTCAGACAATTTATCCAGGCTATGCCCACGTTCGCCTGAACTAAGTAAATAACTGGCAACCATGGGATCGATGCTGACTCCCTGCAGAAAAACACCCACCCGCATCAACACTACCATGTCGTACTTAATATTCTGATTCGAAATCAGAATTTCCGGGTCTTCCAGGATTGGTTTGAGTTGTTTCAAAACAATTTGCGGATCGAGAGCTTTTTGACCTGTTGGCCCTTCAACGGGAATATAATAGCCATGATTTTTCTCCCAACTGATGGCCCAACCCACTATTTCTGCTTCGGCTGGTTTTAAGCCCGTTGTTTCCAGATCGACACAAAATTCGTCCTGTTCTTGTAACAATCTCAGGAATTTTTCGAATGCTTTATTGCTATCAACAGTTTCCCAGATTCGCTCCGATGGCTGCGGATCATCCTGTTGCGTGAAATCCTCTTTCATTTCCTCAGCAAAGCGGCGAAACCCAAAATCGATGAACAGTTGGCGTAAGCGTTCTCGATCCGGATGAGTTAAACGCGAGTCTTCCCAGTCTACGTTCAGATCAAGATTTTTATTCAATGTCACCAATTCCCGTGACATACGAGCTTGATCCGCGAATTCCTTCAGATTTTGCTGTAATTTCGGGCCTTTTGCCTGATCTGCATTCTCAAGAACTCCTTCCAGCGTGCCGAATTGCTCAATCAATGCTTGTGCTTTTTTGGGACCAACCAGGGGAACACCAGGAATATTATCAACGGCATCTCCCACTAAGGATTGAAAATCAATCACTTGCTCGGGACAAACTCCCCAATCCTTAACAACTCCGTCCGCATCCATAAATATGTTTTTGCGAATATTATAAAGCTGGACAGAATCGTTGATCAGTTGACGTGCATCTTTATCATTCGTGACGATGACCGTTTGAATCCCTTTTTCCTGGGCTAATTGTGCAATCGTAGCAAATACGTCATCGGCTTCCCAACCAGGTAATTCAATAATAGGAACCTGAAATCCTTTGACGACATCCATAATTGAAGATATTTGTGCCGCAAGATCTTCAGGCATTTCGGAGCGGTTCGCTTTATATTCCGGGAAGATCTCATTTCTGGTTCCCGGTCCACTCGAATCCATGGCAAAGATTAAATAATCAGGAGAATGGGTTTTTATAATGTTAAGAATATCGCGTGTGATTCCAAAAATGGCATTGGTTGGTTGACCGGCTGGTCCTGTCATTGCCGGTACAGCATGAAAAACCTGAAATACCAGAGAAAACGTATCAATGATGTAAAGTGTTTCTTTCATAAAGATTTAGCTTTACCTGTAATTTAGAAAAGAGATTGCCGAAAGTGAAAACATAGAGGATGTTGTTATCACAATTTTATTTTTTCGTAGTATTCCAATACGGAAATGTCAGAATTCCGTATTGCGTTTTTTATTATTGGTGAGACTCTGTCTGATCGCTATGAACAGGCGGGCCGAACTCGAAACTCTCTGAAATCTTTTGCCGGTAATTGTATCAATGATTTCGGGTATGTGTATTTTTGTATCCATTCTTTTGGGGTTCAACCTTGCTGGTGGAGTTAAAACCAATTGAGAACACATTAGATAGAATCAGAAACCTGCTTGACACTGCTTTTACTCCACTTAAAATAGCTTTATAGGGCCTGTTCTTTCAGAGTTTTCTGATTCACTTCATTTAGTTTTCCTGTAATTTGTGCGGGTTGCTGCACTAATCTATTGTGAGATGGATTGACATCTCAGGCTCATAAACTGCGAAGGTGCTACTTAGCATCTGAAAGTCACTTAAAATTCTTTAAGGTTCAATCACATGGCCGCCAGTAAACCAACCGCCGTTCATTTTTCATTGATCTTCTTTGTCATGGCAGCTCTCATCGGTGCAGTGATGGCATACTTAAACCATAAAGATCTGGGCGAGGCAAACGCCAAACTGGAGCAGGCTCAGAAAGATTCACAACGAGATGGTGCGGCGGTTCGTAAGTTGGATGAAGAGCTTCAGGCTTTAAAAAAGCTGATCGGAAATGAGCAGGAAGATGTGGGGCTTGACAGCAAGACTCCCAATACTGTGATTGGTGCCACCGAGCAGGATATCAAAACTCACGCGGAAGTTCTGGCAGAGCCCACAATCAAAAACACATTAATCAAGCTTTCGGGACAGTTAAACCAGACCAAAACCCAACTGGCTGAAGAACAGTCCGCCAAAAATGCACTGGAAGCACAATTCCTGGCATTGAAAGGTGAGTTAGACAAAGTCGTCGATACACATAAAACCGCTCGTGATAACGCAGAAAAAGATTTGGCAGATAATCAGAAGATCAAAGAAGAGGAAGTCTCTGCCAAGGATCAGCAAATTTCTGCTCTACAGAAAGAAAATGAAGAGATTCTGATCGAATTGGACCAATTGCGTGAAACAGATGCCAAAACGATTAAAGATCTCGAAAACAAAAATAATCGACTTGCCAGCCTTGTTGATACGCTTCGCAGTCGTCTCGATCAAATACAAAAATTCAGCTTTGAGAAGCCAGATGGTGTGATCAGAACGGTAGACAACAGTACTGGAGTCGTATGGATCAATCTGGGACAAGCGGATCGCCTTCCCAAACGAATGACGTTCAGTGTGTACCGTAAGTCTCATCAGGGGATTGGTCGAGGAGAGGAAGACATCATTGGAGCCATTGAAGTCACCAAAATCCTGGGCCCACATCTTGCTGAAGCGCGTATTGTGGGTGATGATATTTTTCAGCCTATCAGTCCCGGTGATCCCATTTATACACCGCTGTGGGGGGTAGGTCGTCCAGAAACATTTGCTATCTCTGGAATTATTGACTTGGATGGCGATGGAAAATCCGACATGGACCAACTTCGTCAAATTATCGAGAATGCGAATGCCAAGATCGACAATGAAGTGACAGAAGATGGTGAGCGACTCGGAAACGGGTTGACAGTACACACAAAATTCCTCGTCATTGGTGAGTCCCCCAATATCGATAATGCGAAAACAGATGAGCAACGAGACAAAATGCAAGAAGTTCTTTCCAAGATGAAAGAAATTAGTGACGAAGCCCGCCTGAAAGCAGTTCGTGTGGTCGGGATTAACGATTTCTTGAGCTACATTGGTTATAAACCACAACGTCGTCTGTATGTACCTGGTTCTGGTGTTCCCTCGAAAATCAAAGCAGGTGCCAAAAAGACGGGGACTACTGCTGGTTTAGCAAACAAATCCTTGACGGGGACCAGTCCAACTTCGGAGATATTTAGAGCCAAAAAGGGGCGTAAAAAACCAGCAAATCGTCCTTATTGAAACTGATAATCAAACAAAAGTAATTATGATTGACAACATAAAAAACCGTGCTGTGTACACAGCACGGTTTTTTATTGCTCATGTTCAAACAAAAAGCGGTAGTAAGAGTCAAACCTTCTGATGTTTGTGTTTATGCTTGCCTTTGAATCGTTTTCTCTTTACAGGCGAAGACGAATCAAATTGTTCGAATCGAGAAATATTCAACTGCTGACCTGCAACCCAGACACTTTTCAAAGCGCGGAAAATATCGCGAGGCATCCCTTCTGGTAAGTCAACCGTACTGTAATCATCAAAGATGTTAATTCGGCCGATATATTTGCTGTCCAGTTCTGCCTCGTTAGCAATGGCTCCCACAATGTTGCCCGGTTTCACACCATGGCTATGCCCGACCTGGAGCCGAAACCGCTCCATGCCTTCTTCAGGGGCTTCGTTGGTAGTACGTTTTCGAGGGGGACGCTCTTTTTGGAACTGACGTTCGGTTCGAGGTTGCCTGTTCCCCATTGGCTCACGTTGTTTTTTAAGTTTCTCTTTTTGTAGAGTCTCTTTCAATAATAATGGTCGCTTACCCTGAGCCATGCAAGCTAACGCCGCGGCAATCTGAATCTCGGAATGATTCGATTCCGATTGATATTCCGTCAGCAAGGTCTGGTAGAATTCAAAGTCTCGTGAATTCATCGCTTTGGTTACCGATTCTTTGAAACGCTCCTTGCGTCGTTCATTAATCTTATCAATCGGAGGTAGCTCCATACGCTCAATTTTGTGTTTGATGGCCCGTTCAATGCCTTGGAGTGATCGCGTTTCACGAGGAGAAACAAAGGTAATTGCTTCGCCTGTTCGACCTGCGCGACCGGTACGACCGATGCGATGCACATAAGATTCTGAATCTCCCGGCAGATCGTAATTGATGACATGGCTGATCCGGTCCACATCCAATCCTCGCGCGGCGACATCAGTGGCAATCACAATATTAACGTGTCCTGCTTTGAGACGGCCCACCGTGCGTTCGCGTTGTTTCTGGGGAATATCCCCATTTAAGGGAGCTGCCAGGAATCCACGGGCTTCCAATTTTTCGGAGAGTTCGCTGGTAATCGTCTTGGTACGTACAAAGATCAGCACACCATCGATTTCTTCTGCTTCCAGGATGCGTGTGAGTGCATCCAGTTTATGGAGGCCTCTTGATACCCAATGTCGCTGGCGAATGGTATCAGCCGTCCGAGTCTTTACTTTAACTGTCACTTCTGCCGGAGTTTGAAGATAGTTTCCTGCTATGCGTCTGATGGCTGCTGGCATGGTAGCGGAAAACAAGGTTGTTTGATGTTGATCTGGTGTTTGTTCCAGAATCCATTCCACATCGTCGATAAAGCCCATTCGCAACATTTCATCGGCTTCGTCTAGAACCAGACAGCGTAAGGCGTCCAGCTTCAATGTTCCCCGACGCATGTGATCCATGACGCGACCAGGAGTTCCCACAACCACCTGTACTCCACGTTTGAGGGGTTGTAATTGAGTTTTAAAGTCTGCACCCCCATAGATAGGTAAGACTTGCAGGCCTTTTAGTTTAGCACCGTATTTTTTAAACGATTCTGCAACCTGAATTGCCAACTCTCTTGTAGGAGCTAAGACCAGGACCTGTGGTGCCTTTAAATTTAAATCGATTTTCGAAAGCAATGGCAGGGCAAACGCAGCTGTTTTTCCCGTTCCTGTTTGCGCCTGTCCTACCAGATCTCGTCCATCCAGTAACGTCGGAATCGTTTGTGCCTGGATGGGGGTAGGGGTATCGTATCCAAGATCCTCCAGTGAATCTAATACGGGTTGGCAGAGCGCTAAATCTTTGAAATTAGCCTGTAATGAGACTTCTGTCGACATGTGTGTACCTTTTGACGAACCCTCAGCCTGTAGACTAAGCGTAGTCGTCACGTAAAAAGAAAATGGGTTGTGTTATGAAAGAAATAGGTGAGAGTCTGTCGTTCCGGACTCAGGATCCATTTTCAGGCAACTACCTGAAAACAATTCTCCTCGAAGCTCTGCCTCGTATCACCCCGTCGCTACAGTTAAATGCGGGACTCCGGTCTGGGAGTTCAAAAAAGTAGCAAAAACAACACGAAAAGATAGCAAACAGCTAATTCTTTTATCCTAGAGATTAAGGAGATCAATCAAAACTTGATCGAGCATTCTTTCTTGAACTCGACATTTTGATTATTTAACAGGCGGAGATTGTATCACCGCTATGATTTCATTGCACGCCCTGATTCAGGAATTCCTGAGATTTTCTGGTTTCCAAGTTGGTTCGCTTGAAAAATATAACATGACCTTTCAACTCACATAAGACTCATCTAAGATTTAACCTGTAATTGCAGCTGTTTACATCTTGATTTCATTTATAAAATCATTGGAGTTTAATGATGGGTTCTCCTGATATTCCTTCTGACAAAAGCTCAAAACCTGAGAATAACCCTGAACAGTCACTGCTTTGGTTGGAAGAAATCGAAGGTGAGCAGGCACTTTCGTGGGTCAGGCAGAAAAACGCCAGCACCTTGAACGCTCTGACCAGTGATCCCCGGTTTGAACAGTATCAGCAAGAAGCCCTGAAAATTCTTACTGCTTCAGATCGAATTACCTATGGAACCTTACGGGGTGATTTCGTTTATAACTTTTGGAGAGATAAGGATCATGTCCGCGGCATCTGGCGTCGCGCGACATTGCAGCACTTCAGAAAACATCAACCTGAGTGGGAAACACTGCTGGATGTAGACGAACTTGCAAAAAAGGAAGATGAAAACTGGATCTACAAAGGCGTCGATTGTCTGGGCCCCGACTATCAGCGTTGTATTGTCGAACTGGCACCGGGAGGTACTGATTCTGCTGTTTATCGCGAGTATGACATACAGTCCAAAGCATTTGTCAAAGATGGTTTTCAATTACCACTCGCCAAAACAAATCTTTGCTGGGAAAATCAAAATCAGTTGTTAATTGCAACGGATTGGGGCGAGGGCAGTCTGAATACTTCTGGATATGCTCGTATTCTGAAACGTTGGAAACGGGGGACACCACTCACGGCCGCAGAAACGCTTTTAGAAACGGATGTGGAGGAGACCTTCATTTATCCCATCAATATTGAGCATGACAAAGGTCAAACCTGTTTTGTGTTACGAGGACATGACTTTTATCATTTCAGCTTTTATCTTGTTCCAGAAACAGGCGACTTGAAACAAATCCCGTTGCCTCAGAAGTGCAGTTTGTCCGGTCTGTTTCAGGATCAATTGCTGGTCGAACTGAAACAGGACTGGCAGGGCTTCACGGCAGGATGTTTAATCAGTTTTTCATTGACTGATTTTCAACAAACCGGAAAACTCAAAAACATTCACCTGGTTTTTGATCCAGGGCAAACAGGTACGATCTCTCGGGTGCGACGTGCTAAAGATGCAATTTATATCACTGGGATCGAACATGTATCCAGTCAGATTCACGAGTTGACATTTCAGGATCACAAGTGGAAGCAACGGCTCATTCCTTTTGGTAAAAATGATGTGATTTCAATCAGCTCTTCTGATAGTCACAAAAATCATCTGTTGATTTCCCGAGATGGATTCCTTCAACCAAGCAGTCTGTATTATGTGAATTTTCAAGCAGGAATTGAAGAACTCATTCAAGAGACTCCTGCGCGCTTTGATACAAGTGGTTTGAAAGTCGAGAAAAATTTTGCCATTAGTAAAGATGGTACTGATATTCCCTACTTCATTGTTTATCCAGAAGAGATCAAGCTCGATCATTCTACGCCGGTCCTGCAATACGGTTATGGTGGATTTGAAATCTCGATTTTGCCTCATTATAGCGCTCTGATGGGCAAACTCTGGCTGGAAAAAGGAGGCGCATATGTGCTTGCCAATATTCGTGGTGGAGGTGAGTATGGGCCACGTTGGCATGATGCCGCCTTATTAGAAAATCGCCAGCGAGCTTATGACGATTTCTTTGCGGTTGCCGAAGCGGTTCAAAGTCGCGGTTTTAGTTCACCACAACATTATGGGGCTATGGGCCGCAGCAATGGTGGATTGCTAATGGGAGTGGCATTCACACAACGCCCTGAGCTATTCAATGCCATTGTGTGTGGAGTTCCCTTACTCGATATGAAACGCTTCAATAAACTGCTTGCCGGAGCGAGTTGGATGGCAGAATACGGTAACCCCGATATCCCTGAGCAATGGGAGTATATTAAACAGTATTCTCCATTACAGAATTTGAAAAAAGAGCAAGTCTATCCCAAAGTCTATTTCTTTACTTCGACTAAGGATGATCGCGTTCATCCGGGACACGCACGAAAGATGGCCGCCAGAATGGAACAAATGGGACATGATTTTTATTATTATGAAAACATTGAAGGCGGGCACAAGGGAATGGCCAACCAGAAGCAGGAAGCAATGCTGAGCGCACTGGAGTATTTGTATTTGATGCAGCAACTCTCAAAAAAAATATCGTGAATGGCATAGTTGCCCATACCATTGATCCCATTGAGTTTTTCTTCTTTATTAAAAACCTTGAGAGAATCTTCTATGAATCATCGACCAGTTTTATATTTCATTTTAGTATGTTTGCTTTGTGTTAGCTCCATCAGGCAGGCTTCAGCAATAGAAAAGCAAACGCGACAGCGTCCGAATATTTTGCTGATGACGGCAGACAATTTGGGTTACGGTGATCTGGGCTGCTATGGCAATCAAATTATGAAAACTCCTCAACTTGATCGACTAGCCCAACAGGGAGCTCGACTGACCGATTTTTACACTGCGTCCCCGACCTGTACTGTTTCAAGAGCGACACTGTTAACAGGTCGCTATCCACAAAGGATCGGTTTGAATCATCAGTTAAGTAAGGACGAAAATTACGGGGATGGATTACGAAAAAGTGAGTTACTGATTCCTCAGTATCTTAAACAACAGGGGTATCGCACTGCCTGTTTCGGAAAATGGAATGTGGGATTTTCACCTGGAAGCCGTCCGACAGAACGCGGCTTTGACGAGTTTTTCGGATTTGCAGCAGGAAACATTGACTATTATCATCATTTCTATGCAGGGAGGCATGACTTGTGGCGTGGATTGAAAGAGGTGTTTGTTGAAGGCTATTCCACAGACCTGTTTGCCGACGAAGCCTGCAAATTCATAGCTGAGAACAAGCAACAACCGTTTTTTATCTATTTACCGTTCAATGCACCTCATTTTCCTGGAAAACGTAATAAACAACCGGGCCAACCTAATGAGTGGCAAGCTCCAGATCGCGCCTTTAAGGATTATGGCTATTCTCCTCAAACCAAAAATCCTCAAGAACGGTATCGCGCTGTTGTGACGGCGCTCGACACCGCCATTGGTCGTGTTTTGCAGCAATTGGAAGAGAGCGGACTCAGTGAGAATACAATTGTCATCTGGTATTCGGATAACGGTGCGTTCATGCTGAAGGAACGAGGATTGGAAGTGGCCAGCAACAAACCGTTGCGCGATGGTGGTGTTACATTATGGGAAGGGGGAATTCGAGTTCCGGCAATAGTACGATATCCCGGACACGTCAAAGCAGGAACAGTGAACTCGAGTCAAATCATCAGCCTTGATATTCTTCCAACATTAATTTCATTGACAGGAGGAAAAGTTCCAGCGGATCGGACACTGGATGGTGAGAACATTTTCCCAATTCTCGAATCACCGGAATCAGCAGAACCACGAAGGTTCTTTTTTGAATATCGGAACTTTAGCGCGGTCCGAGATGGTAAATACAAACTGTTACGTACTAAGCCTGGCCGGAATTTTATGTTGTTTGATCTGGAACGAGATCTGGGAGAAACAAAAGATTTGTCTGCGAAACATCCGGAGATTGCTGCGAAATTAAAGAGTGCTTACCAAACCTGGAAAAGTGATGTCACATCCAGATAAGAAGAAACGGACTTCACATGATATGGAAATGAGCTAACGATCAAACGATAGGATCATCATCGTTCTCTTCGGAATCGCGTTTTAAAGATTCTTCAAACAGTAATTGCCGATCAGAAAATCCTTCGTCCAAATGATGCCAGTAGGCGATTTCTTCTTCACCATATTTCCAGCAGAGGCTGATTTCTTTACCTTCACGTAAAGCCGGAAAATTGACGACACCCATTCCAGGATCTTCTAACTCTACTCCCAAATCGATGAGTTCGGAAACGTATCCTTTGAGTTGCTCCAAATCATTTTCGATGTCCAATTCAGCCTGGATCAGTTCCTCACTATAGGCTGATTCTTCATCGCGAGCGGAAGCACCCGGTAGCCGCTTGATTTCTGCGATTCGTTCTTGTCGATCATTCAGATTTTGAAAGAGCTCAACAATGTCTTTGACAATCGCTTGCACGAGTGGTAACCGAAGACTGGCCTCTTCTGGTGTGAAAATCAGCTTTCTTTGTGCTTCAGCATTCATAACAAGACCTTTATTTCTTAAAGAAAGCAATCAACCCAAAAGTGTTGTTACTTGCTACTCATAATTACTCTTTGCTAATGATTCGAGCTTTGAAGAATTATAAGAGGATCACCAGATTCGGCAAGTCAACACGTTTGAAGACAGTCGCATTTTTTGTTTCTCTGTTACTTTTGACGTTTTAATCTCTATTAATATTACTGGTAAATTCGATGAGATGTTTGAGTTTTTTCAATACTTGTCCTTCATCGATCAGTCTTGAGACATTTTGAACAGCGTCATGCAGATTTGAGGTCTTTTCCGCTGCCATTAAGGCAGCTGAGGCATTTGCCACAACCATATCTCGCGCTGGCCCCTGTTCACCATTAAAGATGTCAAGAATCACTTGCGCGCTTTGTTCTGAGGATTCGACAAGCAACTGACTTACGTCACATTCTGGTAGTCCAAAATCAGCTGCAGACCATTCATAGGATCGCAAGTCGGAACCAGTTACTTCATGAATCAACGTTTTTCCCCAGAGGCTAATCTCATCAAGTTCTCCATTACCACAGACAACCAGTGCATGTTTTCGGCCTAATTTCAGTAATGCTTGAGCAATTTTTTCTGAGGCCTGTACAGAATTTGCCCCCAATAATTGGTATTCTGCATTTGCCGGATTCGTTAAAGGCCCCAGGTAATTAAAGATCGTACGAAATCCCAGTTCACGCCGAACAGGGGCCACGTGTTTCATTGCAGAGTGCAAAAGTGGTGCAAAACAGAATCCAATCCCTGTCTCTTCCAGGCACATTCCAATTTCTGCAGGCGATAAGTCTAAGCGGACTCCTAACGTTTCAAGTACATCTGACGAACCGCTGGAACTGGAAACACTTCGATTTCCGTGTTTTGCAACAGGAATACCCGCAGCCGCAGCAACGAGTGCAACAGCCGTACTAATATTAAACGTGTGAAGCTGATCTCCGCCAGTTCCACAGGTATCCAGGAGCCCTGAGCAATGTGTTGGTATCGCAAGTGCCCGTTCATGCATGGCTTGTGCTGCACCTACTAATTCTTCCGAAACTTCACCTTTCATGCGGAGTGCAGTCAAAAAAGCGGCAATTTGTATTTCACTACATTCGCCGCGCATAATAGAGGAGACTGCTTCGTAAGCAGCAGTTTGTCCCAGGTTTTCTCCCTGAAGTAATTGATCGATCGTTTTTTTCAGAGCTGTCGACATATGCTAAAATCCAAATGCCCGAAATAAAGCTATTCCTGTCCCGGTCCCAAATTGTATCAAGTTATCATGATAGAATCTGCCGATGATCGCGTGAATGGTGAATGTTAAATTTAATTAAACAAAGTCTCATTCTCACCTTAGTGACTTGAATCAATTGAAACGAAACTGTCATACTTGTAGGTGTGGGAATCAAATTGGTACAATATCGTCCTAAACTCCTTCAATCATTAAATGATCCCCAGATAATTGGTGGGTCAGTTTTATTACAGCGATCAATCTCAGGAGACTCCGATGAAGCGAAGCAGTTTTTTATTCTGCCTCATGTTCCTTTTCAGTTCTCTGATGACAGTCTGGGGGGCTGATGACATTGAACAACAAATTACGCAAATCAAGCAGGTTCAAAAAGAAGGCCAGGGAAATTTAACTGCCTCACAAGCGGTTCAAAAGCTCTCAAAATCAAATGCATCGGCTCTGATACCTATTCTTTCTGGTTTTAAAGATGCAAATCCCATCGCAGTCAATTGGTTGCGTGGTGCCTTTGAGGCGATTGCTGCAAATGCCATCAAACAGAAAACGCTTCCCACACAAAAATTGGAAAAATTTATTCAGGATAAATCACAGAACCCTCGTGCCAGACGTTTGGCATACGAAACTCTCATCAAAGTCGATCCGCAGGCTGCAGACCGAATCATTCCTGGCATGTTAAATGATGCCAGTGTCACTCTCCGACGCGATGCTGTGCAGCGCTTGATTGATGAAGCAAAGAGTCTGGAAAAGGCCGGAAAAAAAAATCAGGCAAAGAAAGTCTATCAACAGGCTCTCACCGGCGCTACCGATTCCGATCAGGTCAAAGCGATCGTCAAACCATTAAGGGCGTTGGGTGACAAGATTGATCTTCAAAAACATTTTGGATTTCTATCTGACTGGATGATTGTTGGACCTTTTGATAATCGAGATAAAAAAGGTTATGACACAGTCTATTCTCCAGAAGATAAAATTGATTTCTCTTCAACTCTGGAAGGAAAAGAAGGAAAAGTAAAATGGAAATCGGTGAACACTGAAGATGATTATGGGATTTTTGATATCGCGAAGTCGATTTCTCCCTATAAAGGAGCCGTCATGTACTGTGTAGCTGACTTCTATAGCCCACAGGAACAATCTTTGGAAATTCGGTTGGGCACTCCCAATGCCTGGAAAATTTGGGTGAATGGAAAACTACTGTTTGCACGGAATGAATATCATCGCGGGATGGTTGTGGACCAGTACAGTGTACCTGTGAAATTCAAACCTGGTAAAAATGTGATTTTGCTCAAACTCTGTCAGAACGAGCAAACTGATAGCTGGGCTCAACGTTATCAGTTTCAACTTCGCATCGCGCGTCCTTCTGGAATAGGGGTGCTTTCACAAAAAGCAGAAGCAACGACGCAACTGAGCCCCTGACTTTCGATATACCAATACGATTATGAATACTATGCTTCTTTCCTGTAGAGGATGAACTGATGAAATACGAATCCATCAAATTTCTGATACCATTGATTGCAGTTTGTTTGAGTTGCGGGGCTGATTGGCCTCAGTTCCGGGGGCCTTTAACAAATAATGTCGCTATTTCAGAAACGCCTCCTGCTAAAGTAGATCAGGAAAACATTGCCTGGACTGCTGAACTGGAAGGGCGGGGGGCTTCTGGCCCCATCGTGGTTGGTGATAAAGTTTTTATTACCAGCACAACGGGTTTCAAACAGGATCAACTGCATGTTCTTTGTTTTGATGCCAATTCTGGAAAACGTCTTTGGGAACGACAGTTTTGGGCAACCGGTCGCACGCAGTGCCATAAGAAAATGTCTGTTGCTACTCCCACTCCAGCCAGCGATGGAAAACGCGTCTTTGCTACTTTTTCCAGTAACGATGTGGTGTGTCTCGACCTGGATGGAAATTTACTTTGGATACGTGGGTTGTCACATGATTATCCCAATGCCAGTAATAGTCTTGGCATGGCTTCTTCTCCCATTGTTGTCGGCGAAACCTTAATTGTACCTGTTGAAAATGATGATGATTCATTTACCACTGGACTCGACGTGAAGACGGGAATTGCGCGTTGGAAAATCAATCGTCCGCGTGTTGCGAATTGGACTTCACCGGCGATTTTGCAATCATCTCCAAATGCTGAGCCTGTTGTATTGCTCCAGTCAAGTGAGGGCGTCGATGGGATTTATCCTGAAACAGGCGAAACTGCCTGGCAGTATGAACAAGGCGCCGGTCGGATTCCTTCTACCACAGTAGGGGATAACATTCTGTATGTTCCCTCTAATGGTTTGACTGCATTAAGTCCCGGTTCTAGCAGTGATCCTCCTAAAGTGCTTTGGAAGGAACAAAAACTCTCTCCCGGTACTGCCAGCCCTCTTGTTTATCAAAATAATGTATTTACTGTGAATCGGGCAGGTGTATTAAACTGTGCCAATCCACAAACAGGCGATTTGGTTTGGCGACTGCGCTTGAAAGGTCCCTTTAGTGCCACACCGATTGCCGCTGCAAACCATCTTTATCTGGTCAATGAGAAAGGGTTGTTGCAAGTGGTACAATTGGGCACAGACAAAGGAGAAGTCACGGGAGACATCGATTTGAAAGAAACGATTCTGGCTACTCCAGCGATTGCCAATAACTCGCTATTTATCCGCAGTGATAAACACCTTTGGAAAATTTCTTCTAAATAACAAGTATCTTCTCTCCAGAGGGTCGACTGAGAAAAGGAACGATTTGTGTCACAATTGCTGGCTGTCGGATTAGGTGGATTCGTCGGAGCTGTTGCGCGATATAGCATTACGGAATTTTTAGCAAAGAAATTTCCGGGAAGCTTTCCTGTAGGAACCCTTGTTGTAAATGTAGCAGGTTGTCTTGTGATTGGCATTTTGATGGCCATCGTGACTCATAAACAACAAGTTCATCCTTCGATTCGACTGCACGAACATGTCAGCCTATTTTTGATTTCGGGTTTCTTGGGCTCGTTAACTACTTTTTCGACTTTTGGATATCACACAGTAAGTCTGTTAAGAAATTCCGAAGTGAATCATGCTTTTCTCAATATCACGGGAAATTTAATCGTCGGTCTCTTTGCGGTCTGGCTGGGTTGGTCTTCGGTCGTCTTCTGGTTGGAAAAGTAGTCTACACTTAGCTTAATTGCGTCTCTTGCTACTCTGAGTTCTTGGATTTGTCTGAGTTGACTGTGTTTCCTAATCTCTCAGTGGCTCTTTATAATTGTTAAGATTTTCTGATTATAACAATTAAGATGCAGGAGAATTCTGACCGATAACAAAACCATACGGGGGGAATTCTGCCTGACCTTCTCGTCAGGCGGAATTATTTTTTAGATTCCCTAACTCCATAAATAGCAGGGAGTATCCCCCGAAATGTCCTATTGGCTTCGACCTCTGCGTTTTCTCGCTAGTGCTCTCAGTGGTGCATGTTCTACCCATCAATTAGCACTCGGGTTCAGTATGGGAATGGTAATTGGCCTCGTCCCCAAAGAGAATTTGACAGCAGTCATTTTGCTCTTCATCCTGGCTGGATCAAAAGTCAATCTCTGCTCTGCATCATTATCAACAGTTCTTTTTTCCTGGCTGGCTTTAGTACTCGACCCACTGAGTCATCTGATTGGACGCAGCGTTCTTCTGGCTGAACCATTACAGGATTTTTGGCACTCATTTTATGAAGTACCTCTGATGCCTTGGACAGACTTCAATAATACCATTGTGATGGGCAGTCTGATTCTGGGACTTTTCTTATTCTATCCCACTTATCGCATTTCGAAGCCTCAGTTTGAAAAATATACTCCGTTGGTTTCTCAGAAATTAAAGAAATATCGAATCGTTCAAATTCTCTGGGGCACTGAAATCAGTGCGATTACGGGGGAAGTCGCATGAGATGGAATTACTTGCTACCTCGTTTCACAATTGCTGCCATAATCTGGTTCTTTTTTGCTTTTGCATTCGATCCTCTTGTACGAAGTAGTCTGGTCAGTTTGGGACAAAAGGTAACTGGTACGAAAGTAGATGTCTTCGGTTTACAAACAGGTTTCTTTCCTCCTTCAATCAAAACGGGCCCGGTTACGATCGCCAGTCATTCTAACGAACAACGCAACCTTGTTCGATTCGATCAGATCGAAATGAAACTTGCCGGCAAGCCACTTATGCATCGAAACCTGATCGTCGAAGAAGTGACAGTCTCTGGTATGGAGTTTGACGCGCCTCGAACGACATCAGGAAAACTCTCAGAGACGACACCAGGCCAGTCGGAAACCAGATTCCATTTTGACACTAATCCGTTTCGTAAAACTTCAAAAGAACTGGGGAAATCCTGGTTGAGTAGTCTGACGAGTTCACTCACCGAACAACTGGACCCCAATCGCCTGGAAACAGTGCGCGTTTCCAAAATCGTTCAACAAGAATGGAAACAACGTTTTTCACAATACGAAACACGGCTTCAACAGATTAAGCTGGAAGCGGATTCGGTACAAAATAAAGTAAAAACTGCAGGTGGCAAGACGTTAAATAAAATCAAGACTTATGCCCAATCAGCCGAGCGAGTGGATCAACTTATCAAGGAAGGCAAGCAAATTCGCAATGAGTTGAAATTGCTTCCTCAAATTGCACAGCAGGATTACCAACGTATTGAAGAAGCGAAAGAGCGAGATCTGACAAACCTTGATCAGATGTTGGAGTCTATTTCACCCGATCCACACAAGATCTTACATGCATTACTCGGTGAGGAATTATCCCGGCAACTAAATCAAGTATCGGGTTGGTCGAATATGATTCTCCAAACCGTCAGAACTCTGCAGGATGAACAGGAACCAGATCGCTCTCAGGGAGAATGGATTGATTTTCGACGTGATACCAGTTTACCACAAGTTCTGTTTAAAAAAATTCGACTAACAGGTGCTGTGCGAGTGAATCAACAGAAATATTCATTTGTTGGAATGATCAAAGACCTTTCCTGCTCTCCAAAACTATATCAAGAACCAATCACAATCCAGGCACAGATCGAGGCCGAAGCCAATATCAAAATGGCAGGAGATCTTAAGTTTTATCAAGAATCACCCACACACGAATTTGTTGTGTTAGTCAAACTTCCTCATCAGAAAAAGATCACTCTCGAAAATTCAGAAACGCTTTCACTTTTTCTGATTGCGGATCAGACAGAATGTAAATCCCACATTTCATTTAGAGAAGAGGACTTCCAATGTCGTCTGGAATTTAAACAGACGCCGGTTCGTTTTCAGCTTTCCAGTCCCAAAACCAACCATCAGGCAATAAGGAGCATCCTGGAACATTCTTTAGCTTCCATCGATTCTATTTCTGCTACGTTGAATTATTCTGGTTCTTATGAAAATCCAGAATTGAAAATTGAGTCTGAGTTAGGGCAGAAAATCGCCGAAGGTTTGAATATGGCGTTAGAAGCTGAATTCAATCGACAAAAGCAAGAAAAGGCACTGAAAATTGAGCACTTAGCGAGTCAGGAACGAGAGAAACTGATCCAAAAACTCAATGGACAATATTCTGAAATCATCGCTCATTTGGAAGAGCAGGAATCGAAAGTGCAAGCCGTCATCCAAAAAGTATCAAATCGTCCTTTGGATATCCGCCAGCTGCTGCGTTAAGCGAACTGCTCATTTGCTCAAGCATTTTCACATCTCCGCAAAAAGTGGCTATGGTTGCGCTGGTTCCCATAAATTCCCCTTGATTTCTCTCTGATTCTGATATTATTAATGATAGCAGGAATGGAGTGCGATGCAGGATGCCTTTATTCGCCTTATTTATTGCCTTATCTGGCTGCACCTCTCCAGCTCGCTTTTCGTGATTGTTTTATTCATTTCTCGAATCGTCCGGTTCTTTTGTTCGATGAACTCCGGTTCACATTTGATTCATAACAATAATTGATGCGAAACTTAGGATTATTGAGTTATATACTCGAGAAAGACTTGACTTAAACAATATTCAATACAAAACTCATTTAAAGAGATCAACATTCAAACATACGTATCTTGAAGGGTCTGTTGCGTGTATTTGATGAATAGTCTGTAATCTATCCAGTCTGGAGTTTTTTATGACTATCGTGGCAGTAAATGCTCATGCCCCCATCTCTTCAGGAGAAATACCCACGACAGACCCAAGACGTGCGATTGACGTAGACCAGAAGCAGCAACAAGTTTTCGAACTTCTGGAAAAGAATCAGCTTGATGCGTTACTCTTGCAGTTGCCTGATAATATTTCCTGGTTTACAACAGGCGCAGATTTATCCCGTCCTGGCTCGACTGAGAGTATCGCAGCGGTATTTGTTACTTCAGATGCAAGGCTAGTCGCCTGCAATAATGTGGATGCCGATCAAATTTTTGATCGCGCAATTCCCGGCCTAGGTTTCCAGGTAAAATCCAGACCATGGTATGAGCCCTTATCGAAATTAATAAATGACCTTTGTAAGGGAAGAAAAGTCGCCAGCGATACGGGAATCGATCAGACATTGAATATTTCTGAGCAATTAAAATCCCTGCGGTTTCCGTTTACTGAGCTGGAAGGCGAGCGCATTCGCGAAGTGGGGAAACTGGTTGCACATGCAGTGGAGGCGACGGCGAGAAGTGTGGAACGCGGTGCTACAGAACAGGAAATCGCCGGTTCGCTCTCTCATCGACTACTAAAACGTGGTGTCACTCCCAAACGCTTGCAGGTCATGGCTGATGGCCAAAGTATTCGTTATCGTCATTGGGGCTTTGGTGAAGATCGCCTGGAGCGATATTGTATTATCTCTGCCGTTGGTTCTCAAAATGGCTTACATGCCGCAGCGACAAGAACTGTTTCATTGGGAAAGCCGCCATCCAGCTTTATCAAGTCGCATCATCTGGCGTTATTAATGCAAGCGACCGGCATGTATTTTTCCAAACCCGATTGGGCATTATTTGATACTTGGAAACGAGTAAAGCGAATCTATGAAAAATATGACTGTCCCGATGAATGGCAGCACGCCGATCAGGCAGATATTATTGGATATTTGCCTGCAGAAACATCGATTCTCCTTAATAGCGAGTTTAAATTGAAAACTGGCACGGCTGCGTTCTGGCATCCTTCAGTAGGGCCGGCGATGACCGGGGATACGATTCTTGTTGAAGAGGATAATACCATCCTGATAACGCCGATGGAGCAATGGCCGACCGCAAAAATTATGGTGAAAGAACATCAAATTGCTTTGCCTGATATTTTGATCCTGCCAGACTAATTCAAAATGTGAAATCCGTTACCGACTGGAACTGGAAAACATCAGAGTTTATTTCATACTCACCATTTCTCACTTGTCAATTCTTCCTGGTTGAACCAAGATAAGTCAAGCCGGGTCGGCAAAGGAAATCGTTTGGCATGCTTTAATTACATGTTTTCACCATAACTCACTTTGATGTGATACTGTTTTAATGGTTGCTTCTGATCCCCCAGATAATTCCAGCTCTCTCACTCAAACCCCCGTATTGGACGTGTTCCCGGAACGCTTAGAACTATCAGAAGATGTTTCTCGTCTCCGTCGAAGGAGAACAGCCAGACTCATCAAAGTTTCCTGGATGGGGATTTCTGTTCGTTTGTTTGTAATTGTCATGGAGTTTACGGGGCTTTGGTTTCTGGGGCATTCTGTTCTACTCGTAGATGCACTGGCGAGTAGTGCCGATGTTTTGACATCATTCGCTATTTTATTCGCGATTCGTCTAGCAGAGCGCCCACCTGATGATGATCATCCTTTTGGTCATGGTCGCTATGAACCTCTGGCAGGCTTTCAATTAGGCTTGCTGATTCTAGTGGTGGGGGCAGGCACTTTTGCCTATCAATTGTTCGCCGCAATCAGTCATGCCCAATCTGAAATTATAGGCTGGGTCAGTTGGATGATTCCCTTGTTTGCCGCGATTTTGCTGGAGATCACTTGTCGTGTTGTTTTGAAAATGGCGAAACAGGAAAAAAGCTCAGCGATGATAGCAGAAGCATATCACTATCGTGTTGATGCGATTACGAGTCTGGTGGCTGCCTTCGGTTTGGTTATCGCCAGCCAGATTTCTGAGTATGGCCATTTAATTGATCATCTCACTGCGATGATTCTTGCAGTCATCATGATTTATTTGGGGTGGATTGCTGCCAGAGAAAATCTTAATGAACTGACAGACAAGATTCCTCATCAAAATTATTTCGATCAGGTCAAGCTATCAGCATTAAAAGTAGAAGGTGTTCTAGATGTGGAAAAGGTGAGAATCCAGGCAGCAGGACCTGATGCACATGTAGATATAGATATCGAAGTCAATCCTAACGAAACGGTCGCTGAAGCTCACTTAATGGCACAACGAGTACGCCACCAGATCCAACTCGATTGGCCTAATGTGAGAGAAGTAGTTGTACACGTAGAGCCCTATTACGAAGCAGATCATTAGCCCTGTCTTGCGAGGCTTCCGAATCGCAACTCAATTAGAACCGAATGATTACATCGCCACCAAGTAAGACCTGATAGTCAGCCTGGAAGTTACGGTAGGGGCCTTGTACGTTCAATAAAGGGGAACTTGTGTCAGACCAGTCAAATCGTAACTCTGGACGAACTGTGACACATGGGTGAGGTTTCCAGTTCGCTCCCACAGTTAGTTCAAAGTAGTTGCCACCCGATGCAAACGGGGGAGCTAACTGTACGACGCGAGAGAAATCCTGATCACGGAACCATTCAAATCGGGCTCCCCATGCTAATGTATCAGATACATCATAATACAGGTATTGATTAATTGAATACCATTTCGCAGGGACCACTTGAAATTGATTATTGATTGCGCCATTGTCCTGGATTCCGAAGTCACTCTGGAACACATAGGTCAGGCAGTCGTTGAATTGGTGTGACAAAACAAAGCTGATTATTGTACGGTTCGCACTGGCATCGACATTGGTGTCCTGATCACCGGAAGATAAGGCGAGATTCACGTTTGTTGCCTGATCACTGCTGACCCAGCCAATCCCCGCCAGTAATTCCGCATCATCGTTAGGATCTTCCCAGGCATCCCAACCTCGGGCGATACCAGCCAGCAATTGGAGTTGATCGCTTACCTGGAATGTCGACAAAATGCCGGTGTGGGTAAATGGCTCGCCATACTGCATGGAATAAGAATGTGAATAAAAGAAGTTGTCGGGTGCGGTTACTTTTTCATATCCAATTGGCGTATAGAAGTGCCCCGCTTTAATGCTCACACCCGAAAGCCAGGGAATATAAAGTTCTGCATACAATTGGGGAAGTGCGACACCATACATGGCAAATGTATTGCCACCGCTACGTCGTGGACCATTAGCGCTATTCCAGTGAGCAGAGCCATCACTGTTCGTTTCGAGCCCGATTGCGGTAGTGAAGAAATAGTCGGTACCATAAAGGATGTCGGCGCGGAAACCCCAATCCAGTTCATCCCCTCCAAAGTCAACTTCACGTTCCATAAACAGATAAAGCTGGTTCATCTGATATTCGTTGGAGCGGTCATTAAAAGTGACAGGTAGATTGAAATTGTTTGATGGTTTCTGAAAGTTGCCTGTAAATCCCTGGTCGAGCCAGCCACCTACTCTGATTCTCTGAGAATTCATCGAAGGGTATAGTGGTGAACGACTCATAAGGAACTGCTCGAGGAAATTACAGCACTGGCATTCCGGCAGGCATAATTCATCAACACAACAGGTTCCAGCTTCATCAGTGGTGTCGCAGCTTGTGTCAACATAGTCTAATGACACAGGTTGGTATACGCTTTGATCTTCTTCGAACTCAAACGCAGAGTCATAAGAGAACGCATTCTCTAGTTGATTTTGCTGTCCGAAAACGACTCCTGGCATACATATAATGACGCCAAACACAATCCATTGTGAGTATTTTTTTATTCGCATCTTAATCCAAACATGTGCGATAAAATGACTAATGAACTGCGAATCTTATAATTCGCATATCGCTGGTAGTATTCCGTCCTTGGAAACAGTTTCCCCATCTCTCATTGAATGGAACTATACATATACAATCGGCATTAAGCTGCTTGAAAATATATAGTTATACGGTTCTGTGGCTCAATAGTGGGCTAAAAGTCAAACAATGAGGATAAGGACTCTTCCTCTTTCTATTTCGGTTTGGATGGTTGGGGAAACAGAAGCTATTTATTTGTAAAGTAATCTCTTAACACTCATTTTGAGGTTTAAACGTCAGGCTCACCTCTGATTTGCCTATTTTAAGATATCAGTATTAGTAGTACTTTTTTTTCATAGACTGATTGGTTCTTACCCAACCTTTTCTTCTTTGAGATCTGTTTGAGGAATGACTCCTATTTATCGAAGCAGAATATTGTATGGAATGTACAGTTCCCTTGACGAAGATGTTTCTTAAGTTAAACAATCATGTTGACTTAAAGTAACGTTACGGCTCATTCCTATTACTGGACAAAATTCATCTCTTTATGATGACCTTCACGATGGTCCTATAACCTGAACAGCATCTCCTAAACCTTGCAAATTGCCTTTTTATTAATTGCAATTGGGTCCTCCATGGGCAAAGATATTTCTCATGTTGGATTAATATCTGCATTCTTTAGCCAAAAATGCGTAAGCAAAGAAGAAAAACTGTTTAGACAAGGTATGGCTTACTGTTAGATTTAATCCCTTTAATCGTCAAACTAAGTGACTATTTCAACAGTAAATACCCTCTCGAATCATACCAATCAAAAATTTGACCACTATTCAAGTTACGAGTAAAAATCATTATGAAGAGCCTGAAGAGATTGTTTGGCCGTAAATCTGCTCGCAAAATTAATCGTCGTTTGCCATTTCGGGTCTCTCGCCCGATTGGCTATGCGAGCCATGTCGAACGGCTTGAAGATCGAACTTTACTCGCCAGCAATATTCTGGCTTCGCTCGAAAGTTCAGTAAATCAGCCCAATGACACGACGGAACTGACCCTGAATGTCGGGCCAGGTAGTTCACCCACATTGGGATTTGAAGTTAGAGCGGCCGCCAACTCTGTCTTTGATCCGGCAGCGATCCGCATTTTCGATGCTAATACAAATGCAGTTGTTCCCCTAGAACTCGCTGAAAATGATCATAATGGTTCGACGAACTCACTTGCCTTGGCTACTTTGAGTCCTAGTACTTCATACCGAATCGAAGTCAATGGGCAAACTTCTGACATCGGTGGTTTTATTGTTGATGTGTTCCTACCCGGTGACATGGATGGTAGTGGTTCTGTTTCTGATACCGAACGACTACACGCATTTGTAGCCATGCAACAGCATCTATTTGGTTTCAATGGTGTCACACCTCACTTGGTACAGCAACTGGGATTGGACCCCAGCGCCAGCTTCTATTCAGAAGAGTTAGATGGTGACAGAGATGGTGACGTCGATAATTACGATTTGGAATTGGTGGAAGGAAATCAAAACCTCCCCGCCGTTCAACTCGAACTGATTGGTGATCAGGATGCACCTCAGATCATTGCTGGTTTGCAAATCGATTCCGGTGTTTCCGATTCCGATGGGATCACTAACGATTTAACCATCTTGGGGAATATCTCTGATGAGAGCTTGATTACACAATTTAAAGTAGGACTGGATGGCGCTCCCCTGGTCGATTTCGTTGATATTTTCCCACTCATTTCTGGTGGTGCGAATGGTGGCTCGTTTACGCTTTCTCGTAGTTGGATAGAGACCAATCTGAATAATGGAAATTCTCTGGAGGGCGGCACGCATACTCTCAGCTTCTTTGCACAGGATGAGCATGACAACAATAATGTCGATTCCTTCTTCGATGTGACTTTCGAGTTGGATGTAACCGATCCCACTGTTACAGGAACACAGATTACAAATCAGAATGAAGATGAAGATTTTGGTTCACTGGATCTGGGACCTCTGACCAACTTCTTCAATCAGAACGGTGGAACGGCACTCAGCTTCCAGGTCGATAGTATCACGAATCCGATTGTCACCGTGGACTTCTCGTCTGGAAATTTAGTCTTGAACTCTATTCAGGATGCCTTTGGCTCAACTGACATTGTGATTCTGGCAATGGATTTAGCTGGTAACTCTGTTCTCTCAAATTTATTTTCCGTTGATGTAAATCCACAGAACGATGCGCCAGTCGCCATCGATGATGCTTTTACGACAGACGAAGACACGGTATTGAACGGTGGCAGCAATGTATTTGCCGCGAACCCCACAACGCCTGATTCGGATGTCGAAAACGACCCCTTCACTGTTACTGAAGTCAACGGAAATGCTGCGAGTGTCGGCAATCAGATCACACTAACATCGGGAGCACTGTTGACTCTCAACTCGGATGGTACATTTACTTATAATCCCAACGGTCAGTTTGAGTATTTGGCTGCTGGGGCATCGGCAACTGATAGTTTTACGTATACCATTGATGATGGCACAGGCAACTTGATTACGACCGATACGGCCACGGTGACGATCACGATCAACGGTGTGAACGATGACGCCTTGATTGGTGGTGACAATGCGGGTGACATGACGGAAGACGAAGCCGGTGACAGCGGCACGCTGACAATTACGGACGTGGATGATGGGGAAGATGTGTTTGTGACACAGTCATCGACAGTGGGGACACATGGTACCTTCTCGATTGACGCGGCCGGCAACTGGACCTATACCCGGACAGCGGATCTGAATGCGTTGAATGCCGGGGATCAAGTCACCGACACGTTCACTGTGACCTCCAGCGATGGTACGGCGACCGAGGATGTGACGATCACGATCAATGGTCTGAACGATGACGCCTTGATTGGTGGTGACAATGCGGGTGACATGACGGAAGACGAAGCCGGTGACAGCGGCACGCTGACGATTACGGACGTGGATGATGGGGAAGATGTGTTTGTGACACAGTCATCGACAGTGGGGACACATGGTACCTTCTCGATTGACGCGGCCGGCAACTGGACCTATACCCGGACAGCGGATCTGAATGCGTTGAATGCCGGGGATCAAGTCACCGACACGTTCACTGTGACCTCCAGCGATGGTACGGCGACCGAGGATGTGACGATCACGATCAATGGTCTGAACGATGACGCCTTGATTGGTGGTGACAATGCGGGTGACATGACGGAAGACGAAGCCGGTGACAGCGGCACGCTGACGATTACGGACGTGGATGATGGGGAAGATGTATTTGTGACACAGTCATCGACAGTGGGAACGCATGGTACCTTCTCGATCGATGCGGCTGGCAACTGGACCTATACCCGGACAGCGGATCTGAATGCGTTGAACGCCGGGGATCAAGTCACCGACACATTCACCGTGACCTCCAGCGATGGTACGGCGACCGAGGATGTGACGATCACGATCAATGGTCTGAACGATGACGCCTTGATTGGTGGTGACAACGCGGGCGATATGACGGAAGACGAAGCCGGTGACAGCGGCACGCTGACAATTACGGACGTGGACGATGGGGAAGATGTATTTGTGACACAGTCATCGACAGTGGGAACGCATGGTACCTTCTCGATCGATGCGGCTGGCAACTGGACCTATACCCGGACTGCGGATCTGAATGCGTTGAACGCCGGGGATCAAGTCACCGACACATTCACCGTGACCTCCAGCGATGGTACGGCGGAGGATGTGACGATCACAATCAATGGTGTGAACGATCCTCCGGTCGCGGAAGCGGATGCGTTTACGACGGACGAAGACACGAGTACCGGCGGTGATCTGTTTGCCGATAACGGGAGTGGTGTGGACAGCGATCCGGACAGTAGCGCGAGTTTCACAATCACGGAAGTCAATGGTGTATCCGGTGATGTGAATAACCCGATCATTCTGGCATCGGGTGCGACGCTGACAGTGAATTCCGATGGTACGTTTACTTACGATCCTTCAAGTTCGAGCCAGTTCAATGCTCTGGCAGCCGGTGCGCAGGACACGGACAGCTTCAGTTATACGATCGACGATGGGTTGAGTGGTACAGATACAGCCACGGTGACGATTACAATTAATGGTGTGAATGATCCTCCGGTCGCGGAAGCGGATGCGATTACAACGGACGAAGACACGAGTACCGGCGGTGATCTGTTTGCCGATAACGGGAGTGGTGTGGACAGCGATCCGGATAATGGGGCGAGTTTCACGATCACGGAAGTGAATGGTGTATCAGGTGATGTGAATAATCCGATCGTCCTGGCATCGGGTGCGACGTTGACAGTGAACGATGATGGTACTTTCAGCTACGATCCTTCAAGTTCGAGCCAGTTTAATGCTCTGGCAGACGGTGAGCAGGGCACGGACAGCTTCAGTTATACGATCGACGATGGGCTGAGTGGTACGGATACGGCCACAGTGACGATCACGATCAACGGTGTGAACGATCCCGTCACAGCACAAGATGACGCTGTCACGACTAGCAAAAACAACACGATTGAGATTGATGTAACAGCCGACAATGGGAATGGTCCTGATACGGATCCTGATACGAACGATGTATTGACGGTGATTGTAATTGACGGTCAAAACGTTACTTTAGGTCAGACGATCACATTAAGTGGAGTGGATTCGGTCGCTACAGTCACACTCAATAATAATGGGACCCTAACCTATGATCCAAATGGCCAATTCGATGGTTTAAATCTACCTTCAGAGACAGCGACGGATACATTTACCTATACGATTGATGATAATAATGGTTCAACTTCGAGTGCTACAGTAACTGTTACCGTCACTGGTAGTAATGAATTATTGCAAGTGACGAATGAGTTGCCTGATATCTCTCGGGATGGTCTGACAACCGAAATCATCAACTTGGACAACCATTTTGATGATGCTGATCCCGGTGACGTAGTCAGTTACAGCGTTTTCTCCGCAACTCTGGTTGGTGGAGATCCTTTGCCGGCAAACTTCTGGGCGAATAATATCTTTATTTCCGGAATTGATTCAAATGAATTGCATATCGAATATAGTGATTACGCTGCGAACCAGGTTCGTCTTCCTGTAGAAATTACTGTTCAAGCATCTTCAAGTGACGGGATCTCGAATCCTGTTACCAGTACGTTTATTTTATCTCCTGATCCTCAGGAAACAGTTGATATTCGACTGATAGCTCGTTCTACAGCATCTTCAGGCCGTGACTTTACTTATTTCCGGGCTGAGCGATCTTTTGAACAAATTATAACTGAAGCGGGTGCAGGACAATTCCATCTCATAAATAATGGACAGGATTTGGACTATACAATCTTTCTGAATAGCTATGACATTGACCTGAATACTGATTTGCAAGCAGTACGGATAATCGATACATCAGATGGAGATGCGGTTCAATTTACAATTTTCAATAAAGTAGCTGCTGATGATAATCCGGTAATCGACACGTCAATAGGTGTTAATACTCTGTCAGGAACATGGACTGCTGGTGAAGGATTGACAAGCGAGATTATAGACAAACTCTACAATGGAGTTTTGGCAATTCAAGTAGAGGAAGTAGGAGGTACAATCAGCATTGCTTCCGGTAATAATATTACTGTTTCACCAGAAGTTGATGATGTTAATAATCTACCAACGGGACAGACTGAATTTTTCACAGAAGAAGATTACGTAATAGAGATCTGGATCAGCGATCGACTGTCTCAAGTTTTAGCAGGACAATCAACGACTGGTTTATCTGGTATTACATTTGATCTAACTTGGGAAGGAGAAGGCAATATTCCCCAAGCTCTGCAGTCATTCGCTGGAAATGGGGCTAGCGCCTTCCATTTACTTCCAGATGTAGCTAACCCTGATAATGACAATAATATCGTTGCTGATTTCCGAGGTTCGGGAATTAATCCTGGTGTTGGAGACGGGCCACGCTATGCAAGAGTCGGTTACGTATCATTCAACGCAGACTCTGAAACGCCTGTGGGGAATCCAGTTGATTACACGATTAATTTTAGTGCAGGTGATTCTGTTTCTAGAAATGGTGTCGGAGAGATTGATCTCAGTCAAATTTCAATCGTTGGGGCTGCGGTTACTCATCTTCCGACTCAGGAGTTTCTTGTTCAAACAGATCAAAGCAGTATCTCTGTTTCAGGGACTGTAGACCTTAATGGCGAAATAGTGAATTTAACCCCTCAGGCTGTTGGGCTAGATGAAGCTAGCATGAGTGGTCGTTTCAATGTTTCTCTCGATGATCTTGATAATCCGACGATGATTCAAATTGTAAATTCATTTGTCGAACTCAATCCTTCTGGTTTAGCAATTCCAAATCGTGGTGCAACTGGTGGACTAAGTGATTTTGATTTAGCCGATTTCGGTTTGGTAGGAAATAGTACAAATGGTCCATTAAATATTGCCTTACGAGATGCAATTGCTGCAGTATTTTCCAGTCAACAGTCTCTCTCTGGTGGATCATTCGATATTACAGAAGCATGGCAACTTGAGAATGGGCAAATAGATTCATTTCTCGTGGTAGGTGGTAATTTTCCAGTAAACGAAAACTCAGAGTCGACGAATGGTCTTTCAATGACCTTCTTTGATCCCCAAACAACTCCTCCTGCTGGGTTAGCTTCATGGAGTCATGCAGAATTGACTGAAGTATCACCGGGAATCTACGAATTGATTATTCCAATCAGTCGTAGAATTTCATTTACCGATTCAAACGGAGCTGTGATTGAATTAGATTTCGTTGGATCTATCGCAACTATATTCAACTCTGATCAATCGGATCAGTTTGGTGATACCATTGCTACTGCGGAAGAAACCGGACTGTCATCTTCTAATCTAGGGACACAGGTTTTTCAGGGAACGATTGGTAATAACAGCTCGCTAGATGATCCCCTGACTGATGTGGATATGTTCAAGGTTGAATTAAATGTCGGTGATACTGTCACAGTAGATGTCGATGCAGATATGTTTGGGACTGGACTTGATAGTGTGATTTACATTTTTGATTCAAATGGAAATCAGGTTGCATTTTCAGATAATGACTTGGATGCTCCAAATGAATTTCTTATAGATCTCGGAGCAAAAGATTCATTTGTCTCATTCACGAACCAGACAGGGAGTCAAGACACGTTTTATATTGGTGTGAGTGCTTTGAATGATGCTTTTGATATTTCAACGCCTTACAATCCAGAGAATCTTGTTGACCGTGATGTTGATAATAATCCAAACGTAAATGTTGATGTATTCGATATTGGCAGTTATGACCTGACTATAAGTGTCAGTACTGGAGCAGCACCTTTACATGGAACACAAACTGGTACAAACAATGAAGTTTTGACAGAAGGTACTGCCGTTGATCTGGTTGTTGTGCGAAATCAGACTGAGATTGATTCAACCGGTCATGTTAATAGTTTGCCAAGCAGTGATACCTGGATCGACGAATGGAGTTCGTTCTGGGTAGAAATCTATATAGAAACCGCTGATGCAAAAGCAATCACTGAAGCTATGGCAGATTTGAATTACAACACAAACTTCTTTACTGCCACAGAAATTGAATTTGGTAAGGCCTTCGCTGATGATGGAAAAGCGGTAATTGATGATTCCACTGGCGTCGTGAGTTCATTGAGTGGTACAACAACCATTGAGCGAACAGGAAGCTACAAGAAAGCTCTATTGGCACGTGTTAAGTTTGAATCGCTGGAGCAGGATGATGTTTCGATTGACTTCGAAGACAAATTCATCGGTCCTCATGCATTGGGACTTTCACTCAGCAATGTCAACGTGGGACTGACTGATGATGTTAATACAAACATCATTGTCGGGGATGCCCCTGAAACGGACTTATGGGCCATTGCCTATGATGTAAATGACGATGATACCATCAATTTCCGTGATCTAATGATCTTAGCCTCCGTCTATGGCCAGAACGTACTCGATACGAACTCTCCCTATGTCTGGGCCCTCGATGCCGATAAAAGTGGTTCAGTTAACTTTAAAGATTTGTCGTTCTTTGCCACCAACTATGGGGTGTATAAAGGTGGTAATAGAGAAGTCGTTTATCCTTCAAACTTCCTGCAACGTTGGTATGGTAACACAACCGACATTACCGGTGATTCTTCTATAGATGATGTAATGCAGGAGGCTCTCGGAATCTGGCAGGATGCATTAGGGCTGGAACAACCGCTTGATATTCAACTGGTAATTACCGATCTGGGGGGAACCCAGTTGGGTGAGGGGCAGATTACGGCCGTCGATGAAGAGGGACGTCCCATTGCCGGGATTGTGACGCTCGATGATGATGCAGCCGGATTAGGCTGGTATTCTGATATCAGCACCACAGCCTTTGGCGGTACTGAATTGGAGGGGGGAGTCGCTCATACTGCTGATAGTAATTCGGACGCAGTCGGCCGATATGACTTGCTGACGGTATTACTACACGAAATTGGTCACGTCGCCGGGTTTACTCAAACGTATGCACCATTCGGCAGTCATGTCGAAGTGGGTGTGGGTGGAACTTTAAGCTTCGTCGGTAGCGGATTTGAAGCGACATTGACGAATGACGGTTTACACCTGGATGAAACTGTTCATGCAGGCGATATCATGAATGCGACCTTGGATCCGGGAGTTCGCAAACTGCCTTCGGTACTGGATACACTCATTCTGCAGACTGCACATGAAACGGCGGCTAATGGGAACTTCGAAATTCAGGTTGGTGTCAATGCTCCTCTGATGGCGAATCTGCCGACTACTGATCAGTTAGTAGCAGACTCTGCCATGAATCAACAGTCAATAGACGTTATCACTGATGTCGAATCGTTTGTTGATTTGGAACCGAGTGTCATCCAAATTTCCAGCAATCTCTCGGATCAGAGCAATCGCGTGCTATCACAATTCAATCTAGCGTCAAATCTCTTGAATCTTAAAGATTCCGGGTTGGACCAGGACGAACTCGATCTGACGGTACTCGAAGATTTGGTCAGTGACCTGCGTCAAAATGGATTAGCAATTGTGGGAAGTGGTGAAACGAACACTGTTTTTGACTCTGATTTGGATGAGACAGAACTGGATCTATTCGGTTTGGATGAACGAGTTGAAGCCGGATTTGATGACGTCTTCTCTGACTGGACAGGACCAATTCTCTAGGCCCCTGTTTCTAATTCATCATTATCTATGAGCCCTTATGTGTGTGAGAATACCATAAGGGTTCTTGTGTACTATTATAGAAATAATCATTGATTAGCTGTTGTAGGGGAGATGGGTAGTCGAGTTGATTTTTGTCAACATATACTCATTTTTGTTAGGGTTGAGTGATTCTATTAGAAGAGTTTCGAAGTCTGTGCCTTCTGTTCTTGAATACTGAACAGGCTGATGTTATGTTTCAGAAGTCTTGGAGTACAGCAGGACAGACAAGTTAATTATGTGGGTTGGGCTGCTTTTAAAACAGGCAACTTCAATTCCAGAACAGTTCAGGTCCCTATTTCTGGAACCAATTATCTCTTAAGATTTTGTTACATTGAGGAGAAATTAAGCGTGAGTGCTAAGAAAGATGACAAACCAGCTGAAGAAACAACGGAAACCGCTCCAGAGGAGGCTCAAGCTCCAGCCCAACAGCAGCAACAGGTCAAAGTCAATGATACTGATGTCGCTGCCAGCTATGCCAATTTCTGCCGTGTTTCAAGTACTCCAGAAGAATTAATTCTGGACTTGGGATTGAATCCACAACCACTTGATCCTGCTAACACAGAGATCAATGTTGGTCAGCGTATTATCCTGAATCATTATACTGCGAAACGATTGCTGAGTGCCCTCTCAATGGCGTTACAAAGGCATGAGCAGGCGTTCGGAGTTTTGGAAACAGACATTCGTAAGCGGGTTGTACGTCAGCAGACCTAGTGTTTTGACACAAAGTAAGTTGAACTAGACTTATTTTCTGACCGTCTCGATACAGCTTTCATCGGGACGGTTTTTTTGTGCGCCAGAAGCACTCATCTTTTACAAGAATTTAGACTTATCATGAGTCGATTCTGGGGTATCATACCTAATATTCTGGTTTTTCCTGAGATTTTGAATAAAAGTTTAGCATCAATTGAGTAGGAAAGCGAAAACGAGTTTGGTAACTTTCTGTATGACAGCGCAAGTCAACTAGAGTGGAGCACTTTAAAACTCTGATGTAAGATATAATACGATATCGTAAGTCCGATTCATACAAGGCTTGTTTCCACAATAAAGCATTTGTTTTTAAGTGCGAATTTTAGATATTTAAGACACGTTCTTCTCTCAGCCCGGAGAGGGCACAATGCTTGATAAACCAGATTCTGCTTCATCCAATTTCAATGGTAATGGTCACCATGAAGCTCAATTACCGACAGAGTTGATCAATGAACTAAGCTCAGAGTCATTGACGTTTGTTGAATCCCTATATACGAGCTATCTGGAGTCACCAGCTTCCGTTTCACAGGAATGGCAGGACTATTTTGCCAGGTTTCCCGCGAAAGTCACCAGAAGTCAAAAATTGAGTTTTGGCCCGTCGTTCAAAAGACATACGATGTTCAATCCTCCCGGGAAGCAGAAGCGGGAGGGATCCGAACGTCAGACAATGAAAATTGCGGATCGTCAGGAACGTCTCGACCAGCTGATTCGAAATTACCGGGTGCGTGGACATATTCTGGCTTCGCTGGATCCACTGGGGAAACAACGAGCCACTCCTGCAGAACTCATGCCCGAATTTTACGACTTTTCAGAGAAGGACTATGATCGAGTCTTTTCCACTTCGTCGTTTGGTGGTCCTTCTCAACGTACTTTGCGGGAAATGATTCAATGGCTGCGCAATACGTACTGTCGATCGATAGGTGCTCAGTTTATGCACATCGACAGTTTACACGTACGCAAGTGGCTGCAAACACGTATGGAAAGTACAGCTAACTTTCTTAAATTCGAGCGGCCGGAAGCAATTCGTATATTACGCCGCTTAACGGACTCAGTGGTCTTTGAAGAGTTCATACAGAAGAAGTATGTTGGTTTAAAAAGCTTCTCGCTTGAAGGGGCAGAAAGTCTAATCCCTTTGCTAGATCTTGCTGTAGAGAAAGCTGGTGAGCAAGGAGTTGATGAAATCGTTTTTGGAATGGCCCATAGAGGCCGTCTCAATGTTCTCACAAATATTATGGGAAAGAAGCCTCGTGAAATCTTTCGTGAGTATGAAGATTCCGTTCCAGAAATCAGCGTTGGTCGTGGAGATGTCAAATATCATCTAGGCTATAGCTCTGACTGGATGACTGAGTCAGGCCATAATGTCCATCTCACACTTTGCTTTAACCCCAGTCATCTGGAGTTCGTGAATCCAGTGGCTATGGGGCGGATGCGTGCCAAGCAGGATCGCTGGGAGAACATTGATCGCACCAAGGGAATTGTATTACTGATTCATGGAGATGCTGCTTTTGCTGGTGAAGGTGTGGTACAGGAGAGCTTGAATCTTAGCGAGCTAAAGGGGTATAGAACCGGTGGAACGATTCATGTGATCGTCAATAACCAGATTGGATTTACGACAGATCCCGCTCAAAGTCGTTCTTCAACCTACGCCACCGATGTGGCAAAGATGTTGCAGATTCCAATTTTTCATGTGAATGGCGAAGATCCGGAAGCAGTAGCCCAAGTTGTCAGGCTGGCAATGGACTTTCGAAAAGAATTCCATCGCGATGTTGTAATCGATATGTATTGCTATCGTCGACGTGGTCACAACGAGGGCGACGAACCCTCTTTCACTCAACCTCAAATGTACAATACTATTGCGAAACGTCCATCAGTTCGAGATAGCTTTTTGCAACGAATGCTAGAACGAAAGTCAGTCACACAAGAAGATGGTGACCGCTTACGAGAAGAGAGTATTTCACATCTGGAAGCAGAACTGGCTGCAGCCAGGGTAGAGAACTATCCACATACGGTTGAACTGCCAGCGGGGATCTGGGCAGGTTATAGAGGAGGAGACGAATTACCTGCTGATCAGGTTGATACAGGAGTTCCAGAGGAGAATCTCGTCAATCTTTTATTAAAGCAGGCTGAGGTCCCAGAAGGTTTTACTCCACATAAAAAAATCCAAAGGCTCTTGAATATCAGAAAAGAGATGGCATCGGGAGAACGGAAGCTGGATTGGGGAACAGCCGAGGGGCTTGCTTTCGCTTCGTTGTTGACAGAGGGATATCGAATTCGGGTGAGTGGTCAAGATGCTCAGAGAGGTACATTCAGCCATCGCCACTCTGTGATACATGATGTGAAAACAGGTAAAAAGTATACACCCCTTAAACATTTAGTAGAGGGGCAAGGAAAATTTGAGGTTGTGAATAGTCCGCTTTCAGAAGCAGGCGTTCTTGGTTTTGACTACGGATACAGTTTAGATTGCCCCGATGGTCTGATAATCTGGGAAGCACAGTTTGGTGATTTCTGTAATGCGGCTCAAGTGATTATCGATCAATTCATTGTGAGTGCCGAAGACAAGTGGCAGCGCTATAGTGGAATCGTGCTTTTGTTACCTCATGGATTTGAGGGACAAGGACCAGAGCATTCCAGTGCACGATACGAACGATTCTTACAAATGGCAGCAGAAAGCAATATTCAGATTGCCGTTCCCACTACGCCAGATCAATTTTTCCATCTATTACGACGCCAGGTCATTCGAAAGTGGCGCAAACCTTTAGTTGTGATGACTCCAAAAAGTTTACTTCGGCATCGGGACGCAGTCTCCAGTTTCAGTTCGATGAACTCAGGATCTTTTTTCAAAGTGATCGCCGATCCTTCGGATATCGATCCCAGTCAGGTAAAACGAATCCTACTTTGTGCTGGAAAAATCTACTATGATCTCAATGAGCATCGCAAGCAGGCAGAACGCGATGATGTGGCAATCGTTCGGATGGAACAACTCTATCCTGTTCCAACAGAAGAGCTGGAAAAGGCGTTAGCTCCCTATCCTGAAGGGACACCCGTTTACTGGGTTCAGGAAGAACCCGAAAATATGGGATCCTGGAGGTTCATTTATTGCCAGTTCAAAGGAAATGTATTTGGCCGACATCCTCTAAAAGGGGTTTATCGCGCAGCGAGTGCCAGTCCGGCGACTGGTTCGGGTAGAAGCCATCAATTTGAACAGGAAATGTTGATCTCAGAAAGTTTTCGAAAAGAAGAGTAAACCTAGCGCCAAATGATGGTTTTAATCGATCAGGTCCCGAAGATGGAAGTGGTGTTTGCCGAGCTTGCCTCCATAGTTGCCGGCAGTGACCTGGAGAATTCCCGGTTGTTGGCAGACCGTTTGTAATCCTACTTTCATTGCCTGCTGAACCGGATCGAACGAAACCCCGTCAATCACAATTTCGTAGACGCAGCCAGTACCCAGAGGCAAATCTGATTTTGTTTGTGCACGGATTGTGGGACAATAAGCGTCATTGGTGCTGGCTTTCAATTTCGAATAGCGCGATCCCACTTTACTGCCACTTCTGACGATTCCGCCTGGGAAAGGAAGGATTGTGTGTTCTACTTTTTGCATTGCTGAAACGGCTGCTTCGGTAGCAAGTAGCCCGTTTTGTTGATCTGTCGCACAAATGATTAGATTGCCTCCTGCTACTCCTTTAAATGATCCTACCTGATCTTCACAAATGAATTCACCATCCATGACTGGAATCCTCCAGAGACGTCGGTTGTCCCATTTTTTGGACACCTGGAAACCATCACCAAAAAAACGTAACTGATTTCCTAAAGCGATGTTTTTTTCCTTGTCCGAGCCTGAATAACCTGAATAACAAGCTGTTGAAGGACAGGTAAGTATGCATTGACCAACACGATTCGTGACTGCTTTTTCCAAGGCCGAACGGCCAAAAGCAAAAAACATCAGACTGACTCCCGGTCGACCATCGGGGCTTTCGTCGGGAGTTAAGAATTTTTCTGTCCCCGCTTCTGCATCACAGGCAATGACGCTCGTCGCATAACCACATACTTCAGCTGCAGCAGTCCTGGCCCAAGACTCTGTCATTGCAGTTACAATGATCCGAGTTCCCACCGTTGTGAAAGCTTCCGCAAAAGTGTCACAAATGGAAATACCGTTTAATTCCAATTCAGTATGAATGTTCAAGTTAATTCTCAAATCATCTGTAAAAACAGATTTTGTCTATCATTTTTTATGTTGATTTTCACGCAAGATCTAAGACTTAGATTAAAAAGTCACTTAATTATTCTCATTAAACATCTCTTTTAATTTGCAGATCCATTTGAATTAATTTGGGAACACTTTTTGCCTTCATCTTTTTCATAATCTTCGCGCGATGTGCTTCAATGGTTTTAAAGCTGACATTCAATATTTCTGCAATTTCACGACTGGATTGCCCGGAAACGACGTGTTCCATTACTTCAAGTTCCCGACGCGTTAGAGACTTTTTTCGTTCCAAAAGTTCTTTGTTTTCTAAGCGGTTCTTTTTATTATTTATATCTCGTTCAATTCCTTTTTGAATATAATCCAGGAGGACCTGATCACTTACAGGTTTTTCCAGAAAATCGACAGCTCCAGCTTTCATGGCACGCACGGCCATGGGAACATCACCATATCCAGAAACAATGACTACAGGAATGTCATAGCCTCGATCCCTGAGTTTTTCTTGCAGTTCCAAACCACTCATTCCAGGAATTCTCACATCAAGTACCAGGCAGCCTGGTGAGTCCGGTGAGTAACTCTCTAAAAAGTCGCTTGCCAGTTCGTGTGTTTCCACTTTTAAACCGACAGACTCAATAAGCCAACGTAACGATTTTCGAATTGCAGGGTCATCATCGACCACAAATACAGTTGCTTCTTTTTCGATTGTCATTTCAGCTAACACCGTGAGTATCTCCATTTTTCAGGGGAAGAGTGATGATAAAACTCGTTCCTGTCTTATTTCTACGAGGGGACAGAGTACCTCCATGAGCCTCAATTATAGTTTGGCTAATAGATAACCCGACACCCAGTCCTTTTTGTTTAGTTGTATAGAATATTTCAAAGATAGATTTTTCTTCCTCTTTTTTCAAACCTATACCACTATCTGTCACAGTAATCAGTAAATTATTATCCTTGTCTTGATCAGACTGAATAAGTAACTTTCTTTCTTCAGGCGGTATCTCAGACATGGCTTCAATGGCATTGAGTAAAAGATTGACCAAAACCTGTTCAATTTGAATTGCATCGCCAATTGTTTCTAATGGTCCCGGACTTAGTTCTAGATGTAAAGCGGTCGAATTTCGCTGGATTTCATGTTCGAGTAAGGAAATGGAATTTTCAATGACGACATTAATATCAAGCGGTTTATACTCGACTTCACTTTTTTGGACGTGACGACGCAGACGTTTAATTGTTTCACTCGCACGTTGCGCTTGTCTTGAAGTTTCTTCAAGTGGTTCTATCAGCGTTTCAAGACTGGTTGTTCCCGAACGAATTCTACGAATACAACCGTTAGTGTAATTGTTAATCGCCGCCAGAGGCTGATTTAATTCATGTGATAATTCTGCAGCCAGTTCCCCCATTGTGGAAAGCCGCGAGAGATGTGCGAGTTCTGCGCGGCGCCTGACTAACTCTTGTTCTGCTTGTTTCTGTTGAGTGATATCTGTGGCAATGACCATTGCGGCAATGGTTTCTCCACCACTTACCATCGCTCCCACCCGACAGGAATAGAGAGCATTCGTTCCATCGGCACTATGCCCTTCCGTGACCATTACCTGTGGTTTACCGGTATCAAATACTTCCTTTAATATTTTTTTTGCTTTCGGGACTTCGGCTTGATTCATATATTTATAGATAGAAGAACCAATAATGTCTTCGATTCCCATATTCGAAATTGTATGGTTAAGGTAGAGGATTGTTCCATCACCATCCAAAGTCAAGATGGTATCTGGTGCATTCGTCACCAGCGAACGCCACTTTGCTTCTGTTTGCTGAAGTGCACGGTAAAGTCGGTTTCTTTTTTTATGTTCTTCATTCAGGATCGCATGCGCATTTTGGAGTTCTGCGGTTCTGGCAATGACTCTGGCTTCGAGGTGTTCATTCAGAGTTTCGAGTTCTTTCAGTGCTTCACGTTCTCTGGTTACATCTTTGATACAGGATAGTAAAAATGTTTCTCCACGGAAATAAATCAGAACTGCTGACAATACCGTACATAAGCGGTTACCTGCAGGATTTATGAAGTCGAAATAGAGGTCACTTACCTTTCCTTCTTTGATTACCGTATCAATCATTTTCTTACGTTGAGCTTCGCTAGGCCAGAAACCGACATCAAAGGCGCTTTTTTTGAGAACTTCTTCACGGCTGCACTCTAGCGCTGACAGAAAGCTGTCATTGACTTCTATAAATACTCCTGTTTCGATTTCTGAGATGCACATCGCAACTGGATTCACCTGGAAAATTTTACTCAAACGTTCTTCAGAAAGGCGAATCTTTTCCTGTGAAGCGATTTTCTCAGTGATATCAATTGCTACAGATAGAAAACCATCTACCTCTTTTTGATCGTCGTAGATCGGGGTATATTCGACATCCAGAATCAAGTCGCCAGTACGTCTTTCAATATGGTTGGCTTCCCCATTCAGGGTTTTTCTGAATATTGAAATTAATTCCTTATCTTCAGCGAACTCTTCTAGAATCGATCTTCCTACCCATTCTCCTGGTTCATAACCAAGCTTTGCAAGGCCACCACCTTCAGAGAGTGTAACGATTCCATTTCGATCGACGGCCCAAATGATCAAGGGGGTATTCGAGAGGAATTTTCTTAAGAGTTTATGATCGAACTCAGCGATACTCTGTAAGACTTCACTGGTTGTCAATTTGGAAAAATTGTCGATTGATGACTGAGAACGAAGAGCCGTATTCTGAGGCGATTCATCGTGCTTCATTCTTCACCTCTTAAACACATTTTCTCGATTTCTTTCGCTACAGTAGATATCAGAACGGTGCATACGCACCGCATGATATGATCATTTCTGGTTACTCATCTCGAGCAAGTCATTTGGTAGGATTATCGATATGTAGATTTATGCACTATCCATTATCCTACACAAGTAATAAGCGAAAAGTCAAACTTTGGTATGGAATGAAATATTGATTCAGGATCAATTGTAGTAGTCTGGATCATGCTCTACATGAAGATCCCTACCTGCTTGTCCACTCAGAGATTGATCCAGTTGCTTATGGTCTGTTAAATCATAATTGAGCGGAGTGACGGTCACAAATCCCTCTGAGAGTTCCTGGATGTCAGTACCATCTTCTAGTTGATGATTAGAAGATGGATCTAATCCACTCCAATAATAAGGTCGTCCGCGTGGATCAGTTCGTTTTTCCATGACATCAATGTGGCGCTTGACTCCCAGAGAAGTCCATTTCACTCCGCGTGGCCAATTTTCTTTGGTTTCTGGAAAATTCACATTCCATAGTCGGCCTGATTTGGAATTTTCTTTCAGTAGCCTTTGAATAATGGGAATGCTCTGCACGGCACATTCATCATAATCAGGTTTGATGTCATTGGAGAAGCTGCTGGCAGCAGAAACTGCAATAGAAGTAATCCCAGCAAAAGCGCCTTCAATCGCGCCAGCAACGGTACCTGAATAGAGTACATTGATGCCTACATTCGAACCAGAGTTAATCCCACTAACAATGAGATCTGGACGTCGCGGACAGAATTCCAGAATGCCCAGCTTTACACAATCTGCCGGACTACCGGCTACGGCCCAACCCCAGTGCTTCTCTCCTTCGTACTCCTGGTGTACCATGAGAGGGTGTAAATAAGTAATGCTTAAACCGACTCCACTTTGTTCAGACAAAGGAGCAACGACTTCTACCTCTCCCAATGTCGAAAGTGCTTTTTGTAAGCTACGGATACCAGGAGCATGAATGCCATCATCGTTGGTTAACAATATTTGCACAAAATTACCTCAAATCAAGAAAGAAACCAGTTTTCAATAGAAATGAAGATTCCTACTCTGTAATCAGTGAGTGATACTTTTCATTTATCTAAGGACATCTTATCTGAATGACCACTTTAAATACACCGCCGCGACTGTTTGCTATTATTCCTGCCGCTGGAATGAGCCGTCGCATGGGAATGCATAAGTTGCTACTTCCTCTCGGTAAGGAAACAGTCATTCAACGATTGGTTCGGGTATTAAACGTCTCTTTTATTACAAAGATCATTATTGTTGCCCGAAAAGGGGATGATCTTTTAAAAGCACATCTCTCTGACTTAGACATACAATTAATTCAACCTGAAATCGATCCCCCCGACATGAAAGCCAGTGTACAACTTGGATTGAGATGGATCGACTCTCATTATCATCCGGCTGAAGATGATAGCTGGTTGTTAATTCCAGCAGATCATCCTGTTCTCAGTCATTCTGTTATCGAGGACCTGAATCAAGCCTGGCAGAGCAGTCAGGCTTCAGTCATGATTCCCACATTTCAAAATCGAAAAGGCCATCCTGCTTTTTTTCGTTGGTCTGTTTCGGTTGACGTTTTTCAACTCTCAAACGATGAAGGAATTAATGCTTTATGGAATAATCAAAGAATTGTTCCGCATTTATTTGAATGTATTCATCCGGAAATACTGATTGATCTGGATACACCAGAAGATTATGAGCATGTGAAGCGACAATATTCGTTCGATATCTGAACTCTAATCCATCCAATCATTTAGATGTTTCTATATCAAAGACACGTTGATAAATTCGTGTGTGGATTTAAGTACTCATGTTGATATCTCGCAATAGTTTAAGTCTCAAATATGTTGATTTTGTGAAACTTTGCAGGTAGTAACGATTATAAAGTGAAACAAGAAAAGACCTCTCAACTAAAGTGACATATCCCCCTTTTTTCCTCAAGTTGCCAAAACTATGTGATCTATGTTTGAGTGCTAGATGTAACAATCCGATGCGATTTTGTTTTTTCCATATGAGACGTCAGCTTTTGGTTTGCATCTTTTTTCTGGTCATGTCAATAATGCAGACAGTCATGTATGAAATGGAAATTCGGAAAACGCACGCTTTCATCATGTGACGAAACTTTTTTGGAGGGGAAAAAATGAGTAAAACCTTGGCCTTGGCATTTGCCACTGTGGCGATGTTGGCTGTCAACGATTCCGCTGAAGCTTGCAGGTATTTTGGAGCAGCAAGTTATAACTGTTGCCCTACGGTAGCCTGCCAACCGACTGCTTGTTATACGGCCTGTCGCGTTGAACGCAAAACATGTTATCGAACTGTTTATGATACTGTTTTAGAGCCTCAGCAGTATACCGCCTATCGTACGGAATATGAGACAGTTTATGAAGACAAGCAGGAAACCTGTTATCGCATGGTAAATGAAACTGTTTACCGAGATGAAGAATACACGGTACAGAAGCCTGTATTTGAAACATCTGAACGTGAAGAACGTTACACAGTGCGACGCCCTGTCATGGAAACGAAGTACCGCGATTGCAGTTACCAGGTACAGCGTCCTGTGTGGGAAAACCATGAGCGCGAGTGCCGTCGTACGGTAATGCGACCTGTTGTGGAAACAATCGAACAGGAATGCCGACGAACGGTAATGCGTCCAGTGACTGAAACCGTTAATCAAGAACGTTGTTACACTGTGATGAAACCGGTAACGACATACCGAACCGTCCATCGTTTACGTGGAGTTTGGGAAACTCGTCAAATTAACAAACCTGGCAAGTGTCGCCCCTGCTGGTCGACAGATGCGTGTGGACGGCCTGTAATGAGCATGGTGCAAACTCCTGGTCGAACTCACTGCCGTAAGGTTTGGAGACTGCGAAGAGTTGCCTGTCAGGTTCCTTGCACACGGTATGTTCCTCAGGTCGTTCGTCAGAACTGTCCAGTTCAGGTGACACGATACGTTCCTGAAGTGATTGTGAACAAAGTGCCTGTTAAAGTTTGTAAAATGGTTCCTGAAGTGGTTGTCACAAAGGTTCCTTACCGAACTTGCCGTTGGGTTACTGAAACTGTAGCACAAAAAGTTCCTTATCAGGTTTGTAACTGGGTTTGCGAGGAAAAAGTTCGCAAAGTTCCCGTTCAAACTTGCAGAATGGTTTCTGAGAAGTGCACCAGAAAAGTCGCTGAGTGTGTTACTCGAAAAGTTCCTTTTACTGTAACACGTCGTATCGCACGTTGCGTTCCTAAACAGGTAGCCGTCAATTGTACTCGATACGTTTCAAAATGTGTTGCCCGTAAGGTTCCTTACGAAGTTTGCACGATGGTTCCTACGACAGTTTGTCCAACAACTGCCTGTGCAACAGGTGATTGTAATCTTGCTCCAGAAAGTCGGGAATCGGCCAAGCCAATCGCTCCTAAACCAGAGCCTGAAGCTAATCCGAAAACCGCACCGGCGAAACCAAAGGTTTCAGCCTGATTCTGACGAGTTCGTTGGATGTTAATTCAAAAGAAGCAGGTTTATTTATTAAACCTGCTTCTTTCTTTATATAATCTAACTCTGACAGCCCAATATAACAAAAAAGAACAATCTCTTTCTCATCACTGTTGAGTCTTATCTTCCGTTTTCGGAAGGTAGTCCTTCTGCACCACAAACAATGTCACAAGAAGTGTTTCTGTCACAATCATCAAAAGCATCATCAAACTCACTGCCGAGTACATAACTTTTTGTTTTGCCGCGGCTGCCTGCCCAGAATCCAGTAAATGCATATGTTTGATTGAGAGCGCCAATGGCGTTAGAAACGTCGTTTAACTCTGTATTGACGGCGACAGCCACTTCGCTTAGACCAACGATCATGGCCAATACAGCAATTGTTAAAACCAAGACAAGTTCAGCAGAAACGATAAAGCCTGCTTCGTCATTGTACAGACGGTGCATGATATGCAACATTTTTGAGTCCCCTTAAATGGTAGTAGGCGCCGAAACTTTGACTTTCGGCAGAGTGAGAGAGTGTTTCTTTTCGTGAGAGAGTAGAAAACATTTTTAGCCGATTTGTTTTGAGATATCGCTCAAACAAAACTGCCGGAAATTATTTACGCAGGGTATGTGCCAAAAGGGCAGTCATGATGAGCAAAACACTAGAATTGAGGATTCAGGAGAGGTTATATCTATAGCAATAGATTATATTTACGACTATTTGTGTTTGAAAGGGTTCAAAACATCAATTACAGGCAACTCTTGCGAAATGTAAAGCAAAATGAACATGTTTCTGTACAAAGTGTTTTACCCTTTGATCGTAAAAAGAGCTATTGTAAAGCTTGAGGGTTTGATACGTTTGGAGTAGATTTTTTTGGAATTATGGAGTCAAGGCTTCAGAAGTGGTTACAACAACAGCACCAGTTACCAAATCACAGGTCGTGTTCAGATCACAGTCATCAACAGCGTCATGAAAGCGAGAGCCAGCAACAATGCTTTTGACTTTGCCATCCACACCATCAATACCAAAAGTACTTCCTAAGAATCCGGTATATGCGTAACTTTGATTCAAAGCTCCGATGGCATTTGAGACATCGTTCATTTCTGTATTTACAGAAACTGTCACTTCGCTGAGTCCGACGATCATGGCTAAGACAGCAATCGTCAAAACAAGAACTAATTCAGCAGAAATGACAAATCCACCTTCTTCATGCCATAAAGTATGTATCATGATTTTTGATTCCGTTTGTGAAAGACTCTGTTCAAGAAAATCCCGAACAGAGTCATCCAAATTAATTAACACTCAATTTATAGATTAGGGTGTTTCTGCTACAGTCACACCGGCAACACCTGTGACCAGGTCACAAGTCGTGTTGAGGTCGCAGTCATCAATGGCATCATTCCATCGTGAACCAGCAACAACACTTTTCGCTTTTCCATCGCAAAAACTGCTACCTGAAAAGCCTGTGAATGCATAGCTCTGATTCAAAGCTCCGATGGCATTTGAGACATCGTTCAATTCTGTATTGACAGAAACTGTCACTTCGCTGAGTCCGACGATCATTGCCAAAACGGCAATTGTCAAAACAAGAACTAATTCCGCAGAAATGACAAATCCACTTTCTTCATACAATAAAGCCCGCATCATAATATTTGTTCCTTTTATGAAAAAAGACTCTGCTCAGGAAAGCTCCTGAACAGAGTTGTCCAAATTCAAGAAAAACCCAAATTATGATTAGGGAGTTTCTGCTACAGTCACTCCTCCAACACCTGTAACTAAATCGCAAGTTGTGTTGAGGTCGCAATCATCAATGGCATCATTCCATCGTGAACCAGCATAGTGGCTCTTAAGTTTTCCACCGTCACCCTGAAAACCAGTGTAAGCATAGCTCTGGTTTAATGCTCCGATGGCGTTTGAGATGTCATTTAATTCAGTGTTAACAGCAACAGCAACTTCGCTCAGTCCAACGATCATAGCCAATACAGCGATGGTCAGAACAAGAACTAGTTCTGCTGAAATTACGAAACCTGCTTCATCATTCCAAAGTTGATTTAACATTCTAGTGAGTTCCTTGGTTTTTAAAATTAATTGAGAGACTAACTTGAGGATTGATTTCTATAACTCTGAAAAAAGAAAATTCAGATGAGAAAACAATCCACAACAAAAAATAAATATTACGGGTGTAATATCTATCCCTGAACCGGAATATGAGCGTTAGCTCCATTCAGGCACATGTGTGAAATTACTGGCCGGTAATTTCACGGTACAAACTGCAGTATTGTTTCTTTGAATGATCCAGTAAGCACACGTTATGACCCGTGGAGCAATGGAAGCCCAGTAAATGACGTAGTTAACATCATTTGCATTGGATGCTCTCTCACCTTCATACAATGCAGATGGCTTCTCTTCTTCTTTCGGGGACAAATCACATGAAAATGAAGAAGCCTCAACACGGGTCACAACGCTGCGAATCAATGAGTGATTTCTATTTGCTAACTCAGATCTATGTATTTCTTCTTATTGAATTTGAATCGACTTATTTTACTCCGCTCGATTCATGTCGCAGTCGGTGTGCCAGATCTTGGTGAAGAATTGATTACAGAACTCCACAGAGGGTGTGTTACAAAAGAAACACGTCTATGAAATCGATACAAATGTAATCAGCAATAGAATTTAGATAGAGTGACTTTGAGTGAGTGACAAAGACGTAGAAAGAGTGGTTGGTTGCTTTTAGGCAACCTGTCTTATCAATGATTTTGAACAGTGTGTTAAAGAGACTGTCAAAATATTGAGTGTATTTTAAACATGGAAACCAGTTAGAGGAGTTCGTTCTCTAATTAGGTCTGGTTCCAATTGTGAGGATTATTACGGAGTTTCAGCTACAGTGACAGCAGCGGCACCAGTAACTAAATCACAGGTGGTGTTCAGGTCGCAGTCATCGACTGCATCGTTAAATCTGGAACCTTCAACTACGCTTTTTAGTTTACCGCCGACTCCATCAACGCCTCGAGAACTTCCTGTAAAACCTGTATAGACAAAACTCTGATTTAAAGCTCCGATGGCATTTGATATGTCATTTAATTCTGTGTTAACAGCAACAGCAACTTCGCTCAGTCCGACGATCATAGCTAAAACGGCAATCGTCAGTACCAGGACTAACTCTGCTGAAATCACAAATCCACTTTCTTCATGCCATAAAGCGCGCATCATTTTGTTCCTAAAGACTCTGTCCAGGAAAACCCTGAACAGAGCCATTCAAATCTAACTTATAAATCGAATTATGGAGCTTCTGCTGCAGTAACAGCACCAGCACCGGTAACCAGATCACAAGTTGTGTTTACGTCACAGTCATCGACTGCATCATTAAATCGTGATCCAGCGTATCGACTTTTGAGCTTTCCTCCGTTACCAAGAAAACCAGTATAAACATAGCTCTGGTTTAAGGCTCCGATGGCGTTTGAGATATCATTTAATTCTGTGTTAACAGCAACAGCAACTTCGCTCAGTCCAACAATCATGGCCAATACGGCGATAGTCAGAACGAGAACCAGTTCTGCAGAGATTACGAAACCAGCTTCGTCATTCCAAAGTTGATTCAACATGTTGTGAGTTCCTTAATTTTTAACTTGAGAGTAAATAAATTCGATTCAGATCAAAAGATCATAAATCACGAGAGGCAATCCCTATTTGAAACCACATAGAGATTCAGCATCAGCCATTGACTGTTCAGAGAAGCCAAATTGGCTTATCAGATACATCCAATAACCGGGAACTTGAGTCGACCGAACGGAAATATGAGAACCGGTTACTCACATAGCGTTTGGGGATAGGAACCAGTGATTCACGGGCCCATTTCACAGAATTCCCTGTCTGCTGATCGAGATGATCGCACAGGTTATGCCATAGGGTTAATCTTTACAGACCCTACAAAGCACAAATGTGGAAGAGTTTACCTAACGTCTTTTATTGCTCAAGTTTAACAATTGTTAGCCTAAGTAACTCGTGGTAAGAACGGCGAGTTGAGGATTAGACATTGTAAAAATATTGAAACACTTCTTTTACATTTCATGTTTACGAATTCCTACAAAGACTTACATTGAATATAACTTCTCCCTAAAACATGAACTCCGGAAGAGATGTATCTCTTCCAGAGTCCTGCCTCTCAAGTATTTTAAAAACTAAGGGTTTTTATCTTCCCTTTAGATGTTTAGAAGCCTGTCTCTATTCCAGTCACAAAGATCGCGCCTGTTACCAGATCACAAGTGGTGTTCAGGTCGCAATCATCAATGGCATCGTCCCATCGCGAACCAGCATAGAAGCTCTTGAACTTCCCTCCATTTCCACGAAAGCCTGTATAAACATAGCTTTGATTCAGGGCTCCAATAGCGTTTGAGATGTCGTTTAATTCCGTGTTAACAGCAACAGCAACTTCGCTGAGTCCAACGATCATGGCCAGCACAGCGATCGTCAGTACCAGGACCAGTTCCGCAGAGATAACGAAACCGGCTTCGTCATTCCAAAATTGATTTAACATGTTTGAGTTCCTTTACTTCGTAATTAGAGAGTAATACCGATTCGATTCAGACTGAGAAATCATGAATCGTGAGAGACTACAATAAGGAAATGAGAACCAGTTCACTCATATTCCAGTTGGGGAGAAGAAATCAGTTATATTGAGAATTTCAAATCCACCGGTTGTATCGATTGCACAGATCATGCCGGATGTTCTGTTTTTATCGATAGTTTGGAATACCATATAGATGAATTTCTCTAACACATTTGCTATTCAAAGTTAACAGCTCATTTTTTATATAAACACAATTGAACTTGATTGAAAAATTTTTTTGAAATGTAAGGAGAATGAAACACTTCTTTACATTTCACGTTTACGAATTCCTACAAGGGCTTACATTGAATATGATTCATTAGAGATCCTTTCGAATCTGAGTCACCGTTTCACTTAGGTCTGAGCAATTTGCTAAAATGTTATAAACTTAATTGAGAGCCATTTAACTGAGGGACACAATGTGCGTTCACTAAATGTGGAAAATCAATAACTCAAGAAAGTCTTTGAAGATATGCAGGTCACCATTACAGCAGTTGGACCCGATAATCGTGGTTTGGCCGACCCCATCGTGCATTACGTGACCGGAGTAGGCGCGAACATTCACGAAATACAAATGTATGATCATGACTCAGAACGGCTGTTTGCCATGTTTTTACGGTTAGATTGGCCAGCTGATGTAGAGCCAATTCCCGTTTTGAGAGAACGGATCATGCAGATTGGCACACAAAAAGGGCTCACATTACGTGTCTGGGCGCGAGATGAACAAAATCGGCTACCCCGTATTGCTATTTGTACGACTTATCGTAGCGAACCTGCTGAAGCCGTATTGAATGCTATCAAGGAAGGGGTGATTCAAGCGCAGCCCGTAGTGATTATTGGAAACCGGGACCGCTGCCAATCTTTAGCTGAAAAACATAATCTGGATTTTCATAACATTGGTGACGAACGTGGAAATCCTGACAACACTGAGATGGTCAATCTCTTCGATTCCTATGATGTCGATTATGTATTGCTTGCTCGGTATATGCGTGTGCTGCCCCCCAACATCTGCTGGAGCTTTGCTGGCGGGAGGATTATTAATCTGCATCATGGCCTACTCCCTTCGTTTCCAGGGTTTCAGCCCTATGAGGATGCATTTAGCCATAATATGCTCACATTTGGTGCCACCATTCACTTCATAATTCCGGAGCTGGATGCTGGCAATCAAATCATTCACCAAAATGCGTTTGCTGTCTCACCGGGGACTCCATTAAAAGAGATAAAACGCATTGGCGAAACTCAACATGAGCCGGAATGCCTGGTGGAAGGAGTGCGTCGTGTCATTGATCGTGAGGTGGAGCTGCATTTTCATCGAGTAGTAGGTATTGAACCAATCTAATTTTGAAAATGGTTTCTAAATCGGCTGTTTATGGTTTTTCTTTCAGTTTTGATTTGACCAGCTCAAAAACGGAATCAAACATCGGTTCGGTTAGTCGCCCTGTGAATGTATTTTGCTGACTGGGGTGATAACTACCCACCAGCCAAATACCATCCGAGAACTGGTAATTCGCTCCATGTGAAAATGGAGGACGCTTTCCATTCAATTGCCCCTGCCGTTTTTTGAAATCAAGGACTGATTTCCAGCCGATCTGACCCAATGCAAGGAATACTTTCACGGGTAGTAATTCTACCGTTTGTTCCATCCATGTATGACAGTGTTCGATTTCATCTCGGCTTGGTTTATTGGCCGGTGGTGCGCAGTGGCAGGTTGCTGTAATAGCACAGTTTTGTAATCGCAGACCATCAGAGCTACTTTGGGCTTCTGGCTGATTGGCAAATCCTGCTTTGTGCAAAGCACGATAGAGCCAGTCACCGCTTCGGTCACCGGTAAACATTCTGCCTGTTCTGTTGGCACCATGAGCGGCGGGAGCCAGTCCTACGATTAATAACTCTGCTTGCGGATCACCAAAATTAGGGACAGGTTTTCCCCAGTAATCCCAGTCCTGAAAAGACTTTCGTTTTTCCGCTGCAATCTTTTGGCAGTGGGCAAGTAGTCGATCACAACTTGTACAACGAATGATCTTTTGATTTAACTGATGCCACTTGGATTCAGGTTTCATTTTCTCTTTGTTTCTGGCTGATGAGGACGATGACCAAAGTCCGGCTATAGCGATTAAATGCAATATATCTGCACTATCAATACCAGCAAATAGGAGTTGCAGTCAAACTGGACTCTCTATTTAGAGCAGGCATTTTGAAATACAGGCTTGAAATAGCACCTGAGTCCTATTTACTATAGAGAACAACCTCTCTATTTTCCGGTCACAACCGGAATAGACTTAGCTATAAATTCACTGCTCTTAAGTCCTTTTCAGGAAAAGTGATTGTGTCGAAACTACAACTTCCATTGATGTCGCTGGTAGCTGCAATACCTGGTGCCTATGTGGCCTATTTGTTGGTCATGGCTTTTCTGAATCATGCAGAATCCATGTCTGCCACCTTACTTGGAGTGGCAGGACTGACATTGCTTTTGTGTGGCTTTCTGGCGCTGATGCCCATCGGTGCCCTGGTCTTAGGACCGAAAGGAGCTACGAAGAAAAAAGGGAAAGGAAAGGATCAGCCAGAAGAGGCGGCTCAAGATGACGAAGACGAAGAGGAAATGATAAGCGATTCAGCCGCAGAACTTTCAGATGAGTTCGCCGACGAAGAGGTTGAGGATGAACTTGCTTCAGGAGATGAATTTGAGTTTGACGAAGTCGATGAGTTCAGTGATAGTGAAATGAGTGACAGCGAAGCCAGTGGTGAAATCTCAGATGGTGATTTTGACTTCGCAGATGATGACTATGAGTTTGATGAAGAGGACGATGAGGACATAAAATAAATAGTGCCCCCATCCATCCTCACTGTTTTTGGTTATTTCAGGTGATTCTGAAAAAACTGGTCCATGTCTGCCACCATGTCATTGAACCAGGGCAATTGGTTCCAGCAGCCATGTTTTCCTTTCGGATAAATTTTCACGTCAGTATCGACTCCCAGTGATTTCAGTTTCTCACGAGAAGGTGCATTACGTTCTGGTAAATCAAACTCACCCACCATGAATAAGAGTGGTGGTGTTTTCTTAGAGAGGTGCAAGTACGCGTCACTGAGTTGATACAATTCTGGGGCTTCATCAATCGTCTTGCCCAACCACTGATTCGAATTTGATTTTTTCGGATTCTTGCGAGAGCGATCAGCTACCGAGCCAGAAGCCATTTGCATCGGACCGGCCATAACGATTGCAGCCTGTAGATTTGAAAGCTGATCTTGATTACCTGCGCTACCTTGCAACTGTTTTACATGAGGTGCTGCTGCCATCAGACCCACAAGATGTCCTCCCGCTGAGCCACCCACAGCACCAATTTTTTGAGGATCAACATGGTACTTTTGTGCTTCTCCCCTTAAAAAACGAACCGCGGCATTGCAATCCTGAATGCCTGCGGGAAATTTGGCTTCATGTCCCAGTCGATATCCGACTGCCATGGTAACATATCCACGTTCACACAACGCAAGAGCCAGTGCGCGGAATTTTGCTTTATCACCGTTTAGCCAGCCTCCGCCATGTACTACAACGATAGCAGGAAATGGTCCTTTTCCTGATTTCGGGACAAAAATATCAGCTAATAATTTTCGATGTCCTACTTGACCGTAAACGACATTCAGGTGAGAAGAAACTGTTTTGGGAATCATCGTCGAGGGGCGTTTAGGGTTTTTAATTTTTTCTTTCAGAGCCGGTTCTGGAAAACACCCATAAGTATTCATTCGCTGACGGTATAAACCACCAAAGCCGGTAATGTATAAAGAACGCATATCTTGATCGCCGAACGTGCAGTTTATGGGACGTGTTGGTGTATGGATTTTTGCCAGCAATTTGCCTTTGGGATTCCAGATCCAGATATCAGCAGGTCCCGCACAGTAGACATTACCTGCGCGATCAACTGTCATTCCATCAGCACCTTTTTCAGGACCGGAATCCATTTTGGCAAAAAGGCGACCGTTTTCTACAACCCCAGGTTTGGTTACTGTATACGCCCAAATTTCTTTAGGTACATAAGCCGCCACATAAAGTGTTTTACCATCGGGAGAAAGAATCAAGCCGTTTGGCGTTTTAATATTTTTAATAACGATGTGTTGCTTACCTTCGGGTGAAATCCAGACGACTTCACCTGCTCCTGTGAGTGTATAATAAATACCACCTTGCTGATCGACCACGAGATCGTTGGGCCTGCGGGGAGGCTTGGCATCTCTCGGTTGACCCGCGATTCGTGTTTTCTGTTTGCCGTTCAGCACACTGATCTGACTGGCACCATTATTTGACAAGAACAGTTTTCCATGGTTGAAGTAGGTAGCACTGATACGCCCAGCATTGTTGAGAAAAACCTGAACCTTGCCTGACTTCGGATTGTAGCGATATAGCTTCCCTCCTTTGACATCAGGAAAATAGAGATTTCCACCTCCATCCCAGGCAGGGCCATCTGCCAATCCAAAATCGGTAGCAATTGTTTCAAGAGGCGACGAGGTATCAACAATCGAATCCGCGGCGTTATTGGTATTGTTAAAAAAAGCGAGCGATAATAGAAAAATAGCAAGCCGTTTCATAAATAGTTCCTGTAAGCTGAGGCTGTGATGAAAAATCAGTGATCTTCTCTTGTTGAAGCTCGTTTATTGACGAATCAGACGTATTTGACGTACATCCATAATAGCATTCTTAGCTTTTTGTTTTGGCTTTAGTTGTAATGATTGGGCACCGTCTTTACTGATAGTCAGTTTGCCAATGGGTCGCTCTTTGAAGTTCTGAAAATGCCCGGTATCTTCCACGGTGAAGTTGAGTCTGCTTTTATTGACAGACAGTTCGACTTTGCTACCGCCTTGTCCCTTGCCACATCCCTGGAGAATATAGACATCGAAAATACCGGGAGCATTCGGCTTAAATTTCCATTCACACCAGTCTTTCTCTTTCACCCAGTAGCCAACTGTATTTTTATGCGGTTGCGGTTCAAATCGTAACATTTCACCATGTACGATCGCATCTTTTGCATCCAGGATAATTTGTTTCTTCTGATTCTCTTGAATCACTCTAGGCTTTACCGGTAAATAAGGGGGCTCTTTAAATTCAACAACCACCGATGTAGGGAATGTTAATTCGTTTTTTGCAGACAAGCGGATTTCCCATTCATTTACGCCAGGTTTCAGATCAAGCGGTTTCTTATCAGCGTCCTGAGCAATATAAACAGATTTGATGCGATTATTCATTCGCGGAATCAGGAGCTTTTCTTTTTGCTGTAACTGAGAGATCTCTAGCTTCAGACCTTGAGGTAGAGTGTTGATGGTACCCCACTTTTTCTGGATGGGAAATGATGTATCACTGGTCTGGGACGCGGACTTCGTCTCACCTACAAGTTCGATGCCATAGAAAAGACAAACTGCTGTGTTTATAATGAGAATCAGGGAAAGAGTGCGGAGAAGATTTCTAAAATTTGGGGTGAACCTGAACGGTAAGTTGAGCATCATCAAACTAGCGCCTCTTTATCATAAATGAAAACGACTTATATGTCTGAGTGTCTATTCTTGATGATCTGAATCTTCAGTTCAATCAATAATCATGTGAATGAGAGAGTTCTCCTGAAGAAACATAACTGAGCAATGTTTCTAAAATACTGCTGGGACTGGCAAGGAATACAAATATAGATGAATGACAAGAATCAGGAATCCGATCAAATCATTGCTGAGACGCGCTTCTTAAGATTAATAAAACGGGGACGCTGGGAATTCATTCAGCGTGCGAATGCAACAGGTGTGGTTTGTTTGTTCCCACTCACTTCTGATTATCAAGTGATTTTTGTGGAACAGTTTCGACCACCTGTGGATGCGCCAGTAATTGAATTTCCGGCTGGACTGGCTGGTGATATCCAGGGGCAGGAGTCCGAAGCCCTTCAAACCGCAGCTCTACGTGAGCTCATGGAAGAAACTGGCTATGAATCACAAACAGTAATACCACTCGGGCCAACAGTTTCTTCGGCTGGACTGACAGATGAAACTGTTCACTTTTTTCTCGCATTGGATCTGACAAAAGTTGCTGCAGGTGGAGGCGATGATTCAGAAAACATTACTGTGCATAACGTTCCTTTTGTGGATATTGAAGAGTGGCTGAACGCAGCGGAAAAGCGAGGTTGTCTGATCGATGCGCGGATTTATGCCGGGCTATATTATTTATCTAAATACATCACTTAATACCGCTGGTACAGTTCCTCATTTCCTTATTAAGCCGTTATGCACTAAAATGATCTCAGCTTGATGATCTGAAAATAAGTCCTTAAAGAAAAGAATATGAGCGATATGATTGAAGAATGGATTTCTGACCGCATGCATCTGATTGATGCATCTGGAATTCGCAAAGTTTTTGATCTGGCTGCCAATATGAAGAATCCGATAAATCTCAGCATCGGGCAGCCTCACTTTGATACTCCGGAACCAGTTAAGGATGCTTTGTGTCAAGCCGTGAGAGATGGTAAAAATGCCTACAGCCAGACTCAGGGGATTGCGCCCTTAATTGAGAAGATCCAGGCTCGTGTGGATGCTGAATATCATCACGACGATCGTCAGGTTTTCATTTCCAGCGGTACCAGCGGTGCACTGATGCTGGTTTTAAACGCACTCGTCAATCCTGGCGATGAAGTGATCGTCTTCGATCCGTACTTTGTGATGTACTCACATTTGGCGAAAGTGGTTGGAGCTAAACTGGTTTTTGTGGAAACCTATCCCGATTTCTCGATTGATATTGAGAAAGTTCGAGCCGCAATCACAGATCGTACAAAATTAATTTTGTTTAATAGCCCCAGCAATCCTACTGGTTATGTAGCAACCGAAGCAGAAACCCGTGATTTGGCAGAGCTGGCTGCGGAAAAAAATGTGGCACTGGTGAGCGATGAAATCTATCGTTCCTTTTGTTACGACCATTCTTTTGTTAGTCCAGCGAGATTTAATGAAAATGTGATTGTGATTGATGGGTTCAGTAAATCACATTCAATGACAGGCCACCGACTTGGTTTTGTGCATGGCCCTCAAAGTATCATGCAGCAGATGATCAAGTTACAACAATATACGTTCGTTTGTGCTCCCCAGCCAATTCAATGGGCAGGCTTAGCCGCGCTGGACTATGATGTTTCTGAGCGAGTAGAAGAGTATCGCCAAAAACGTGATTTAATGCGTGATCGATTATCAGGACGATACGAGATTTCAGGCGCTGAAGGAGCATTTTATATGTTCCTGAAAGCTCCGTGGGGAACAGGGACCGAATTTTGTATGGAAGCGATCAAAAACAATCTCTTGATCATTCCCGGTAATGTGTTTAGTAACCATGATTCGCATTTTCGCATTTCTTATGCTCAGGAAAATCCGATTCTGGAACAGGGAGCCGAAATCCTAAATCGGCTGGTAGATCAGATAGGTAGTAAAAACTAGTGAAAAAATGATGAGATCAGTAATGGGGGGTAAGTTTTTTCTGACAAATAAAAACTTTCTCTATACCTGAAAGGGTATCACCTTTATTATAGAGAATGTATGTAGCTTTCCTTCAGGCATTCATTGACTTACCATATTGCCAGATAACGACTTATGCCATCTGATAAACCGCAGAAAAAAATGAGCAATGTTCCCACGGGGACGCCTGGTGAAAGTTCCGCATCACCCCCGGTGAAAGGGGCAGAATCTCGTACTCAACGATTATCTGGTGTTGAAGATTCTGATCCCATGGGCCAGACCGTCCACCAGACCACCGACTCCTCTCCGTCACCTCGTGAAACCCAAGCAGTGAATCTGGTGGGCAAGCAGTTAGGTGACTTCAAAATTTTGAGGAAATTGGGGCAGGGGGGGATGGCGACTGTCTACCTGGCTGAGCAGGTTTCTCTCAAACGTGAAGCCGCGATCAAGGTCATGCATGATGAATTGTTAAGTGATGAAACGCATCTCAAGCGTTTTGAACGTGAAGCAAAAGCGGCCGCGGGACTTACACATCCTAATATCGTACAGGTTTATATGACGGGAGAGTTTGAAGGAACGCATTATATTGCTCAAGAATATGTGCGTGGTATTAATCTGAGAGAATATCTTGCGCGTTATGCTCCCCCAGACTATGCTTTGATTATCAGGATCATGCGACAGATCGCTGCTGCATTAAATGCTGCCGCAGAAAAAGAAGTCGTTCATCGGGATATCAAACCCGAGAATATTATGATGACGTCCAAAAAACAGATCAAGGTTGCCGATTTTGGACTGGCACAAATTGCTCAGTCTGATGAACGAGTCAATCTGACTCAAGTTGGCATGACGATGGGGACTCCTTTGTATATGAGTCCAGAGCAAGTCAATGGCGGAGTACTTGACCAGCGTAGTGATATCTATTCACTGGGGGTGACTTGTTATCACTTGATTTCGGGGCGACCCCCCTTTCATGGTGAAACGGCACTTTCCATTGCCGTCAAACATTTAAATGAGGCGGCTCCTCCACTAGCAGATCGACGTCCGGATCTACCAGTGGCGCTTTGTGATTTAGTCCATCGTATGATGGAAAAGGATCCCGATAAACGGCCTGCGAACGCCACCGAGCTAATGCAGGAAATAAAAAAAATTCCGGAACAGGTTTCCGACAGTCAGCAAAACAACTGGAGAGCGTTTCTTCCTTTTCAGGGGAATCGAAATATTCAGAGGCAACTTGCCGCGTTTCTGTTGGCTTTCCTATGTGTGGGCAGTGTGGCTGCCGCCTTTGGATGGATCAATCGTCCCGGAGATCCGTTGAATGCTCCTTTTCTCCAGCAAGGGGACAATGCAACTGATCAAAATATGATACCAAAAGAAAAATCAGCCATGACTCAGTATTTCCTGGCAGTCAGGTTGGTAAACAGTGAATATGCATGGAAGGCCGTTATTACTAACTTTCCGGATGACGAATTTTACAAATCTCGTGCACAAATTCGATTGGGGCTGTTACTAATCAGAGAAGGTCGATATGGGGATGCAAAAAAGATTTTCCAGGAACTGATTGATTCTGGTCAGTCTGTTTCTACTATAGTGAATGGTTATGCAGGCCTGATGGCACTAGAAAGCATAGGAGGCGATGCTCAAAAGTCTCAGGAAATATGGAATCTCCAGGTTGAAAATCCACTGAGAGATCCGGATATAGAACTGGATACAGAAATGGTTGAATATGTTTCACGGGCTCTTAGAAATAACCAAAGTGTCCTTGGTATTGATAACGGCAAAGAACTCGATGAAATCTTCGATCTGCCTAATGCAGATGAAGCAGATCGATCATAAAATTGATACATGAAACATCATTTCCCTGAAAAGAAAGAATGACTTTTATAATCTTGAGTAGTCTTGATGACAGGGAAGATGTCTTTTAGAACGGAACAGATTATAATAGTGTAATGTTCAGGTGTGGTAGCAAGCTGCTTCGCATCTGAGGGAATTCAAAGAATGGCTGTCGTCGATCAGTAACCTAACTGATAAAACCGCTCCAGACAGTCAGTCGCATTCAAGTTAAGTCGGGCACTATACTATCGTGGCGATTTTACAAATTTTAAAAGGGAAGGTTCCCGAACAAATCATCGAGTTAAGTGGCGATCGTGTGATTATGGGCCGCCACCCTAACTGCGAAATCGTACTTGATAATGTCGCGGTTAGCCGTTATCACGCGCAGATTCTGGAGAGTCACGGTTTCTTTTACCTGGAAGATCTGCATAGTCGAAATGGGACGTTATTGAATGGGGCTCCCATCGAAGGAAGGACCGAACTGCACGAAAGCGATACTATTAGTATTTGTGATATCCAGATGCAGTTTTTATTGAACTATCAGGATCATCCCGATTTTCTCGATTCATCCATTCAACAGACGATGGAAGTTAGTAATTCTTCTTTGAAACAGGAAGCACATTTGCTGGCCATCGACGAGAATTCGGAAGAAGGTGTTCTAGATGGTTCATCGATTATCAGCCAGCTTGATTTGAATACCAGCAGCCAGTTACGTATCAGTGTGAAGCCAGAAGTCAAGCTGCATGCCGTTTTGGAAATTAGCCAGACTCTCAGCCGTGCTTTAAAGCTGGATGAAGTACTTCCTCGAATTCTGGACGGGCTGTTCAAGATATTTGCACAGGCTGACCAAGGTTTCATTATGCTCCAGAGTCCCGAGCGTAAAAAGCTCGTTGTCAAAGCCACAAAAGCCAGACGGTCAGAGGACGAGGATGCGATTCGGATCAGCACGACAATTGTGCGACAAGCCATTATGAGTGGAGCCGCGATTTTGAGTGCCGATGCGGTAGAAGATGATCGTTTCAAAATGAGCGAGAGTATTACTTCACTCAGAATTCGTTCCATGATGTGCGTTCCACTCATTTCACACGGGGGTGATATTCTGGGAGTGATTCAAATTGCTACGCGTGATATCGGACAGCAATTCGATAAAGATGATTTGGATGTCTTAGTGGCAATTACGCAGCAGGCGAGTCTGGCCGTAGAAAATGCGAAGTTGCACGAAGATCTGGTGAAGCAACGAGATATCGAGCGTGACCTGGAGTTTGCGCATCAGATCCAATTGGGCTTATTACCCCATAGCCGCCCCAAATTTAAAGAATATGAGTTTTTTGATTATTATGAATCAGCGCAAAGTGTTGGCGGTGATTATTTCGACTATATCAAACTACCTAATGGAAAGCTCGTCGTCACTTTAGGTGATGTTGCTGGGAAAGGGGTTCCGGCGGCAATTTTAATGGCACGTTTGTATGCCTCGGCACGATTTCAAGTTCTTTCAAAACCATCTGCCGATAAAGCCTTAACTGAATTAAATACAGAGATAGCTTCCAGTGGTGTTGGATTACGGTTTATCACCTTTGTAATCGCAGTCCTTGACCCAAAGAAGCATACTGTTTCGCTTGTGAATGCAGGACATATGGCCCCTCTGCTGAGAAAAAGTGCAGAAGGGACTGTGCTACCAGTCGCACAAGAGAAATCAGGGATGCCCTTGGGAGTTTTAAAAGACCAAACTTTCCACGTAGAAACCATAACATTGGAAAAAGGAGACACATTAGTCTTTTACACGGATGGAGTCACTGAAGCCATGGATCAGGATAATCATCTTTATCACCGAGATCGCCTGATTAAATATATCAAGTCTGGCCCTGAAGAGGTTGAGCCGCTTGTGAAAGGGATTCTGTCAGATGTGGATGCTTTCAGACAGGATTCGATGCAAAAAGATGACATTTGTGTTGTCAGCTTTCGGCGTAAAAAGTAAGCAGTATAATCAGTGCTCTGCCAATGTATTGTTGAGCAATGGTTTGATTCAACTCAGCAGGTGAGGCCCACTTTTGACTACAGATGTATTTTCAATTCTCGGAAATGATGGTAAGGTTGCCCAGAGACTCGATCAATATGAGCATCGTCCTGAGCAACTGGAAATGGCCGAAGCAGTCGCAGAGGCCATCGAACAGAAAAAACATCTATTAGTCGAAGCCGGAACGGGGGTCGGTAAGAGTTTTGCCTATTTAGTTCCGGCCATATTAGCAACCTGTCAACAAAACGAAATTCAAACTGGAAAAGATCGGAAACGGCTCATCGTTTCTACTAATACCATCAGTTTGCAGGAACAGCTAATTACCCGCGACATTCCCTTCTTGAATGCAGTATTACCGGTCGAGTTTTCTGCGGTTTTAGTAAAGGGACGCTCTAATTATATGAGTCTCCGACGCATGAAAGGAACGGTAGATCGAGCAGGCAGCATCTTTTCCCGACAGGATGAATTGGATCAGCTCGACGAGATTGTGCAATGGTCGCGCAAGACGACTGATGGCAGCCGTGCTGATCTTGAGTTCCGACCGATTCCCAAAATCTGGGATGAAATTCAGAGCGAACACGGTAACTGTCTGGGAAAACGTTGTGCGACCTATAATGAATGCTTCTATTACCGTGCTCGCAGACGTGTCTGGAATGCAGATGTACTGGTTGTCAACCACGCATTATTTTTTTCTGATCTCGCTTTACGCCGAGAGGGAAGCAATATTCTCCCGGATTATGACACCGTGATTTTAGATGAAGCGCATACGATTGAAGCTGTCGCCGGGGATCACCTTGGTTTGTCAATCACAAACAGCCAGTTCGATTATTTATTCAATAAGCTGTATAACGACAGAACGCAAAAAGGGCTGTTACTACATCATAATCTGGTTGATTGCCAACAACATGTCACGCGGCTCAGATTTATGGTCGAAGATTTATTTGATCATTTACTGGAATGGCAATCCAGCCATGGCTTATCGAATCGACGCATTAGACAACAACCACCTATTGAAAATACGCTTACTCAGGAGATGAAGTTATTAGCGGCACATATTTCTGAATATGCTTTTACATTGAAAAATGAAGAAGAACAGATCGAACTACAGGCTGCTGCAGAACGGAGCTCAGCATTAGGAGATGCTTTGAATAGCTGGTTAACCCAGCAAGCAGAATCCGATTCAGTATACTGGGTTGAAGTTTCGCGTGGTAGAAATCAGCGAGTTAAGATGGTCAATGCTCCTGTGGATGTAGGGCCAGTTCTAAGAGACGAGCTATTTAACCAGGCGAATTCAGTGATTCTTACCAGTGCGACTTTAGCAGTTGGCACTCAGGATTTTGGTTTTACTCGCTCTCGACTGGGACTCACACAATGTGAAGAGCTGAAATTAGGTAGCCCTTTTAATTACCAAGAGCAGGTTCGATTGATCTTACCCGAAACGATGCCCGATCCTGGTGATGCACCAGCTGATTATGAGCTAGCCGTTTGTGAAAAATTAAAACAGTATATCAAGCAGACAGACGGGCATGCATTTGGATTGTTTACAAGCTACAAAATGATGACGCAATGTGCCGATCATATCAGTCCCTGGTTGCAGGAGCATAACCTGGCGCTCTACCTGCAAGGTGATGGGTTACCACGCTCACTGATGCTGGAGCGATTCCGAAACAATCAAAGAGGAGTATTGTTTGGTACTGATAGTTTCTGGCAGGGAATCGATGTTCCCGGTGATGCCTTAACCAATGTGATTATTACCAGGCTCCCCTTTAGTGTTCCCGATCATCCGCTTCTGGAAGCAAGGATGGAAGCGATTCGCAATCGCGGTGGTAATCCATTTATGGATTATCAGGTTCCTGAAGCCATTATCAAACTTAAACAAGGGTTTGGCCGATTAATTCGTAGTGCCAGCGATCATGGGCAAGTCGTCATTCTTGATCCGAGAGTGCGTACTAAACGCTATGGTCAAATATTTCTGGACAGCTTGCCCGATTGCACTAAGATCATCGATAAACAAGATTGCTAGCTCTAAACAATACGGGCTGATTACCTTTTGTCTCAGTACTCATGATTGAACTATGGAAAAAAGCTGAGCTACTTATGCGGAACAGTTGTCTTTAGTCTAAAATCCTGTTGGATGTCATTCTGAGCTAAAAATGACATCACTGCTACAAAACGAACCGCCAAAATTATTCGCCAGAGTGACCACTTGATCCAATCCATCTAAGAATAGATTACGGCTCAAGTCTGTCAGAGGATGCAGAAAAACAGACCATAAAAGACCATCACCAATGGCATAGCGTGCATCAAGCGAGCGATCAAAGTTTGCTTCCATCACATCCCACAAATCATCTTCTTCCAGATCTTCTTCCTTGAGAATGGGGGTCATGATGCGCACTCGATCATGGTCAGCATCGACAATTAGAAACAAGATGCGTTTGCCATACTCAACTTTCCAACAGCCCTCTCCTGCTTCCACCAGAGTACACACTTCATCAATTAACTCTGAGATCGATTGCGCGTTCAACGCCGTTTTTATTGTCGCAATCATTGTCCTACTCCTTGAACAAATATTTCGATCCTTTGAAAAAAGGGTCGACCGAGAAAAGTTTTTCAAACTGAACCTGATAGCTTGATATTCTGTCCAATCTATTACTTCCAGGTTGTCTGACCTTCATTTCTGTTTAAGATGTGTTACGATTCCTGAAACAAAGCCGATTTCAATATCCCTCTGCTCTCTATTGTTTAACAACTCCACTCAAAAAAGCAACATTATTTTTGTAAGGTGGCAAGATTCTAATTTGAGTAAATGCTGCCATTAGAATTAAACTGGAAAATAACAAGTAGTGTCAGCTTGTTTCTTTACCTGTTTTAAGGCAAATACCTGAAGTCAATCTTTCAAAGTTCACGCGGATTTCCTTTGACCACACATGATTCTTCACAACCAGTACAATTGTCAGACCTAGACAAGCATTATCAGAAATTGCTCAACAACAACCTTTTGCAATGGAATAATGAGCGGATATTCTCGCGCTGCCTGGGAATTGGAGGTCAGGGGGTTGTTTATTTGAGTGCTCGCAAAGGGGCAGATGGGTTTAATATACCTGTTGCACTTAAATTGTTTTCTCCTAAGCGGTATGCGAGCAGCCAGGACTATCAAAATGAGATGGGGCGTATAGCTCAGGTTTCAGCCCGTGTAGCTCGCATCCAAGAAAATCATCTGGTTGCTGTTCAAAATTTCGTCAAACGAGATCACATTTATATCATGGAAATGGAATGGGTTGATGGATATGACCTGCGCAGCTTGCTGACTCCAGCAACATTTAAACAGATCCGAGAACAAGTGACTTCGCGACGCTGGAAAAAAATCAATAGCAATGTTTTTACAAAAGGAGTTCAGCAACCAAGATTAAAACCGGGAGTAGCAGTTGCCATTCTTCGTGAATGTCTAGCGGCGCTGGCGGCTTTACATCGAAGCGATATTATCCACTGCGATATGAAGCCTGCGAATATTATGCTCAAACGTAGTGGAAATGCAAAGATCATTGATATTGGTTCGGCGATTGATTTGAACAACTTGCCTTCCAATCAACCCTGCACACCAACTTACGCTGCACCTGAGGTACTCTCAGGAGGACGAGCGACACCGCAATCAGATCTTGCCAGTTTGGGATATATTCTGATTGAAGTGATCACTGGATTTCAGCCTTTTGCCAATCTGAAATATGCACAGTTAATTAAAGCCAAAGAGAACATTCTACAACAGCTTCCCCAATGGTTTCCGGCTGAAGAGTTTGCATTGAGTGAACCATTAATGAAGCTAATTCACAGACTCGTTCATCCCGATCCACGCGAACGTTTCCAGAGTGCAGAAGCAGCAGAACTGGGGGAGGATGGAGCTGCTGACTTCCATCGGCTACTCGTCAAAAGTGATCTTCCCAGTGATTACGAAAATGAGTTACGCCTTTGGGTCGAGGAAGTCGAAACGGATTTTTTTGATAATGGTCACTTTTCCTCTGATCCGGAAACAACAGTGTCCACAACACGCTATATTGAGGAGCCATCGCAGCACGACTCCTCACTGGAATCTTGATCGATTCTGAATTTGAATGATATCTTTACAATGCTAACAAAGTAGACCTCTAAGCATTGAAATTTGGTCGTTTTTTCAGATTCCTGATTTGCCGTTCCCCTTACAGCCTGTTATTTTAACTAATATAGATTGTGATCTTCTCTCGACTAACTTTAGAGGTTCCCCCGTGAAACAGCGTCTCTCTTTACTACTGCTCTTCTTTATTTTTGGTTCTATTCATCGAGTTTCTGCTGAAACGCAACCATTTGAGTTAAAAACCGGAGATCGAGTGATCTTTCTCGGCAACACGTTGATCGAGCGGGCTCAAAAGTTCGGAAACTGGGAGAGTGTATTCTTAAGAAGCTTTCCACAGTCGAAACTATCATTCCGAAATTTAGGTTGGAGTGCCGATACAGTCTGGGCCGAATCACGAGGAATTTTTGATCCTCCGGCTGTGGGGTATCAACGGATGCTCATGCAAGTGAAAGATTTGAAACCAAATGTGATTTTGCTTGGTTACGGAGGGAATGAAGCATATGCAGGTAAGGCAGGGTTACCAGCATTTCAGAAACAACTCGAAAAGTTGATTGCTGATCTGAAGCCAACTGGAGCCAAAATCGTTATTCTGTCCCCACATCGATCTGAATATGCAGGTCATCCCCTGCCTGATCCAAAATCTCATAATCAAGATCTGAAGCTTTACTCCAATCTGTTACAGGAAACGGCGATGCGGGGTAATCACTATTTCGTTGATCTTTTTACGAAATTGATTACTGAACCAGCTGGAAAACCGCAACTGAAATGGACAACGAATGGGATTCATTTAACTGACGCTGGTTATCAGAAAGCTGCTGAAATCATTGCAGCTGATCTTGGATTACAACCTGTTATCCTGTCTCCGGATACTGTGCAGAAAGTAAAAGAGTTAACATTTGAGAAGAACCGTCATTACTTTCACAACTGGCGACCTCAGAATATCACCTACCTGCTTGGCTTCCGGAAGCATGAACAAGGCCAGAACGCGAAAGAGTTACCGCAGTTCATTCCATTGATCGAAAAAAATGAAACTGAGATTCATCGCCTGATTTTGTCTCAGTAATTGTGATCAACAATTTATTATCTCCGAAATAGTTCTACAACCGTTATTTGATCTCAAAAGGATCGTTCCCGTGATAAATCAATCCAATCGTTCGTTACGGCTTTTTTTTCTTTTCTCACTATGTGCGTTTTACCTGCTAACACAATCAACCACATGGGCACAACGCGATCTGACGGACATTCCTCCCCCTGATCCGGAACTTGAACGAAAGTCGTTCAAAGTGGCTGAAGGATTCGAAGTCAACCTTTATGCGGCTGATCCACAAATCGCGAAACCGATTCAAATGAATTTCGATCCCCAAGGCCGACTCTGGATTGCTGCTTCCGAAATTTATCCCCATATCAAGCCGGGTGAAAAAGCCAACGACAAAATTCTTGTAGTGGAGGACAAAGATGGCGATGGGACCGCGGACAAAACAACTGTTTTTGCCGATGGACTGTTAATTCCAACTGCGGTTATGCCCGGCGATGGTGGTGCGTATGTTGGAAATAGTACGGAGTTATTGCATCTCAAAGATACAAACGGCGATGGCAAGGCAGACGTAAGAAAAACCGTTTTAGCAGGATTCGGTACGGAAGACACTCACCATATTTTACATACACTTCGTTGGGGACCGGGGGGGCACCTTTATTTCAATCAGTCGATCTATATTCACAGTCACATTGAAACCCCCCACGGCGTACGTCGTCTCAATGGAGGCGGTATCTGGAAGTATCGTCCCGAAACGATGGACCTCGAAGTCGTCATGCGAGGCATGGTTAACAGTTGGGGACATCATTTTGACCGTTGGGGACAGTCGTTCTGTACTGATGGTGCTTATGGGCATGGCATCAATTATACATTTCCGGGGGCTGCTTTTGTAACGGCTGTTGGGATGGACCGTATTCTGAAAGGTTTGAACCTTGGCAGCCCCAAACACTGTGGTCTGGAAATATTGAGTGGGCGTCATCTTCCCGATGACTGGCAGGGGAACATGATCACGAATGATTTCCGCGGGCATCGTGTATGCCGGTTTGTGGTTACAGAAAATGAAGCCGGGTATGTTTCGCGAGAACAGGTAGAAGTCATCAAAACGGACCATGTTGCCTTTCGCCCGATTGATGTCAAAATGGGGCCTGATGGTGCAATTTACATCGCGGATTGGTACAACCCAATCATTCAGCATGGCGAAGTCGATTTTCGAGATCCCCGCCGTGATCATACTCACGGACGTATCTGGCGCGTGACCTATAAAGGTAAACCCACATTACCCCGTCCCAAACTGGTTAATGCAACCAATCAGGAATTACTGGATGCATTAAAGCTGCCTGAAGAATGGACACGTCAAAATGCTAAAAACGTTCTAAGGGAGCGTGGACAGGCGAAAGTAGAGAATGACTTAAAAGTCTGGCTGAAAAATCTCGATCCTAATGACTTGCAATTCGAACACAACCTGTTAGAAGGCCTTTGGGTAGCACAATGTATTAATAGTGTGCAGCCGGAATTGTTAATACGTTGTTTAGAGTCCAAAGATGGCAGAGCACGTGCAGCTGCAGTCCGTGTAGCACGACATTGGAAAGACCAAATTCCCCTCAGCTATCAATTGATCGCACCTTTAGCCGATGATACCCATCCAAGGGTTCGTTTGGAAGCGGTGCGTGCGCTTTCTTTCTATGATCAACCTACAGTCTTAACTGATGCTTATCAAGCATTGGATCATCCAATAGATGAATTCCTGGACTATGCTCTCTGGCTGACTACTCGCGAAACAAAACCGATCTGGCTGCCACAAGTACTGGAGGGGAAATCAACACTTCAAAAAGATCCGCGCAAACTTCTATTTGCATTAACGGCTGTGAATTCATCAGAAGTCGCACCGGTCATTACGAAATTAATTCAGACCGGCCAGATTCCCGATAGTGAAATGCAAACCAGTCTGAACCTCATGGCCAAATTTGGTACCTCAAATGATTTGCAACCACTGTTTGAACTCGCATTGAAAAAAGATACGAAAGCAGCTCAGAAAGCCACTATTTTACGAGCATTAGTCCAGGCATTTCAATCAAGAAAAGTACGACCTGCCGGTGATTTGAGTTCATTGCAAAAGTTGTTTACCTCGCAGAGTCTACCTGTTCAACAGGCGGCCATCGATTGTGCCGGGCTCTGGAAAAACGAATCTTTACGAACGCCGATTCGTGATCTGGCACAGTCGGATCAGACCAAATTAGAGCTACGAAAATCGTGTCTCTTTGCATTAGCCCGCTTGGGAGGCATACAGAATCAGGATCTTCTAGAGAATCTGAGTATTGACAGCGACTCTCAAGATCTTCGCATTGCATCTGTTGCCGCACTGGCGGAGATGAATCTTAAACTTGCTGCCAAACAAACAGTAAGCTTAATGAAAGACATTACTTCGCCTTCGCAGCTTTCCGCATTGTCGAACATTTTCGTGCAGAGAAAAAGAGGCGCAGGTGTTCTGGTTCATGCACTCAATGGGAAAACGATCTCCAAAGACGCTGCCATACAACTGGGGCGCTTAATACAATCATCCGGTCGGGCCAACCCGCAATTGGCAAAAGCCATTGCTGTGGCGGGAGGATTATCCAGTAGCGGCGCGCCACAAGCTGTGAATCTCTCGCCGAAAGAGATGGCAAGTATGGTCAGCGCCATTAAAACCAAGGGTGATGCAAAACGGGGTGAAGCCATCTTTCGTAGAGCAGATTTGTCTTGCTTGAAATGCCATGCGATTGGAGGCGCCGGCGGTAAAGTGGGTCCTGATATGATCAGCCTCGGCGGGAGTGCGCAGTTGGACTACATCGTCGATTCTTTGTTGAATCCAAATAAGAAGGTCAAAGAAAATTATAACGCGGTGACTGTTGTCACAGATCAGGGGAAAGTCTTCTCCGGTGTTTTGGTACGTCGCACAGATAGTCAACTGGTGTTACGGGATGTGAATGACAACATCATGAATATTCCCCTGGATCAGATTGACGAAGAAGCACCAGCTGCATCTCTGATGCCAGTTGGTTTATTAGATAAGTTAACTCGGCAAGAATTAGTTGATTTGACTCGGTTTCTTTCCGAGTTGGGAAAAACAGAAGCATACAGAGTGGGTAAAGAGCGTGTTGTACGACGCTGGCGTGTCATGAAAGGCACACCTGCGGCAATGAACGCGATTCGAAGAACAAGGCATGCAACAGCTGCTACGGAAAACCCTGCGTTTGTCTGGGAGCCAGCTTATAGCCAAGTAAATGGAAATTTACCCGTTAGAAACTTTGATGAGATCGGAAAGCTGCATGTTTCAAATCGGGCGAAAGGCGCTGCCTTTGTGCGTTGTGAACTGGAAGCAACTTCGCCCGGTAAAACGATTCTGAAATTCAATTCGGTCGAAGGTCTGAAAATGTGGATCGGCGAAAAACCGGTGGTCCTCAAACCGGAGACCGAACTGGAACTCACCAAAGGCAAGCATCGACTGACCTTTGCCATCAATCTGACTCCCGAGCGTGATGTCCTGCGTCTGGAACTACTGGATGCAAAAGATTCACCGGCTCAGGTGGCGATTGTGAATGGAAAATAGCTGCCGAACACGGCTGAGTGCTGAAATAGTCTGTTTATGACAGGACTGGTTTGTCATCAGTCTCAGGAGCATCTAAGAGCTTGCGGTCTCAAGGTTTTCCTTGAATCTAAGGCTGATTCAGCCCATGTCCGGTTATATCAGTTCTTCCTTTTGTGAGTGAACATGCTGTCGGATGTACTGAATCTATGGTTCTTTTGGCACGTAGTTTACTGGAAATAATGTCACTCCTCCGATACTGATTGTGACAGAAAGAAGGGTAATCACTCATTGCCCTCATTTAATCTTAATTCCCATTAGAGAAACGGAGGTCTCTATGCGCTGCTCGATCGTGGCTGCGCTGTTGCTTGCGCTAAGCACAGGTTGCGGCTCCATCAAGACAACCGCTTACGACCGTCTGGAAGACGACACGCTCATCGCCAATCCAGACAAACATCTCAAAGGCGTACCCGTTACCCTCAAAATACCGACTCATCTTAAGTTGACGATAGAGGAAAAAACGTTCTGGTACGTGGAAGGATCTGAGCTCACTCGCGTTTCAAGTTGTCGAGCCACCCGGGATGTGACTCCCGAAGTCCAATACACTGAAAAAATCTTTTTGGTTGATCCAGTGAAACCTGGCGCAGGCTCCAGTGAATATGGCTTTACCTTTAAAGGCGGAACGGATTTTAGTGGTTCAGGTCAACTTGACGGGCTGCAATACAGTATTACAGACACGACCATTACTCAATCAGCCCAATTGCTGAAAGATGCCATCGGTTTTGTGAGAGCCTTTCCTAAGCCAGCAACAGGACAAAAGACCGGTTTTGGAGGTGGGAATCAAAATGTAAACAGCTTGGATGTCATAGAGACCACACGAGTCATTGCCTGGTCTCAATTTGACATTAATTCTGAACATTTTGAAGAAGAAGTGATGGGGTTTCTCGATACCTATCTCAACGAAAAACCGTGTAGACCGGACAGTCCGGTAAAAACCTGTAATAAATAAAAATTCTGCAATCGCCTGGATAGGATCCACAGGGCGAAACAAAGTGAAGGAGTCACGAATGCGTTTTATTCTTGTCGTCTCGTTGCTACTCCCTTTCATAACATTGAGTTGTGCCTCGTTTCATACGACGACACTAGGCAGACTCGATACTGATTCTCTTTTCGTGGACTGTTTTGGGCGGAAAGCGAAAGGGATACCAGTAAAAATGAAAGTACCCTCGCACGTTACCGTCACGGTCTACGAGCAGCAGGTTTTAATTCAAGGGCCTAAGGGAGTGAAGTTGCAGTCCTTTTCACCACCACAATATAAGGTAGAAACAGGTCTGGCTTACACTGATAAAGTGTTTCTTGTGGATTTTGTGCGCCCTGCTGGCGGGACTCTCAGCTTATTAGGCACGGGTAATAAAGAGGGAATTGAATTTGATGATGAACAGTACTTCAAATCTATTCAGGCGAAAGCCAGTGAACAGACTATGGAACAAGTTATCGGGGTGCTGGACGATGTCGTTGAAAATCCAGGTAGTTATTTCAAAAAGAAGGTGATTGCGGGAGAAACTGTATCTGCAAAATTCGTGGATCCGGAAAAAGGTTTAGCCAACGTGCATTTTGAAGATTCAATCGTTGCACATCAACGTTTCGATTTGGCTCGACCTCACTGGGAAGATGAATTGAACTGTTTCGTTGCGAAATATCTTGGCGAGTGCGGTTCGTGTCAAGTGGGGGTGTCTACGTCCCCTAACTCACCTTCACAGAATCTAATATCGAGTGAGTTTATTCCTGATGTGCCGCCAGCACTAAAAGGCCTCGAATAATAGTTAAAGAAATCCTGATTAATTCGGTGCATGCACGGATGTGATTTGTTAGTGAAAGATTGGGTATTAAGACAGATCATCATCTGTGTGTTTGTTATTACAAATTTCTATTTTATTCTGAAATCGAATCAGAGAAACGGAGATCTCGATGCGTTATTGGGGCCCCAATATAATATTGCTGTTTCTTTTGTGCGTTGGTTGTAGTTCCATCAAAACAACAGTCTATGACAGGCTGGAAGATGATACGGTTATTGCCAATCCAGATAAGCATTTAAAAGGTGTTCCGGTTTCCCTCAAGGTGCCGACTCATCTTGAACTGAAGATTGAAGAAAAAACATTCTGGCGAGTGGAAGGGACAGAAATGATGCCAGTCACATCCTGTCGTCCCACTCGTACAGTCTCTCATGATGTCAAGTACATCGAAAAGGTCTTTCTGGTTGATCCGGTTCGTCCTGCAGCCGGGCCAACAGGAGAGGGGGTTACCAGCAATTCCTTCGGTTTTTCGTTCAAGAGTGATGATTTATCCGATGATCAATTAGAAAAAGGTGAAACGAAATCCTACGAATACAGTGGTAAAGGGCAGTTGAGTGGTTTGCACTACCATATTGAAGACAGGACCATCGAAAGATCAGCGGAATTGTTGGCTTCCTCGCTCAAATTTCTTAAGGCCTTTCCGCAAACGGGGGCCACAGTTAGCGGAGGCGATGATAAGCAGAAATTAGAATTGAATGTACTTGAAACGACACGCGTGATTGCCTGGTCTCGTTTCGATCTGAATTCCGAACATTTTGAAGAAGATGTGATGGGGTTCCTGGACACCTATCTAAATCAGAAAAACAGTGATCTTGCCCTTTCCGAAAATTAGGACAACTTAGTTTTAAAGAGCGCAAGCTCATTCGAGAAATACTATGGAAATAAAAATACAAATACAGTGAAGGAGTCACGAATGCGTTTATTACTTGTCATGCTCTTATTAGTTCCGTTACAGCATGTAGGATGTACTTCGTTCAAAACTATGTCACTGGGAAGACTTGATAATGATTCTCTTTACCCGGAATGTTTTGGTAAAAAGAAGAAAGGAATTCCCGTTAAGTTGAAAGTGCCAACTCATGTTGTTGTATCTATCTATGAGCAACAGGTCTTGGTTCAAGGCAGTGACGGAGTCAGATTACAGTCATTTTCTCCACCGCAATATGAAGTGGATTCAGTTCTCGCTTATACAGACAAAGTCTTTTTGGTTGATTTTGTGCGACCTGCGGGAGGATCGCTTACAATTGGTGAGAGTAGAGCTGATGGAATAACTTTTGATGATGATCAATATTTCAAGAGCATCAAAGCGAAGGTTGAAGAACAGACTATGGCACAAATTGGGACAGCGTTAGGAACCGTTTCGGGGGCCCTCACTAGTTCTAGTGGAGTTGTTAAAGGAGAAGACCAGGACCACCCCAATTTGAAATTCGAGAAATCAATCATCGCCTGCCAACGGTTCGATTTGGCACGCCCTAATTGGGAGCATGAGGTAAATGGCTTTGTGCAACAATACATCGCGGGGTGTAAAACCTGTCCCGTTCCTTCACAAAAACCAGTTCATCCGATGCCCGCTGCCGATCCTAAAGCAGAGCTACCCGCAGAACAGAAGCAGTTCAGCAGCTCTTTTCGTTCAGCAGCACCCCCGGCTCTGGAACTAATAGAGTAGCAAGAGTATTAAAATATATTTACGCAAATGCTCTAAAGCTCCTAGAATTTTCTTGTGGAATATATGTGCTGTTATGTATCGTATCTATGTGTGCATTTTGTCCTGTTGTCAGTACTCGAACTGATCTTAGGCTAATCTTATTCAAAGGGGGCTACATAGAGCGATGAAAAAACGACCTTCAAAGAAGACTGCACGTTCACCAAAGAAAAAGGCGGCAACCAAAAAGAAAAAGGCTACACCTAAAAAAAAGGCAGCTTCAAAGAAAAAAGCAACACCAAAAAAGAGTGCTAAGAAAACAATTGCTAGCAAGAAGACTGGGGCACCAGTAAAAGCCCCGGCCGCGCGAAAAGCTCCCAAAAAGGCTCACAAAAAGGTTTCGAGAAAAAAGAAGAGTCAGATCCAGGGACCACTGGCAAATGTTCCCACTGTTTTTGCTTCTACTAAGCCAGCTAATTCCAACGTCTTCGTTGACGCAAAGACAAACGCATGGCAGCCCTATCCTCTATTGAGAATCATTGAACTGAAAGAGGCAAGAGAGGAGATGGCTGCGCGTAAGCAGGAATTAGAAGCACAGTATAGAAAAGCGCAAGACGCATATGAATTACTCAGTGAAGAACTGGTGATTCAGAAAAAACGACAAGAAGCAAAGCAGTCAAAAAGGAAAAAGTCTCGAGGCAAACAGAAACAGATACTGGATTTTGGTGATGTAAATGGGATGAAGATCTGTTTCCGGACAAAATATGATCGACTCGTATCACCATTGGAGTACGTCATCATGATTAATGTCACTGAAAAATTACATGATGACGAATTGAAAGTAAGGAAAATCGATTCACTTCCGGTTGCCATCAATGACACACCAATTAAGGTCGTTCGAGGAGGCTTTGAACTGGCTACTCCTATTGGCAGATTAGCAGGTGGACAAGGTCCTCCAGAGCCTACTGACCCAAGCTTTCGAATAGCCGGTGGGCAACCAGTTGCGGAAGCAGGTATGGCCAATGATTATGGAACTTTAGGAATCGTGATTGGAGAAAACGGTGAACATTACGGATTGACAAACAAGCACGTTGTTTCGAATCAGGCAATACGCTTAACAACTTCAGTTGTTCAACCTGAACAACCTATTGGAACCGTGTTCGGAGCTACTTCAAATCCGGATGCTGATCCATTTGTTGACGCATCAAAAATATTCCTAGATCAAGTAAGCTCAACTCCCTATATGATAAAAGGAGTCAATGACGGACTTAATGGCATGCCTATCTACTTTGCGGAAGAGAGCTTGCCAGACAATATGCATTTGAGGCCAGTCTTTAAATATGGTGCCAGCACGAATCGTTTAAAAGAAGGTTTTTTTGATGCGTCGCTGACACAGGTAACGATCCCTTCTACTAGCCCTCTACCATTGAAGAATATCATTAGTGCTAGAAATAATGATGTTTTTTTAACTGGCGGTGACAGTGGGTCTGTGCTGATGTTGAAACTTACAATCAGGTCAAAGTTATCGTGGCTCGTAATCGGTCTTGTGTTCGCACAGTTAGTGGAAGATTCGATACCTAATAATAAGGTTGCTTTTGCTTGTCGCATTGATGAGGTGATATTACGTTTAGGATTGAACGGGAAAATTGATCGAAACAGATTTGTTCCCAATTGGGAGTGGGAAAATCAATGAAACTTTATCGATTGTGCAAGGATGCATGATGAAACAGACTTTGATGTTGCTACTGTTATTGTTGCTTTCTCAGCAGGGATGCACTTCGGGTGCATTGCAGTTAGGGCTTCTTAAAAACTATGAAGATTCTAAAAAGCACACGCCTCCCAGAGCAGAAAAAATCGCTAAAAGACAGCACAAAGTTAAGAAAGAGTTTGGGGCACTGAATCAGCAGATTACGTTAGTCGATTTCAAGCTCTTCAGCAAAGAAAAACACGAACCCAAAAAACATCATAAACACAAAGGGGAAGACACAGCCACTGGTAACGTGGCAGCGTCATTTTTCCCAATGGGACCTCAGCTAATTGAAGTTCCGAGACAGGGAGTGGGGCTGTATTCATTTTTGATAGAGTACGAACTTGATTACGCGATTCTCACAACGAAAGCAAATATTAGAAATAAATTCCAGGCGTTAGCAAATGCGAAAGCAGAAACTGCTAAAGCCATGGCAGCAGCAAATACAGCAGCAGAAAAAGAAAATGCTGCACAAAAGAAACGGGATGAAGAAAATGTAGAAAACAATGCAAAAAAAGCAGCAGACATTTCCAGTATTCTTGAGTTGCGGCCTAAGGTCATCTATTTAATTCGAGGACCAGTAACAACAGTGTTTCCGCGTGTGTTTTTGGGGGCGCCACAAGTTGCTAATATTTCGATTCTTCCAAATGATTTGATTTTCACGCAAACCGCAGACGACTTCAAAGAATTTAGCGCTAAGAATAAGACAAAGACCAGTTCTACCAGAAAGAATGGCCAAATTATTTTGAGAGGTATCGCAAAAAGAACTGGCGTATTCGAAATAGGAACGAATGGAAATGAAGTTAATCCTAGTTCAGTAATTCTTACAGAAGATTATTCAAAGGAATTCGATAAGAATGTTCCTGCAGTCATTGTGATCTACCGCAATTTTGAAGGCCGGTTGTTGCGAATCCTGCTCCCCAATTATTATTACGGCATATTTAGTCGCCCCCAGAGTGCAAAGCAAAATATTAGTGCCGACGAAAAAGAAGCCATAGAAACGGCACAAAAAAAATGGAATGTCTATTACGAGCCCTTTACGAAGATAATACTACAGGACGGTGATGTAATCGAATTTACTACTTTAGATCTGTTGGATCTAAGTCCATAGAAAGTGCTGTTCCAGTTTTCAATCATTAGAAATAGTCACCTGACTATCCAAGAAATCAAAGTTGAAAATGACTGAGGCCGACAAGTTTTAAAGTCAAGGCCTCTTACGCTTCTTACATTTGGTTTTGCCAAATCACTTCTCTGCTTACTACTTCTCTTTGTAACGGGAATCTATTCAAGGATTCCATTCTGTTTTTGTTTATCTCATTTTCTGTTAGCAGAGCGTGTTTTACAGATACAGATTTTGCAGATACAGACATTAATGGGCTGGAACTTAATCATGAAAAGATTAGGGGGGAATGGGGTAAATGTGGTGTGTGCGCTTGTTTTCTGATAATTTGTTACTCAAGATAACACATGTGCTGATTATTCGATGATTATTTTGAAAGGAGAGGACATGTTTCAGCAAACTCGACTTAATGGCCTCGTGAAATTCCCTGTCATTTTTCTGGTCTTGATTGGCTTATTCTTTTCAAATGACACAAGGTTGTGGGCACAATCTGAACCTGAAACAATTCCGGTGCAGAATTCCTGTAACACAAAGGCCTTCGATGCCGAAAATTTGCCAGGCATTGTTGACGTCTTAAATGAAATCAGATGTCAGCACCTGGCAATTCTTCAAGGCTGTGGAAAATATCCGACTGAAGCAAGAATCAATTCTCTGCAGATTATTTGTTCTGCTGCAACACAAAAAGAATTTTCTAACAGAAAAGATATACTTCATATTTTGCAGGCAATTCTCAATTCTCGGTGTGAAGATCAAGATCTGCGAATTCAAATCGTCAAACACATGTCGTTGATTTTGACTCATCCAGCAATTCAGGATACATCGCTCCCGCCATTACCACCACCAACAACAACACCACCAACAACACCACCAACAACAACTCCAACTTCAACTCCAACTTCAACTTCAACTCTCGTTCTCACCTTCAGTCCCACTCTCACACTCACATTTACACTCTCTTCTAAACCAGATCCTAAACCAGATCCTAAACCAGATCCTAAACCAGATCCTAAACCAGATCCCAAACCAGATCCCAAACCAGATCCCAAACCAGATCCCAAACCAGATCCAATTGTATATAAGGCAATGGTTGATTCGCTGGTAAACTCTTTATACGAAGCGCCTGTCAGTTTTGACAAAGACTGGGCGGTTACCGAAGCTCTTGGCTCCGATTTAAAAAAACTTTCAATAGAATTGGATGGTACTGCTAAACCCTCCGAAACAGCCACGAATACAGTGTCAACATATAAGCGTCGTGGGTATTGGGAGCTGACTCAAGGATTAAAAGAGATTGCTTTAGAAGATAAGATCGATCTTCAAATACGCTATAATGCTGTGAGTGCTTTAGTGGAAAAAGGAAACTTATTTGTCAAGGATTTGGAAGAAAGCACTAAGAAAGCGAAAGTTGATCAAACTAGTTTCTACATAATCATAAAGCGACTCAATGAAATAGCATCGGAAAATGGTTTACCCCCGCTTCTCAAAAGTAAGGCATCATCAGCTTTAAAAGAGTTCTTAAACGTTGATCTGTCAAAAGCAGCAGAAAAAAAAACAGTAGCGGAAAAACCAGCAGTAGCAGCGGGAGGACCACCAGCAACTACACCTGAAGTAAAACCACGACCAGAGAAACCATAATCTTTAAAGTAGCACTGAAAAATAGGGAGAACAAAACCGTCTGGTACTTTTTCTAACATTTCGTTTCGGTTTCGATCAGTTCGTTAGCGAGCTTTGGGATTTTCGGATCGTTCATCGCCAGATTGCAGAGCAATTGTGCGGCAATCGACTGCCGGCGATTATTTTTGTGGCTGAGATCCGACACCAGCTTGTCCCAGACTTCATAAGCCCACTCAATTGGTTTGCCTGTCTCTTTTATCAGGCGGTCGATTTAAGGCATTTTCTTTGCCATGGCCAGATCATAGTGAACTGCCAAACTAAACCGCGTTTTGAGTTTAAATTCGGGATGTTTTCTGGTTATGATGAATGAAGGCAGCAGGAGGCGGTCGGGGGTAAGTTACGCAAGAAATCAGCCTTGGTTCAAACAAATGATGTTTTGAAGATCGAGGTTCGAGTCCGTCATTTCTGAAATTCATTGAACAGGAGCGCACGATGTCAACCACCACAGCAAACGACCTTTATCCTGAAGTAAACTCTTTCCTCGAAAGCGGCATTCTGAAAGGAATTGTTGGCGGTAAAGAAGTGGAGTCTACGGGTGGTGAAACCTTCATCACCTCAGATCCCGGATCAGGGGCTAAACTCGCAGAGGTCTTTAGCTTTCAAGCGAATGATATTGATCAGGCCGTCGATGTCGCTGACGAAGCATTCAAGAAAACTGGTTGGGCACAGATGCCTCAGAACGAGCGCAGCGCCTTGTTGCATCGGTTGGCAGACGCTGTCGAAAAGCAAAAGTGTATTATCGCTCAACTCGAATCACTGGACGCTGGTAAGATTGAAGCACAAGCACAAGGCGATGTGCAGAACTTTGTGGATACCATTCGTTACTTTGCCGATCTGGCTCAGAACGTTCAACGTCGTTCGGTTCTGGCGGTGAAAAATCATGAAGCGTGGACTGTGCGACAGCCTTATGGTGCCTGTGGATTTATTTTTCCCTGGAATTTTCCATTCCTGTTGATTGGTTGGGGAATTGCTCCTGCATTGGCTGCGGGAAATACGGTGGTGATCAAACCGGCTGAGGATACACCAATGTCGGCGATCTATCTGGGACGACTGGCTAAAGAAGTCGGCATTCCCGACGGTGTGATAAATGTGGTTCCCGGAATTGGTTCCGAGGCAGGAGCAGCGTTGTCCGGAAATCCTAAGCTCAAACGTATGTCATTTACTGGTTCTCCTGAAGTGGGTCGTCTGGTGGCTGAATCCTGTGGACGGAATCTGGTACCGGTGAAACTGGAACTCGGAGGCAAAGGAGCCGCGGTAATTTTTAATGATGTCGACATTCCAGATACGGCAGAAAAACTGGTCAATGCGATTACCTTCCATACGGGGCAAGTCTGCTGTGACGCAACGCGCTGGCTGGTCCATAAGAACATCTACGATGAATTTGTCGGTGAGTGTGTTGATCGTCTGCAGGATGTGCAAATCGGTTATCAATTGGACGATACCGCGCAAATGGGGCCTGTTGTGAATGAGAAACAACACAAGCGTGTGCTTTCCTATCTGGAAAAAGGACAGTCAGAAGGTGCTGAATGTATTCTCGAAGGTGGTGTTGCTGATGTTCCCGGTTACAAAGGGTACTATGTAAAACCAGCACTCATGGCAGGTTCCTTAGATAACGTAGCGGCTCGGGAAGAAATTTTCGGTCCTGTGGCGTATCTGGCTCCCTTTGAGAGTGAAGAAGAAGCCATTGCAATGACGAACAGCACAGATTATGGCTTGGCCAATAGTGTCTGGTCGTCTGATCTGTCTCGTGCGGCTCGTGTTGCCGAAGCGATGTGTGCCGGCAATAGCTGGATCAATGCACATAACGTTTTTGCACACGGAATTCCCTATGCCGGCATCAACAAGAGTGGCATGGGCGGTGGAGTGTTGTCTGTAGAAACCCTGTTCGATTACTGGCGTGGCTTGTCGGTTGTACGACCGCTGTAAGACATTTAATCACAATAATATTCAGGCCCGCAGGTCGTTTCTTATCGAAATGTCTGCGGGTCTTTTTTTGTATGATCTGCGTGCTTGTTCATTCTATCGGTACAAGGGGACTTCAGTCGTGAGAAATGGTACTAGATCGTCGTTTCCTTGCTTGACAGGCCTTATTCTCACGCTCTAAGATCAAGGATAACAATCTGTTTGCTGGGACCCACCTGTTCTCCCGGACTATGATGGCATGGTTCGGCTTCAAAGAGACGCACCAGGATTGTGTTAAGCTCATTATCAACAGGGTATGAAAGTATGCGTTCCCTTTTGCTCCGAATCGGTCTGCCACTGATTTTTGCTGGCATAGTTTGTATTTCCTTATTTGCAGCTGAGAATGAGAAGTCAAAGATTTCCACGACAAAATCAAACATCGATTTCAGTCGCGACATCCGTCCTATTCTTTCCAATAATTGTTTTTTCTGTCACGGACCGGACGAATCACATCGTGAAGCAGACCTGCGTCTGGATACAAAGGCGGGAGCCTTTCACAGAACTGACGGAAACGCGGCGCTTGTTCCGGGAAATCTAAAAGAAAGCGCACTGATTCAGCGGATTCTTGCTACTGACGTGGATGAGCGAATGCCACCCGCAGATTCAGGTAAGAAGCTGAAGCCTGAAGAGATTGAGCTCTTGAGGCAGTGGGTAAAGCAGGGAGCTACCTGGCAGGACCACTGGGCATACGTCAAACCGGTTCGTTCTCAAAAACCTACAATCAAACAAAAAAGTTGGCCACAAAATGAGATCGATTATTTTGTGTTATCTCGATTGGAAAAGAAGGGGATTTCACCCGCAAAAGAAGCGGAACGTCCGACTTTAATTCGTCGACTTTATCTTGATCTGATTGGTTTGCCACCAACGATTGAGGAAGTGGATGCTTTTGTGAATTCGAAGGACCCGAAAGCTTACGAAAAACTTGTTGATCGATTGCTGGCGTCGCCACAATACGCAGAACGGATGACACTAAAGTGGCTTGATCTGGCCCGCTATGCAGACACCAATGGGTTTTCAATCGATGGGGGCCGTCACATGTGGCTCTGGCGGGATTGGGTGATCGACTCGTTTCACAAAAATAAGCCCTTTGATCAATTTATCACCGAACAGATTGCTGGCGATTTAATTCCGGAAGCATCTACCTGGCAGAAGGTGGCTACCGGTTTTAACCGCAATCATATGATTACACACGAAGGTGGCACGATCCCTCAGGAAAATCTAGTGAACTATACCGTCGATCGTGTAAAAACAACATCGGAAGTGTTCTTAGGTTTAACGATGGGGTGTGCTCAATGTCACAATCATAAATATGACCCCATTACGATGAAAGACTTCTATCAGTTCTTCGCGTATTTCAATACGTTGGAAGATCGTGGCCTCGATGGAAATAGCGGAATTAATGCCGGCCCCAAGTTGAAAGCGAAAACAGAACTTCCTTTTGTTGCAGCTGAGTTGAAATCTCTCGATCAAGAAATCGCCCGACTTCAAGCTAAACTCAGGCATCCCAATACAAAAAAATTAGCGGAATGGGAAAAGAAAGCGCGTCAAGAACTATCGCAACGTGGACAAGGCTTAAAACTGCATGAATTGGAAGTAGTTAAAGTATCTGATCCCAATACTCGTAGCGCGTTTGAAATCAGTAAAGAAGGGCATGTACTTGCATTAACTGCCAGTGGACGTTCTCCCTCCATTTCTTTAAAGGTAAAACCAGGTATCGATAAACTGACCGGTTTGCGACTTGTGTTCTACCCAAATGAAAAGTTACCTCATGGCGGGATTGGACATGGTAAAAAAGAAACCTTTCCTGGCGGATTCATTTTGACAAGTTTTGCTGCTTCCGGAACGACGGTTCCATCAGATCAGGTCGACCTGTACGCGATGTTTAAAGTTGTCAAAACTACCGCCAGTGCTTCGCATTCCGAATATCCTGTTGAGGACTGTTTGGATCCACGTGATCATACGGGTTGGTCGCCTGCACCACAAAATCAGAGCCAGCAACATTTGACCGTGACTTTTGATCGCCCTTATGAAACAAAAGGATCCCCTTACATTACAGTCATGTTAGTTTGGGGTGATGGAAAGTTTGGTTACGGAAAGAGATTGATGGCCGGCGATTACAAGATCTTCGGTATGTCAGGCATTGATGATGGAACGAATATTCCGATTGAGATTCAAAAGATATTGTCCATTGCTCAGAATGAACGCGATGAAATCCAATCGGCAACACTGAATCTCTACTATAGCCGGATTGCTCCTGAATTCAAAAACATTCATTACCAACTGACGAATTTGAAAGAACGCCGCCTGATGTTGACCGATTCGTTCGAGACGATGGTGATGAATACCGCAAAGAAGCCGCGAGAAACGTTTATTTTAAATCGTGGTCAATATGATCAACCTACGGAAAAAGTAGAAACGGGAGTGCCCGGATTTTTGCCTGGGTTGCCGAAAAATGCGGCGAAAAATCGAACCGCGTTAGCGCAGTGGTTGACTTCGCGTGAAAATCCACTAACAACACGTGTGACCGTAAACCGATTTTGGGAGATGTTATTTGGTCAGGGAATTGTTTCGACTTCGGCTGACTTTGGTTCCCAGGGCGACCCCCCCACACATCCGCGATTACTCGATTGGTTGGCAGTTGAATTTTACGAATCGGGTTGGAATGTTAAACATATTATGCGCAAGATCCTGTTGTCAGCGACCTATCGTCAGTCATCAGCGGGTACGCCCCAACTCTGGAAAGACGATCCACAAAATCGGCTTTTAGCCCGTGGTGCACGATTCCGGCTACAAGCGGAAATGATTCGTGATGCCACCTTGAAAGTTTCAGGTTTATTGGTCGAGCGCATCGGTGGGGCGAGTGTGAATCCATATCAACCGGAAGGTCTGTGGCGGGAAGTCAGCCACTATGGAAGCTCACCTGCGACCGCTCAGGTCTTTGTGCAGGATCATGGTGAAAAACTCTACCGCCGCAGTATGTATACTTATTGGAAACGCACAGTGCCTCCTCCGAATATGCAAACTTTTGATGCACCGAACCGTGAAGTCTGTTTAATCAGTCGGGCACGGACGAATACTCCTCTACAGTCGCTGGTATTACTTAACGATGTGCAGTTTGTGGAAGCTTCACGTAATTATGCAGAACGGGTAATGAAAGAAGGGGGGCAGGATGTCAATTCCCGGGTTCAGTTTGCGTTTAAAGCAGCGCTGGGCCGGCTCCCTGAAACATGGGAAGCAGATACTCTCAAAACAGCATATCAACGTGAACTGAAATCCTATCAGGTAAATCCAATGGCTGCACTTGCTTTACTTTCGCAAGGGGAATCAGACCGTGATGAGTCATTGCCTGCTGCCGAAATGGCGGCCTGGACGGCTGTAGCGAGTATGATTTTCAATACATACGAATTTATTACACGAGGATAATTATGGATCCTGTATTTGAATACGAGCGAAATCTGACGCGTCGAACGCTATTAGGGAAATCTGCACGGGGCATTGGTGGTGCCGCTTTGGCTTCACTGCTCTATCCTGAATTATTTAGTCAGAACGCCAAAGCCGAATCTGAAGTTGTACCAGATGCCGTTAAAAAGATAGCACCCAAAGCGAAACGCATTATTTATCTGTTTCAATCGGGAGGTCCTTCGCATGTGGACCTGTTCGATTATAAGCCCATCTTACGCAAGACGCATGGTACGGATCTACCTGATTCTGTCAAAGGCACCCAGCGAGTCACAGGCATGACAGCCAGACAAAAGTCATTTCCTGTAGTGGCACCTTTCTGGGAGATGAAGCAGTGTGGGGCACATCAAACCTGGATCAGCGAACAACTGCCTCATACACAAACCATTGCCGATGACATTACCATTTTGAAATCAGTCAATACGGAAGCGATTAATCATGATCCCGCGATTACGTTTATCAACACGGGCACACAGCAAATTGGTCACGCGAGTCTAGGATCGTGGTTGAGTTACGGACTGGGCAGCGAGAATGAAAATCTCCCCGCTTATATGGTGATGCTCTCGCAGGGAACGGGAAAGAACCCGGGACAACCTTTGTTTGATCGCTTGTGGGGCTCTGGTTTTCTGCCTCCCAGCCATCAGGGAGTCAAATTGCGTCCTGGTTCGAGTCCCGTCTTATACTTGTCAAATCCGGCAGGCATCGATCGTAAACAACGACGGACCTTGTTGGATGATTTGGCAAAATTGAATCGAGGACAGGCACAAGAGATTGGTGATCCGGAAATCCAGGCGCGTATCAACTCATACGAAATGGCCTATCGCATGCAAACGTCAGTTCCTGGATTGATGGACCTTTCCAGCGAAACCGCGAAAACATTTGAAATGTATGGGCCTGAATCAAAAAAACCAGGAAGTTTTGCCGCGAATTGCCTGTTAGCGCGTCGTATGACTGAGCGCGGGGTACGGTTTGTTCAACTCTTTCATCGCGGTTGGGACCAGCATGTATCTCTCAAGCGACAGCTACCTAATCAGTGTCTTGACGTGGATCAGCCTTCGGCAGCATTGGTCAAGGACCTGAAACAACGAGGATTGTTAGACGAAACACTTGTTATCTGGGGTGGTGAGTTTGGACGCACCGTCTATAGTCAGGGAACCATCGGCAGTCCGAGTGCCGGTCGAGATCATCATGGCCGTTGTTTTTCCATCTGGATGGCCGGTGGTGGTATCAAACGCGGATTTGAATACGGCAAGACCGATGATTTTTGCTACAACATTGTCGAAAACCCGGTACACATTCGCGACATGAATGCCACAATCCTGCATTGCATGGGAATTGATCATCGTCGGCTGACTTATAAATACCGTGGTCTGGATGCCAGGTTAACCGGGGTCGAAGAAGCTCACGTGGTTTATGACATCTTGGTGTGATCGATTTAACTTCTGTTCGAGCCAAGCACAGAAAAGTCAGCAAACGTAACGTAAATGCTGAAAACTATCAGAATTAAAATGATTCCAGCCGGCTTGGCAAGTTGCCATGGTGTCATATCAACGGCTCCGACGTCTTCCTGGACAAATTCGGTTTCGCGGGGGACTATTTCGCCAATCACCAACATCAGAATCATGAGCCAATTGAAGACAATTCCCAGAAAGTGATAGTCGTGTAACGAGGCGACGATCATGTCAAACGGTGGTACAAAGTAACCTATTACAATCACTGCGAAACCCGCAACAAGCCCGATTTTTGCTGCGAGCGAAGGGACACGTTTAGTTAGCATTCCAATGAGAACCACGGCAAAGATGGGAATGAAATAAATGCCATTCATCTTTTGCAGGTAACCAAAGATGCTGGTTGTATTTGCTAACAGGGGGGCGATACACATTGCCACAACTGCGACAATCCATCCGAATATTTTTCCAGATTTGACTACTTCTTTTTCACTGGCTTCCTGTCTGAGAATATTTTTGTAAAGTCCAAGACTGAATAACGTGCAGGAACTATTCAAAGCGGAATTAAAGCTGGAAAGGATTGCGCCGATCATGGCTGCTGCAAAGAACCCTGTTAAGTGATCAGGTAAAGTATGCCTCACCAATAAGCCATATGAATCGTCTGCTTTAATATTTTGACCATTAAACATGGTAAAGGCGATCATTCCGGGGATCACCAGATAAATTGGCCCCAATAGTTTCAATGCACCCGTTAACAAAACACCCTTCTGTCCTTCAGCTAAACTGCTGGCTCCAAAGGTACGCTGAATGATTTGCTGGTTGGTAGTCCAGTAAAAGAGGTTTAACAGAAAAATACCTGAGAAAATTGTGCCAAAGGGAACTGATGATTCGGGGCTACCGATCGAATTGAAACGTTCTTTCTGTTGATCCAAAAGCAACTGTGTTCCAGCTGAAATACCACCCTCGCCACCAAGCATCGACAATGCATATCCGGTGATCAAAAAACCGCCGACAAACAAACCGATGCCATTTAAGGTGTCAGAAACTGCGACTGTTCGCAAACCACCAAACAAAGCATAGATTGATCCAATGATTCCCACGCACCAGACGATCAGCCATAGAGCGGTCGTTTCAGGATCGATTCCGAGTAATTCCGGCAAGCTACCCAACATGGAAGGTAGGTCTAGAATTCCGACCATTCCGGTTGCCCCTGTATAAAGAATGATCGGGAGCAGAATACCCACATAAGCCAACAGGAAGATCAGATTCGTAATTACCTGTGTTTGGTGATCGAATCGAATTCCGAGGTACTCAGGCACAGTTGCTACGCCACTTTTTAAGAAGCGTGGAAGAAAGAACCATGCCATAAAGACCAGAGCGACAACACAGGCCACTTCCCAAACCATCACACACAGACCATCTGTGAAAGCCGCACCGTTCAATCCAACCATCTGCTCAGTGGAGAGGTTTGTGAGCAAAAGCGAGCCAGCAATCAAGGGAAACGTAAGCGATCGACCCGCAAGGAAGTAGCCACTACTGCTGTCATGGTCATCACGGCGTGTAATCCACCAGGTGAGGATGGCCACCAATCCTGTAAAGAACAAGAAAGAAACGAGAGTGAGCAGCATGTTAATGGGTCCAGATATTGTCTTTAGACTATGATTTAGGAGTGTTAAATATTTATAAGGTGTTTATTAAACAGTGTTGCAATACATTACACATCCTTCGTTCTAATTTCCACTAACGCAGCTTCCATTATTCTTCCTCATTTTTTATTCAATGCACTCTGTTTGTTACTTTTGTTAATTTATTTTAATCGCCTAAGCTCAAGCGTTTGTTTGATTTTGACAGGTTGTTTCGTTCTCTGCTCGAACAGACGCCATGCAACGAGGAGATTTACCAAAACAAAGAGAGGAACTCCGATCATGGCAGCAATTGACATTGGGAAAGCAAATACGGCGCGTGCATCTGGTTGAGCGTCAAATACCTGTAAAGGTCCGGGTAGGCCAAGTTGAAGTAAGAGAGGTGCCGCGGGGACGATGACGAAGGCGCCGATCAGATTCCAGTAAAAAAACTGGCGGCTTGAGAGTCGATCCGCTTTTGTTCTTTTTAGTATCCAAAATGTGGATAGCGCAAACAGTAAATCAGGAATTCCTACCAGTAACTCAAAGTAGATTGGAAACGAGTTTCTGCTGGCTCCGACTAAAGTTCCCACTGCCGCAAGTCGTAGCATATTAAAATAGATCCAATGTTCCCACATGGTTGCATCTACGGCGCTTCTGAGGTCATGCCTAAGGCCCCCACTCATAAGCACAGGAGTAATACAGGCGGTGACTGTGATAGATTGAAGCCAGAAACCTGGATAGTAATTGAGAAGTACTTCAGAAACATAAACTCCTAGATACCCCAGGTAGGTTGCTACACCTGCATAAAAAACAATCCATACCCAGAAAGCCATAAGACGCCAGGGAGGCACATTTCTGTTGGGTTTTGCATTTTGGAAAACAAATAATAAGAATGCAAGTTCTGTTATGAGCAGAAAAGGGGTGAGCGAGAGTTTCATGATTCAATACCTCAGATAAGAATAGTGCTGATCTTGTTATTCTTTTTGATAAGAGTTTGACAAAGCCACCGTAAGATTTGATATGATTTGAAAAATAAACCGCGGAGTGTGTCTGATTTAGATCAAACACCACTCCGCGATCGAAGGGTATATCAGCCAGTGGTAACTGCCTTCTCCTCTGCTAACTTCTCACGCAAGCCTTTGAGACTATTGATGCGCGCTCCGGCGATCCAATCACCTTCTCTGACATCTTCAAAGAAGATCCACACGCGGTTATATGCTTCTTCTTCATTCCAGGCAGAACCCTCGGCTTCATAAATTGCGCGAGTTACATCTTCTCCCAATCGATGTTTACTTTCGTTGTTGAGTAGTGATTGCAGTGTGGTGAACCTCAGACGATAAATTGGTTTTGGAGGTGCGCCGGAAACCTGCGTCACTTGGTTGGCAGGCATTTCATGCAGATAGACCCAGGTGAATTCCCTGGCAAATTGACTGCCTTCAAGACCTTCGTACCCGATTGCGATTTGTCCGAGTCTGGTTGGTAATTCAGCTTTTGCAGCTTCAGTTAAAGACCCTTTCTGGTATTGGATATCGATGACTGGCATCCTGTTTCTCCTTCTAATGAGATAAAATATGAATCACTGACACGACAGCTGATACTGTGGGACGATCGTGTTTGATTCAGTTGTTGAAGTAAGGTCTGTTTGCTTCAGGGAAGTACTTAAGATGAGTCAACATGCATCACTTTTCCTGCTTTCAGTTCAGTGGATAGAATTAAAAACCTGTATATGCAGATATATTGCAAAAAAATGAGGCTTATGTACCTGATTATTGTTTTCTAAGCCTGTCGATCAGTGGTTGATAGCCTTGTGTTGCCAGCATGCTCCCGATTCGTTCAAAGTAGCCTTGGTCACCCGTGAAGCCCATTGCGTCTACGAGTCGGTTAACACAGGAAAATAGGCTCACTACATTAGTGATGTCTTCAACGGCTTGCTCCGTCCATCCCTGGTCGAGAAGTTGCTGGATATCATCGTGCCTGATGTGATGAGGGTCTTGTGTCAGTTTTTCAGCAAAATAAAGCGCTGCCGTCATACGTTCTTCTAGAACTTCGAAGGCAGTATCGCGTCCAAGTTGATCAATCACACTTTGTGCGATACCAAAAGCTTCAAGAGTTTGGTGATGAACGCCCACACAAAAATCACAACCGTTGAGCACGGAGACATAAGCGGCAATCATTTCTCGTTCCGGAATACTGACTTGCGACTCGCGTGTCATGACTTGATTGATATATTCAAGCAGCGGATGATAGAGATCCGGATCGCGCAGAAAAGCGTCTGCGATTCCCTTCATGTTATTTTGAGATGTCAAGTAAGGCATAATTCTTCTCCTTATTTCATTTCGAATTTTTTTAAAAACCTGCATATACAGATAAATTGTTAAAAAATATTACATTCCGAATCCCTGTTGTCTCGCAAATGATTGCAGTGTTTCTACTCCGCTTTTACCTAAGAGCTCACGTGCTTTCTGCTGTGCTTCGCTCCAGAGGGGAATTGCCTGATTTAGTAACTTTCTTCCCTCAGTTGTGAGCTGATAAGGGTGTTCACGGGCATCCTCTCCGATGGTTTCTTCCAACCATCCATTGGATTGCATTCGATCCAGATTGCGGCTTAGTGTGGAATCATCGAGTTGTAACTGACTGCAAATATCGGCCTGTCGAAGTTGCCCCTGTTCTTCAGCAAACGCGAGCATTGCCAATTGCGGTACGCGCAATTTTAATGGTCGCAGCGCGTCATCATAAATCTTAGTAATCACACGATTGGCCAAACGCATTCGTAATGCGATACACGATTGGGGAATCAATTCTGCACCCAATGATTTTTTTCTGTTTGACATTGTTACCTCCTTATATCTGTATATACAGAAAAAATGACAATGTCAACGAAATAATCAAAAAAAGATAATCTGCATCTTATTGGGCGATCATCATCGCCAAAACCTTGGTTGACATTGGAATTTGACACATCAATACTGTGAGGTGGAAAATTAATCAGCCTATAAGGACTTGTCATATCTCCTCTTACACCTATAAAACGTTATGTTGATGTTTTAATCTTCGGACCTGATTTCGTTTCATGGAAGCCTGTAATTAACAAGTATTTAGATAAAAAATGCTTGAGAAATTAAGGGGATCATTGATGGCTTATTTTTTCAAGGTGATGCTGATCATAGCCTGTTTCATTTTAGTCTTTTCAGTAACGACGATCCGAGTTGAAGGTGATGATCGTCTTATTTCAGCAGGTCCACTCTATCAACTGACTAAGGTTTCTTATGCTCAGCAGCCACGGGTCTTGTTTGACTTTTCGAAGCAGGAGGCTGGTAACCAGTGGCAAACTGTCAATGACGGTGTAATGGGGGGCATTTCAGAGGGGCGTTTTCGAATTTCGAATGAGGGAATACTGGAATTCTTTGGTACTCTGTCACTCGAAAATAACGGCGGTTTTGCTTCAGTTCGTTCGCGACCCAAACAGCTGAACCTGCAGGTTGGTGACATACTCCTGACACGGGTGAAAGGTGATGGTCGAAAATACTCATTAAATCTATACCTGCCAATACGTCGTGTTGCATTTTCTTATCGTATGGAATTCAAAACGGAAAAAGACAAATGGATTGAATTACGATTTCCACTTAAAGACTTTGTCGCCACTTCATTTGGGCGAACTGCCGATAACGCTGGTCAAGTTAACGCACCACAAGTAAATTCAATTGGTTTCTTACTCGGCGACAAAAAAGCAGGTCCGTTCAAACTTGAAGTCGATTGGATAAAAGTGGAAGCCGCACTAAAAGAACAAAGATAAGAGTGAATTTATGATGGTTAGAAAGTGAATTTATGATGGTTAGAAAACGAATGATCTATTTCAGTGTTGTCATCGTAGTTAGCTTACTTGGCTATTTTGGTTGGAAGTTGACAGCCAGAAGTGCTTATGAATCAGCCGAATACAAGTTACTTGAATCAGAGAACTCCTTTGAAACTCGCGAATATCCAGACCTCACGCTGGTAACGACCAATATGCAGTTTGATTCGCAAGGTGACGATGGAAGCTTTATGCGATTATTTCGTTATATAGACGGTGCCAATGACGATCAGCAAAAAGTAGCTATGACGACACCCGTTTTCATGGAACCTGAAGGCTCTGAGGAATCAGGTCAAATGGGATTTGTTGTCCCAAAAATCGTCACGAAGCAAGGTGTTCCCCAGCCGGTTAATAAGAAAGTTCGAGTGCAAAAACGTGTTGGTGGGCGTTTTGCCGTGATCCGATTTAACGGAAGATTAAATGAAAAAACAGTCGCAAAAGAAGAAGAAAAATTACGCAAGTGGATGAGCAAAAAAGGTCTGATTGCTGATGGTGATTCTGAGTACGCGGGCTACGATCCTCCCTGGACTCCCGGTCCCTTCCGCCGCAATGAAGTTCTGATTCGATTGAAGTAAAACTATTCAACCAAAGTCAAAATCGATGATCTTATTACAAGCTTATCTGTTTATCGCATCAGATTAATTAAAATCACTAATCTGAAAGGCTCAATTCATCAATTCCCGTAGGATCGAAACTGAAACTGCGTGAGTAAATTTCTCGTGTCCATTCTTCAGCTATGAAGCTTCGTTTGCCCTTAGAACCAATTGAAAAAATTCCGATGCTGTCATGTAAACAGTTACCTGCATAAACAAATCTGCAATCGGCTGAAAAAATTGCTTCGCACAAAATCAGATGGCAATATGGAAATTGTTTGTCGTGAAGTTAGCTTTCCCACTTTCGAGTCATAATCGAACAAAACAATGGTTGATCTTTCTTCATGAATGGAATTTGACCAGCGTTTATTATGATGAAGGTAAAAATGCCGAGGACCATCACTTGGATGAAGTGAGATTTGGATATCCATAATCTTTCAGTTTTCACTGGCAGAAGTACCTAGAATTGAGAGATTTCGGTTTGTGAATAACAGAAACATCTTATTAAAATTTGCATTCTTGGCTGAAAACTCTCTTAAATCTTTCTTCTTTCCATATTCAATGAGAAAGACAGGCTTGCGGACTCTTTGAATATTTTTGAGGAATCTGATCATTCCTTCGATGTGATCCAGCTTCTGTTTTTTATTTCCAGTTGTGAAGAGATCCTCAATACCGATTGAATCTATGGAATTTACATATTCGGGTTCTGTCAATAGTTGTGCCGCATTTTGAGGAATGATTAAAAAGTGAGGTTTGGTTTTACGCGCATGTAGTGCAATCTTGTGGACCCATGCAATCATGTCTTGACGGTAGGTATTGCCGGTTGCAGGGTTTATTCGATTGTCTACCCATTTCTTGTTCTTCGCGTCATATTCGTAGAATTCAAAGGCATCGACAATATCCAGATAAATTCCATCAAATCCTTGCTTCATTATTTCGTCTACATATTTCAGGATGATATTCTGCCACGACCTGCACCAATAACGTACCTTATAGTTTCCTTCCCAATCTGGATTAAGGGTATTCAAAAATGACGGTGCTCCTTTGTCAGGCTGGCCGTCTTGGTTTGTATCCCAGTGACTTTGCCAATAGGGACGATAATTTTCGGCCTCACCGATTGAAATGTACGCAACAACTTTGCGAGCAAACTTACCTTTACGAATACTCTCGATTTCCTCTGAAGTCCATAGTCCATTTATATCTGTATTATACGCATAATCTAAAACGATGAGATCACGTCCGCTCGATGCCAGTCTCTTGACCGCCTCATTTCTAGAAGAGGCAAGTTTTTCAGCTTGAAGGACATAGGTCATTGACCTTGCATTTAAAGTGATTCTTTCCTCCCCATGGAGAAGAATTGGTGTGAAGACAAAAAACAAATATAATAGGTGAGAAAGGTGATTCATTTGTTTTTATACTCAACGGATTGTAACAGTGAAAAAAGTCATTTTGTAGTTTATCAAATAGCATTGTCATATAGGGCAAGAATTGAATCATCTCCATAGTACTTGATTGAATTTTCAAGATTCTGTTTTTGACCTTTCGCGATATTTGCCTGGGGTGATTGCATTTTTGGTTTTAAAGATTGTGCTCATGTGTTCGACGTGATTGTATCCAGAGAGCTTTGCAATTTTCTCCAGATTGAAATCGGTTTCCGTCAGCAGCTCTTTTACACGAATCATTTGCAATCGCATGATTTCTTCTTTGGCAGAGTGCCCAATGTACTTTTCGAATCGGCGTGTCAATGTGGCTCTTGTTAATGGGAATCTTTTTAGCACATCATTCACATTGATTCCATCACAGGCATGATCACGAATGTATTGAATTGCTTTTGCAATGAGTGGATCATCGATGGCAAAAATATCACTCGACTGACGCGCAATCACACCTTGTGGTTCAATCAAAATTGGCTCATCTGGTACTGCTCCTCCTTGCATAATTTGATCCAAAACGGAACATGCACGATATCCTATTTCCTGAAGACTGTGTGCAACACTACTCAAAGGTGGGTTTGCAAGTTCGCAAAGATACTGATCATCATCAATTCCAATGACGGCAACTTCGGCTGGAACGGCAATCCCAAGTTCATTGCAAACGTCTAACACCCGAACGCCGATGACATCATAAGCTGCAATGATCCCTGCTGGTTTGGGAATTTCCTGGAGCCACTTTGTCAATTCCGCTTGATGAGTTGGCCAGTCTAAGAGGCCACCTTCAGCGTTCGATGGATCACAGCAGGAGTGAAATATTGATTGATCTAGAAAATTGACGATAGCTTGATATCGAATGTCTGACCAGGTTGTGCCCTGAATACCCGCAAAACCGATTGTTTTATAACCTCGATGTAGAAATTCCTGAGCAGCCAAAATCGCCAGGCGTCGATCGTTCGTGTGTACGATGGGAAAATGGGGATCATATATTTCCCCAAGTGAAACTGTGGGAATCTTGAGTTTCTTGACTGCATCAAACACAGTCGCGTTGGAAGTTCTTAACAGGATTCCATCAGTGGGGCGTTGCTCAATCCACTCAGGTAAAGGATCATCCAAACCTCGTTCGTTGATAAAAATAGACCAGTGACGATGGCTCCTTACATATTGGGAAATTCCCTCAATAATCCCGCGCCCATATGTTTTGGATGTTTCCACAAGAACAGCAATCTGCGGTCGATAAGCCATAGTCAGATTATCTATTGGATTATTTAAGAAATAAAGTTGTGTGAAAAAACCTTAATATTTTATCTCATAATCTCATTGTCACCACACAATTTCAGCGTAAAAATCATTAAATATCACACAAATCATTTCTATCTATTTTCAAGGGAAGATTTCATGAAAAGCTTAACCAGGCGTCGTGGTTTTACGCTCATTGAATTGTTGGTAGTCATTGCCATTATTGCCATTTTGATTGCTTTGTTGCTTCCTGCAGTGCAACAGGCCCGAGAAGCTGCTCGAAGGAGTACATGCAAAAATAACCTGAAACAGATTGGTTTGGCGCTCCATAACTATCACGATGTGCACCGCACTTTCCCTCCTGCAATTTCAGCACAAAATGACGATGCGAATGGGTATACAGAGCAAGGAAACTGGGGATGGCCCGCTTACTGCTTCCCATTTCTTGATCAGGCTGCATTATACAATCAAATGGATGTTTCTGGTCAAAGTCTGGCACAGGCTTTAGCTGACCCCGTGTTGGCAAGTGTAGCTGCGACACCACTGCCCGTTTTCTCATGCCCTTCCGATCCAAAGCCTGAGATTAACGATTCACGTCGAATCAGAGACTCGGCAAATCAACCTCATTTTGTTGCAGGATCTAATTATGTGGGGAGTGCGGGACATAATTTTTCGAGAATGGTGGAACCAGTTGGGACGGAATTCTGGAATCGCCCTACAGGTATTTTTTATAAAAATAGTAAAGTTCGAATTCGTGATATTATTGATGGGACGAGCAATACGATTCTAGTGGGAGAACGTGTTTATGGAAAACTTCCTGTATCCGGAGGAAATAACGGAAGAGCCGGGACTGCATTTGGAACGTCGGGTTCGACGGGTGACTGGAGAGGGATTCCCGATGTAAGTTTTGCAGCAGGCGTTCCCATGAATGATACTTTGCACTGGGCTTTTGATCGCGCGACTTCCAGTCAACATGTTGGAGGACTTCATTTCCTTCTTTGTGATGGAGCGGTTCGCTTTGTGAGTGAAAATGTGAATCAAGGTGGCGGTGGTTGGGGGCACGATAATGCCGTCTATGAATTGTTATGTGCCATTAATGACTCTGAAGTGATCGGTGAATTCTAAAAATGATTTGGTTCAGGCATAACAGTCTTAACCACCAAAACAATCCGGGGTGCGGAAGAGCCTTTTTGTTTTCCTCTCCCCGGTTTCATTCAAAGTAAAACTTTCACAAGATACGTTCTTCAGAAATGTGTCTAACTCAAATAATTCTTGAGAGGAGTTCATCATTCTTGAGTCTCTCTCACTAATTCCTATCTCAATTCATAATCTAATTTAAAGGGAGGTCAAACATGTCTCGCGCCAAATGTCTTGTTCTGTTCTTTTTGTCGTTCCTGTTATTACAGGTTGGTTGCGGTGATCGTGGCGATCGTCCCGAACTTGCGCATGTTTCTGGAACCATCACCCTTGACGGAAATCCTGTCGAGTGCGCCAGGGTGATGTTCATGCCCACCGAGGGAGGAGCACCGCGGGGTGCAATCGGAGTTAGCAACCCAGACGGAAAGTACGAATTGATCTATATCAATGAAAAAGGGTGCCCCCCTGGAAAGTTCAAAGTAGCCATCACGACGCGCGGACAAAAATATGATGATGAAGGGAATTTTGTTGGCGCGCGGGAAGAATCGATCCCGGCGAAATATCACAACGAAAATAAAACTAAGTTGACGGCTAACATTTCTCTGGATGATGAGAACGTGGTCGATTTTTCCTTAAAATCAGAATAGTGTCCATTATTTCTACTCCTTTGATTTATACTCTGATTGAACGATTGAGTGTGTCAGAACAATGTTTGTTAATGAACGATTGAGAATTTAAAGCTAATGAAAGCGGAAAATTCATGTGAAATTGTTTCTGAGCATGTATTTAAGGAGGACTGAGCGGACGAGTTTCAGGTGTATTTGCTGAGACAGAGAGTTATAATGGTAAGTACTGATGTTCTAGTGGTACTACCTCCTTAGCTTTCTATCAAAGGCGAATTTTCATGCCCTCTTCATGGGTCATTCAGGTTCTAACTTTATCTTCACTCATTGGCTTGGCTTCGTCTGAGGCGAATGCGCAAGATAAGCAGCAGCCGATACTCTCAGAAAGCGTACTTCTTGAGAAGATTGAAGCTGGTGCTCAAAAAGGCCCCTTTCAACCTGATTGGAACTCTCTCGAAAAATACAAGATTCCAACGTGGTATCAGGATGCCAAGTTTGGAATTTTTATTCATTGGGGGGCTTACAGCGTGCCCGCTTTTGGAAGTGAGTGGTATCCCCGTTGGATGTATATCGATAAAAAAACATGGCGTGGAAATACTTATGCACATCATGCCAAAACCTATGGTCTCCACAAGGATTTTGGTTATAAAGATTTCATTCCCTTATTAACGGGAGATAATTTTAACGCGGCGCAGTGGGTAAAACTCTTCAAAGATGCGGGAGCACGCTATGTAGTGCCAGTCGCAGAACACCATGATGGTTTCGCTATGTACGATAGTAATCTGACGCGTTGGAATGCAGTCGACATGGGGCCTAAGCGAGATATCATTGGCTTACTTGAAAAAGAAACTCGCAAAGCGGGGCTGAAATTTGGGGTTTCCAGTCATCGTGCATTTAATTGGGCGTACTTTCCACGTAAGCCACATTTTGATAATGTTAATCCTCACTATTTTGATCTGTATGGTCGTGATCATGAATTTCTATACGCGGATGATGTGTATGACTTGAGTAAACCCTGGCCTCCACAGGACATGGTATTTAAAAACCATTGGCTAGCCCGTACGGGTGAACTGGTAGAAAAATATCATCCTGATCTGATCTGGTTTGATTTTGGGATTTCTCCGATCTGGGTGAAATCCTATGACACCAATCCGTTTCAAAAACACCTCAAAAAATTTGCTGCGTACTACTACAACGATGCAGCAAAAAATCATCAAGAGGTTGTGCTGAATTATAAATTGAACGCATTTCCGGAAAACGCAGCCGTGTTGGATATCGAACGCGGCAAGCTGGCGGGGATTCGCCCGCTACTTTGGCAAACGGATACTTGTGTCAGCTTTAATTCCTGGGGACATATCCGTGATCAGCACTACAAACCTGTGAATTTAATCGTAGATGATCTGGTTGATATCGTCTCAAAAAATGGGGTGTTGCTTCTCAATGTGTGTCCCAAACCTGATGGCAGCATTCCCCAGATGGAACAGGACATGTTACGAAAAATTGGCGGATGGCTGAAAATGAATGGAGAGGCGATTTACGAAACACGTCCCTGGTTAACTTATGGAGAAGGGCCCAGTGTGACCATCGAAGGTGAAAAACAGGAAGAGAAAAACAAGGGATTTACTGCCCAGGATATTCGCTTCACTACTCGAGGTGATACTCTCTATGCCATTATTCTTGGTTGGCCGGAAGAACGGCAGGTTTTGATCAAATCTTTGGCTAAGAAAGATAATGGTACACTGAAGAATGTCAGAAGGATTAAGCTGCTTGGCTCTGAAGATTCAGTGAAGTGGAAGCAAACCAGCACTTCTTTGAAAGTGATCTTACCTGAAAAAAGTCCTTGTGATTTTGCTGTGGTACTAAAAATTGAATAGAGATTGACCATAAAGGCAACCAGGGTGAATCAAAGTCGTGATGGGAACGACTCATGTCATTAACCATTATACTGAATATCTTCGATGACATGACAACAGCGGAACTTTGACAATTCCAGTACTGAATTTTTAGCTTCAACATAAGAAGCGTTTATAGAACTGCCTCCTGTTTTGATCGAGACGATGTCACATATTTTTGCTATGGCTCCGAAGTGTCATGCTTTCGCTTTCGGGCCTCTTCCCGGATCGCCCGTCGATTCGCTTTTGTCATAGGAACGTTCACCCGAACCTGCGTCTGGGTGGATGTCAGTGGTTGAACAACCAACGTAACTGTGTCTTCTGGTGGGTAACCCATACGAGTTAGGAGTTCGACCAGGTCTTCTTCGAATCTTTTGCGCCACAAGTCCTCGTAGGTTCGTTGGCTAAAGGCTATGATCTCATCGGCAGGTACATTGTTCAGTGATTCGAGCTTAAACCACTCCTCTCCGAGCTTGACTTCTGGTTGGGATTCTTGCCATCGCACTCCGGCGAAGGGAGATATCTTCGGATAGCCTTCACTGGTAAGGTGAGAGGAGTTTGAAGTAATCGCCATGTTGATCATGTAAACCAGGAACAGCATGATGACCACAATAGTAAACAAGCCAATGGCTATTTTGGCCGGAGAAGTGCAAGACGTTGGAAGTCTGTCTTGTGCAAAGGGCAGTCCAGGCAAGCTGACACGATCATCTACGCCTTCACCGTTCGTTTCATCTCGGAGGCTTGTAATCAAGGTCAATAGTTCCTGTCGTCTTGGTTCTAGCTGCAAATGTACGTATCTTTTATTTAGATAATAGATGAAAGAATATAATGCGAATAAAAAGATGGAGAGCCCGATGAAGAACATCAGAGCAGCCAACCAGCCTTCAGATCGTGACTCCCAGGAAACTTGGGCAAAAAATGCCATGATTGAAATGCTGGGGGGGAGCAAATACCACCAGAAGACATTGCGGAGCAACCAGATTTGATCCTCTACCTCGGTTACTGAGCGTTTCACGCAAATAAGGAGTGGTTCATCCGGTTGACTGGGCTTTTGCTTGTGCCGCATTCGATATACCAACATGAACCCGGCCATCCAAACGAGAACCGGGACTGTCAAATACCATGTCCATGGCGAAGATGTCACAGCTCCCAGGTAGAACCATAACGGAATCATGAGCAATGCGATCCCTATTTCACAAAAATCGCGCCAGAAGATCGCAGATCGGAAACTTATCTGGTCACGCTGTGCTTCTTTGCGTAGTAAATCGGCATCAATGATGACACGTGTCTGCGACGAATGCGCCTGCCAGGCTTGCTGATAATCATCAGGATTCATATGGCTATCAGGGTTCATGTGACTGGCCTTTCATCAGTTCGTTTAAAACTTTTTTTGCCCGATTCAATTTCACACCCACATTGTTTTCAGAGATGCCTAATACTTCGGCCATCTCTCGATAGCTGAGTTCATCAAGGTAAAGCAGTACCAACGCCGCGTCGGTTTTCGGTAACTGGTTGATTGCTTTGTAGAGTTGTTCAACGGTATCTCGATGCTGAGCTTGCTCTGCGCTGTCAACACAGTCAGTTGCTATGGCCTGCACCTCCAGTAACGGTTGTTGTTTTGATCGTCGCGGTTTGTCCTTTCTATTCCAATTCATAGCGGTTTGTAGTGCGACTCGATAAAACCACGTTGCAGGAGCAGCCTTACGCTCGAAGTTTGGTAGGGATCGCCAAGCTTGCAGCAGAATTTCCTGAGCCAGGTCCTGACATTCCTCACTAGTGAGGGTATAAGCACGCGCAACCTTCATTACAGTGGCGCCATTCTCGTCTAGCCAGTTCAAGAATAATGACTTTTCATCATCGTTCAGCAACGCAAAATCTCCTTTCAGTAGTATTGGTAGCTCTATCAAGCGTTGACTTACAGAAAAGTCCAAAATTATATAAAAATTCCTGATTAAGAAGTGATCAAAATGGATCTGATAGCTCAGATAAGTGAATTAGTCCTTTTAAATATTTACTATCTTACTGACTACAATTTTAGAAGATCGCCCAGCTCTATTCAGGAGTGGATAGGGACAGAATGTGAATCCATCCTGCTACGAAACCTGGATTCGGTAAGCGAGAGCCTAATGCCAATTATGTTGTAATTCTCTTAATTCTCCAGCAGACATTCTCAGGTGAATCGAACTGATAAACTAGAGTTGCTATCAACATACAGTGCTTTTCTTTGATGAAGATTCGACACTAGATTAGATTGAGGGAATAGAAAATCAATTAAAATAGGTTCGTCTGAAAACATTGAAATGAATAGATATTTAAGAATCATTTTTTCAAAGTTGAAGATCTCATTTTGCGATCAAATCGTTTTATACGGGCATTCAAAATAACGGAGAGTCGGGTTCTTCGCTTTTTTTAACATATTCTTTCAGTACGATCTTTATTCAGAAAAAGTAGATCGTTAACTCTCATGGGTTCTTGTGGTATTTATCTGACCAACTCTGAAAGCGAATTCTTTGGTGCATTCTGAGTCATCACAAAATTTGAAACTCACTTAAGTGGCATTATTTATACTCTACTTTTGAGCATAATCATCTTTTACGAATATCATACTCTCTTCACACAATCTTTAAATTGCCATATTAGAATCATCAAAATTTCTTAACGAAATTAAACTCTACTCAAAGATTCTGGTGACCATATCAGAACTAAATTCAATTGTAAGAAATGCTTCTATCTGATCATGAAACGGAAGAATTATACGTTGTCATAAGACAGTCATCTCTTAGTAACCTATTTATTTAAACTTATTCAAAGAAGAGGGAACGATGAAGAATCAAAAAGGTTTTACTCTGATTGAACTCCTGGTTGTCATCGCAATTATCGCAATCTTGATTGCGTTATTGTTGCCAGCAGTCCAACAAGCTCGTGAGGCTGCTCGTCGTAGTAGTTGTAAAAATAATATGAAACAAATTGGACTGGCGTTACATAATTATCACGACGTCTTTAGTTCATTACCGCCGGGTAGTATCACTTTGCTTAATTCATCCGGAACAACTTACAATGGTCATGGTTGGACTTGGCATGCAAGTATTTTACCTTATATCGACCAAGCACCTCTTTATAATCAGATACAAGGACCTGATTCCAGTGGAATGGGCTCGGAGTCTGGTGGTTCAACCAGCACCAAGCAGCGCTTGGCGGGTAGAACAGCCATTCCTGTATTTCGCTGTCCTTCTCAGCCAGATGCCAGTCGGGGACCTCAGAAAGATTTGTATCAAACTTCAAACTACAACGGAAATATGGGAACCCTAATTGGTAGTTCTGGCGACAACTGCTACAGTGGCCCCATAACTACCGCGGCTCAAATGGCAGCACCGGGTGGGTGTATGAACGCCGACGGTGTGTTTTTCATAAGTAGTAACGTCACCTTTCGTGATGTTACTGATGGCCTCTCAAACACAATCTTTGTCAGTGAGGTCATTGATTCAGGTGGAGACGCCAACATGCTCGGTGGTGCAGGTAGCGATCGTAAATATTGCTTTTCTGGTGGGGCTGATAGCAATCCTCCGACTGAGATGACTGAGTACCTTATTGCTGCTGAAAATAATGATCCTATCAATTCATATGGTGAAGAAGCAGCGGGCAGCTATCATGTGGGGGGCGCACATTTTGTGCTTGGTGATGGTAGAGTACGATTTCTTTCAGAGAACATCGATATGGCGACTTATCGAGCGCTCAGCACAAGAGCTAAAAGAGAAACATTAGGTGAATTCTAAAATTACAACACCACAATCAAACTGCGTTGCGAAACAGCGACGCAGTTTTTTTATGAATCAGGGTTATGAAAAGGTCAGTAGAAATTATGGAAATTAAGAAAACGTTTTTTTTAATGTTTACCTATTTGGTTCTCTGTGTATGTGCCTTTGGCTGCGGCGGGCCAGCAAGTGATCAACCCGACCTGGGGTTGGTAAAAGGTGTTATCACGTTTGATGGGACACCACTTGCTAGAGCAACCGTCACCTTTCTTCCCGACTCTGGTCGCAGGGCGATTGCAACTACTGATGCAGAGGGAAAATATGAATTAATCTACATCCGGGATACTCCGGGATGTAAAATAGGCCACAATAAAGTCGCCATTACTACTTTGACCGAAGGGGAAGATGAAGTTGAACAGGAAGGTGATGATGCTCAGGTGGAGATCAAATCAGTGAAGGAGAAGATTCCTGCAAAGTATAATACCAAGACTGAACTTGAGGCAGATGTCAAAGCAGGAGAGAACACGTTTGATTTCAACCTGACTGGACTTTAATTTCAATTGTCATGCAGTAGTTCTATTTGTGATTGACGATAAAGAAATTCGAAGAAGAAAATGAGGTGAAATCTTTTCGTGGCTTTGGTAATCTGGATATGTAAATTAAATTATTTACTTAAAAATCCAGAAAAAGAGGCCAATATGCGAATGAATGTGGTTAATAAAATTGTGCTGTCAGTTTGCTGTCTATTGGCGATCCGGGCGTTTCAAATACAAAATAGCTGGGCTGATGAAGGACCAACTAACGGCTTGAGTTCATCTCAACGGACGGCTGTAGATGATGTCACTCATCGATCTGATGAATTGAAGGCAGTTAATCATGCGATCTGGAATTTCGCGGAAATCGGTTTAGAGGAAACGAAATCGTCACAGTTGCTGATTGATAAATTAAAACAAGCGGGATTTCGTGTCAAAAGTGGTGTATCTGATATGCCGACGGCTTTTGTGGCCAGTTACGGCAGTGGTAAACCGATTATCGGAATTTTAGCTGAGTATGATGCCCTTCCTGGCTTGTCTCAAAAAACAGTGGCTTATCGCGAGCCCCAGGTAGAAGGGGGAGCAGGGCATGCTTGTGGGCATAGCGGTTTGGGAACAGCTGCTTTGGGAGCGGCTCTCGCGGTTAAAAAAACGATCGATGAGCACAAGCTTAAAGGCACCGTTCGATTGTATGGTACACCGGCTGAGGAAACCGGTCTAGGCAAGGTCTATATGTTACTGGATGGGCAGTTTAAAGATCTGGATATTGCATTGCATTGGCATCCTTCTTCTAAAACGAACGTGCATTTAGGAAGTTCGAAAGCTTTGGTTTCCGTCAAATTTACATTCACCGGGCTGCCTGCACATGCTTCGGTTAGTCCGGAAAGTGGTGTGAGCGCCTTGGATGCTGTCGAGTTAATGAATACCGGTGTCAATTTTATGCGGGAGCATGTTAAAGAAGATGCGCGGATGCACTATGTGATTATTGATGGAGGTGGCCAGCCGAATGTCGTTCCGGCTAAAGCGACTGTCTGGTATTATGTGCGGGCCAATTCTCACGAAGATCTGGAGAGAAACTTTAAATGGGTGGTTGATATCGCCAAAGGTGCTGCACTGATGACGCGAACCAAACTCAAAGCATACGTCGATACAGATAATCATGAGTTGATACCCAACACGCCACTTTCAGAATTGATCCACAAAAAATTGACGGCAATTGGGCCTCCCGAATTTTCGGAAGAGGAAAAACAATTTGCACGCCGGATTCAACAGCCATTGATTGATAAATTTGGTCAGGACTTTCCTGTGGCGATTGATAACCGGATTCATTCACTACTCGAATCCAAAACTTCAACAAAAGGTTCTACCGATGTGGGAGATATCAGTTGGCATATTCCCACTGGTGGGTTGCGTACTACCTGCTTTGCGGCAGGTAATCCCGGTCATAGTTGGCAGAATGTGGCCTGTATCGGTTCTTCAATAGGTGATAAAGGAATTATCTATGCTGCCCAGGCATTAGCTGCTACAACAGTTGAACTGATGGAGAATCCAGCTCTGGTAACAGCGGCCAAAGCAGACTTTGATCAACGGATGCAAAAACGGAAATACATCACTTTGATTCCGAAAGGACAAAAGCCGCCCGTTAAAATTAAATAGTGAGTGGCAATGTCAGACAGGCCATCCATATTCTCCAATCAAGGGGACAAAAGCGAATGCTCCCAGGTTTTCCTCGGATAGTTTACCATTCTTTAGCGTAAACCGATACATCGTTTGACCAGCATGTTCTGTTCCGATGGGGATGATGATTCTACCTCCTTCCTTTAGCTGGTTGAGGTAGGGGGAGGGTAATGATTCTGCTCCCGCTGTTACAATGATGGCATCAAAGGGAGCCGCTTCTAATACCCCTAATGTACCATCGTTAGAGTAGACGTGTACATTCAAAAAACCAAGACGGCGTAACCGTTCGAATGCCTGTTGTGCTAATTCTGGTATCCGTTCGATGGTATGAACCTCGTGAGCCAGCAAAGATAAAACGGCAGCGCCGTACCCTGATCCACTACCAACTTCTAACACGCTTTCATCACCATTCAATTGAGCGGCTTCACACATAAAGGCGACGGTAAACGGTTGAGAAATCGTCTGGTTACAATCAATGGGTAAGGCACAATCGTTATAGCTAAACGTCTTTTTTTCAGGTGAAACGAATTCCTCACGAGGAACATGGCTCATTGCATCCAGGACGCGGCGATCGCTAACACCCCGAGACACGAGTTGAGTTGCCACCATTTTTTGTCGTGCTTCATTCCATTGATTCGTGTTTTGCTTATATGTTGAATTTTCCATGCTGAACGGACTCGATTAACGCATTGAATTTTAAGATTGAGCCAAACTTTCTGGGCTTTCCTTCCGAATCAAATTTCCAATTTCCGTAAATTCAGAACAGAGTAGTTCCAGAATGTCATCTAGTGAGACAACACCGATTAGCTTTCCTGCTGCATCTACAACAGGTAATCGACGAAATCCACCCGCCCGCATTTTTGAGAGTGCTATTTCAATCGAAGTTTCTTCAGTTACATTGTATGGAAATTGAGTCATGATCTCGGAGACGAGTGTTTGGATCGGATCGCGTCCTTTAGCCACAACACGGAGAGCCAGATCGCGATCTGTTATCATACCAGTGGGATGCGATTCTTCATCTAGAACGACAAGCGTTCCTACATTACGCGCATTCATTCGCTCTGCAGCGATCTGAACCGATTCGTATGCATCTACTAAATCAACTTCCCGAGTGCAAATTCGTCCAACGGTCATGGTTTTGCTCCTTAAATTCAATGTTGTTTCAAGCATTACACTGAAAATGTTAAACAAAAGCTTCAGGTCCTTGTACGAGACTTCGCGAATATTTTCACTTCGTCATGACAGTGCCCCAGATTATTTCTTCAACATAACCAGAGAAATGAGGCGTGTAAATACCTTGGGTATAGTTTATGGTCCGTGTCATGTCCTAGGGGATTTCCCCATTAAACTTTGCCTCAATTCCTGATTACTTGTGTTGAAAGAGAATTGTATTTTGATGTAATCAGGAAAAGGACTGTAAGGCTTAACTTTGTAAAGAAAGGAACTGAATATGACCTTAACTGCAGAACAACAAATGGAACATATTGGTGAAACAAAAGGATGTGCAGATCACGATCATGATGTAATACACGAACTCAGCAAGAGGTTAGATTCCCTTTGGCGTTGTGATCAATATATTGCCAATGCAAAGGGGCATTCTGAGTTGGAAGGATTTTGGAAGGATATTAAAAGTCAGGAAGAGGAGAACATCAGTCGTATGAAAGAAATTCTGGCCGACCACATTGATAAAGGGTGTTTTTAAGTAAAATTTTGATTTCATGTCGTACAAATAAATAATGAATTACATGGGAGAAAATACTCAAACTCTCATAATGATTATTAATTGCGGTTGGATGGCAAAAGAGATCGGAATATAAAAAAAGAACTTTAAAACTCATCAATTAGGATCGATGTTGGAGAATATCCTCCAATGAAAGCCATGATATTAAGTCGGAGAGTTCCTATTAGTAGTTCTCCTCTTTCACTGGTAGACGTCCCTGTTCCTGAACCTGCTCTAAACGAGATATTGATCAGTGTAAAATGTTGCGCAATTTGTCGCACTGATTTGCATGTAATTGAGGGCGATTTGCCAAAAGCGAAATCTCCTGTCATTCCTGGTCATCAAATTGTTGGGACCGTGGTGAAAGCAGGGAGGAACAGTCAACGTTTTCAAGCCGGCGATTGTGTTGGAATTGCCTGGCTTCGTAGCACCTGTGGTATATGCTCATTTTGTCAATCCGGAAGAGAGAACCTTTGTGAATCGTCTTATTTTACAGGTTATCATGCCGATGGCGGATTTGCTGAATTCGCTGTAATACATGAAGATTATGCCTATCCAATTCCTGAAACGTTCAGCCATTTCGAGGCGACTCCTTTACTTTGTGCAGGGATTATTGGTTATCGAGCTTTGCAACGGAGTGAATTAAAATCTGGTGAACGTTTGGGGATTTACGGGTTCGGTTCCAGTGCCCATGTGGTAATCCAGATTGCCTTGCATCGTGGTTGTGAAGTCTTTGTCGTGACGCGCGGAGAAAAACATCGTCAATTAGCACGTGCTATGGGCGCAGCCTGGGTGGGTGAAAGGGCGGATCAAATGCCTGTCAAAGTGCACTCTGCCATTGTTTTCGCTCCGGCAGGTGAACTGGTTCCCGTTGCATTGAAGTCTCTGGAAAAGGGAGGCACTCTCTCTTTAGCGGGAATTTATATGTCGGATATTCCTCAATTGAATTATGAGGAAACGTTGTTTTATGAACGAAACCTGCGATCAGTTACAGCGAATACGCGACTGGACGGACAAGCACTTCTACAGGAAGCGGCCCAAATTCCAATACGACCTCATATTACAACTTATCCCTTGCAGGATGCTAACCAGGCATTAATGGATTTAAAAAATGATCAAATCAATGGAACGGGTGTTTTGGTAGTAGAATCGTAATTAGTCTCAGTTTCTATCGCATTTTCAGGTTGATTTACTGTGTACAAGCCTCTGAGAACGTGTCAAACTTTTAAAGAATATACTTGTCATGTTTTAAATCAGTGAATTGTTATTCTTGTTTAAGAATCCTTGTAAAATGCTGTTTAAGAATATTCGTTTCTGTTTGCAGATCTTTGTTTTGATATTCCTTTACTTGGTCCTGCCTGTCGATGCACTAGAGTCAAAGTCCGGGCAGCGTCCTAATGTGTTGTTTATCGCCATTGATGATTTACGGACTGAACTGGGATGTTATGGACTTTCCTATGTTCAGAGCCCATCGTTGGATCAATTAGCTTCAGAAGGAGTCTTATTTACGAATCACTTTGTGCAAGTTCCTACCTGCGGCGCCTCGCGCTTTGCTTTATTGACGGGACGCAGTCCGATGCAATCAGGGGTGACTCGCAGTAATCAAGCATTTTATCGTGGAAAATCAGCGCTTTCTACGAGTCAGACTAAAGGGGCGCAGACACTACCAGAACTGTTTCGTCGAAGTGGTTATCTTACAACGTGTATCGGAAAAATTTCACATACGGCCGACGGTCGTGTCTTTGAATATAATGGAAGCGGGGATGGCCGTATTGAGTTACCCTATGCTTGGGATAAGCTGGCTACTCCCTTTGGTTCCTGGAAAAGAGGCTGGGGAATATTTTTTGCTTATGCGAATGGCCAGAGCCGCGAAGATGGAAGCGGAATTCGTGACTTGATGGAATTCAACGTTGAGCATGATGAAGATCTTCCTGATGGTTTACTCGCTCGACAGGCAATCCAGGAACTAAGAGCAATGAAACAACAGCAGAAGCCTTTCTTTATGGGGCTTGGTTTTTTCAAACCACATCTTCCATTCGTCGCACCCAAAAAAGATTGGGAGGCGATGTCTCGTGTGAATATTCCACCTGCACCTCATCCGGAAAAGATCAGTTCTGCCTACTGGCACAAGAGTGGTGAATTTTACAATTACAATATGGAATTTAAAAAAACACGCCCTTTGGCTGAACCGGCACGCCTTAAAACACGACGTGCTTACTTGGCATGTGTGCGTTATGTTGATCGACAAGTGGGTAAGGTACTCAGGGAATTGGATGAATTGGGACTCAGTGAGAACACAATTGTAGTTGTCTGGGGGGATCATGGATGGTTTCTGGGAGATTCCGCACTCTGGGCCAAGCATGCCCCATTTGAACGTGCTTTGAAAAGTACATTGATGGTTCGTGCGCCTGGAGTTTCTCAGGCGGGGTTGAAATCAGCGGCATTAGTCGAAAGCATTGATCTCTATCCAACACTTATTGAGCTTTGTCAGCCTACCTTTCAGAAGACTCAATATCCATTGGATGGTCTTAGTTTGAAACCGATCCTGACCGGATCTAAAACAACGGTACGCGATGCTTCGTTAAGCTATTGGAATTCAGCGATTAGCGTGCGTACAAAAACACATCGCTTAATCACCACTACCAAAAATGGGAAGCCAACAAAAAATGAGCTTTATGATGTTTCAAAAACTCCCGACCCGATTGAGAATCTCGCAGACGAACAGCCAACTACTGTTGAAAGGTTATTAAAATTCATTCCTGCTAAGAAATAAACTATTTGTCCCCGAAGTGGGTTTTTAGATATGGTTCAATTGCAATAAGCTGGCAGAGGTCTTGGTCATGGATTTACATTAAATGCGTTTTCATCCACGTTAAATACTCGCTAGCGTATGCATTCAGATTATCGAGACTACCCCCACCTCGGATGGGAGAACACATTTCGTAAGTTGCGGTTCCGTTGAACCCACCCTCTTTTAACCCGTGAAAAAAAGCAGAATAATCAATAAAACCGGTGCCAAATTTGACTGCGCGAACCATATCTGGTTGTTGTCTTTGATAATTGATTAACTCTGGTTGGTATGCAAAGCGGGGCATTTTGATGTAATCAGCACTGGTTGTGATTGCTGTATAAGGAGCCATTTTACGCGCCGCTTCGAACAGGTTTTCATTTCGCAGAGCAGGGGACCAGGCATCAAAGCCGAGTTTACAGTTTGGGCGGTCAATATCATGGAACAGTTCCAGGAGGGCATCCGAGTGAACTCCGACATCGTGGTGGTTTTGGACAGCAATCGTGACATCGGATGTAGCAGCACGGTCGCAACATTCCTGAATAGCGGAGACCACCTGACTCCACAGAACGTGAGGCATTTGTAATCCAGCATCGTAAGCGGTAAAGAGACGCACTATAGATGCTCCAAGTTGTTGTGCAAGATGAACCAGCTGTTGCACATACTGTATTTGCATTTCCAGAAAAGGAACTTCGGCGGCACCCGTTCCAGAAAAGTCGGTATAGCCACCAATGATTGAACATTTTATTTGATGCTCATGGAGCGCACCTTGAATCGACTCGATTTCTTCGGGGGTGAAATCGAGTGGAGATAGATGAGGCCGCTTACCCATTAACATTACCGAATCATAGCCCAACTGAGCCGCTTGCGTGATGAAGTCATTCACACTCAATGTATGTTGACCCCAGAAGCCGGCATAGCTTACAGAAAAGAGACATAGTTTCATGTTCTGGCTCCTTCAGTGAATTCGAATCGATTCACGATTTCAACTATCCTAGTTCTTTTCCAACAGCTTCCGCAACTTTGCGACAGGCTTGCATTGTTTCTGCGAACGCTTGTGGTGTGAGAGATTGGGCGCCATCACTCATTGCGCGAGAGGGATCAGGGTGTACCTCGAGAATCAATCCATCGCAGCCTGCCGCAATTGCAGCAGCACACATTGGGGGAACAAGACTTGCGATACCGGTACCATGGCTTGGATCGATAACAACCGGTAAGTGGGTACGTTCATGTAAGTAGGGTACGGTTGCCAGGGGAAGTGTGAAACGAGTATGAGTTTCGAAGGTGCGAACCCCACGTTCACAAAGAATGACCTGTTTGTTTCCTTGATCAAGAATATATTCAGCGGCAAGCAGAAACTCTTCGATTGATGCTGATGGGCCTCGTTTTAACAGGACAGGGAGTCTAGTTTCACCGACTGCTTGCAAAAGATGATAGTTTTGCATATTACGGGCACCGATCTGCAGTACATCCGCATATTGACTAAGCATTTCAACATGATGGGGCGTCATGACTTCAGTAACAACAGCCAACCCCGTTTCTTCTCTCGCCAGGGCTAAAAGTTTCAAGCCTTCTTCTTTCATTCCCTGAAAAGAGTAAGGACTGGTTCGTGGTTTGAAAGCTCCCCCACGCAGTCCTGTCGCTCCTGCCGCTTTTACCTGATGAGCGACTTGCAGAATTTGTTCTTCACTTTCGACAGAACAGGGACCAGCAATCACTCCCACATGAGAGCCACCGATCTTCAGATTTCGAGTTGAGACAATCGTAGGTTCTGGTTTCGTTTCTTTACTGGCTACTTTATAAGGGGCGACGATCGGAACGACCTTTTCTACTTCTTCGCACGATTCGAGTTCCGTTTGATGTCTGTCCCGTTTTACGCCAGCCGCTGCGATGACGGTGCGTTCTTCGCCAACGATCACATGAGCTTTCAAACCCATTTCTTCGACACGCCTGACCATTGCCTGTACCATTTCTTCGGTGGCATGCGGTTTCATTACTACAATCATGACATTGACTCTTTTCTATTTCAGTTTCAGGGAATAAAAAAAGCCCTGTAACCAGCAAGGTTACAGGGCCAATCGAATTTTATGTTTGTTCAACTGCTATGAACGGTATATTTTCGATCGGTCAGGTAACCTGATGTGGTAAACCAATAGCCAAAAAAGTGCCAAGGTGAGTAAAAACTCAACTGCACAAAATTAAAGCTAAAAGTACCAGACCGATGTATCACGGAGAAACTCCAAAACAATTAAAAATATCAAATTCTAGAAAGATCTTTCTACATAAGAATGATAATACTCTCGTCTACTGACTCAAGTCAACAGACATTCTGAAAAGAATTTTGATGCGTTTTTATTGTCAGGATGAAGATTCGTTGGACTTTCGTTTTCTCAGTTTGGAAAAACTAACCGATTGATTGTTCAGGGGTAAATGAGATTTCTTAGAGCTTTTGTCGAAGTTTGAGTTTAGAGACGTAGGCTCATGTATATCAGTTTTTAACGAAGAATCAAATAAGAAAGAACTAAATTTATCGGGTAAATTATCCAGAGTCGTTTCCGGGTGAATTCCACTCCGTTCCAGTCGAAGTTGATGAATTGATTTCATGCTAGAAGAGTGATTGAAGCATTCAGAGGGGTAGAATGCCATAATAGCTCCCAGCATCAATTCCCATTGATTTCCTATTTTGCTCGAGTGGCTACCTGGAAAAGAGATCCGTAACCCCGCAGTAATCAAATCCCAGATTTGTATCGGATGATTGGCATTCAGATTTGTTGACTGGTCCTCGCCAAAATCTTGGGAGCGGGCACCATCATGAGCGAATTCTTCAAGTCCAAATCTTAATACGAGCTGTCCCAGCAGCAGGTCTGTCCAGCGTTCGATAGAGCGTCTCGTGCGGTTGATTCGTTTTAAGGTCTCCAGACTCAAGTACTTCTCTGATACTAGAAGAATCAAAGCCAATCGTTTGACATCAAGAGATGCCAGAAAAAGATTTCTGGCAATTGGCTCTGCCTGACATTGATTTCGTCTCTTATCGGCAGCGGTTAGAATAGCAGTAGCAACTCGAATCAGCATTTCTTCGGCAAAGAATTCCGTGAGAATAACTTCCAGTTCTTTTTCAGAGATTTCAGTATGATAATTCTCGCTGGTCAAGGGAGTGAAGTCTTTGCGTCTTTGCTTTAGGTGTTCCTGGCCATGAAACCAGAAGTCATAGAGCGCCGTCGGAGGGAACGGTCTTGTACCTTCTACCAGTGAAAGGCTTTGTGATGCAATTAAGGCAGTGACTTCGGCAGTTAATTGTGAGTTCAAGACGATACCATTTTGCTTAAAGAATTCAAAAACTGATGACTCTGAAATTACGAAGATTTCAAAGCATTCGCAGAATCACTAAACGCAAAAAAAGTACCAGTCGATTTCTGAATAAAGCCTTGTCTGTTAAATCGTTCCCATACAGGGATTTATGATGGAATTTCTGTAACACTAAATGTGCATTTTGGTGAATTAAACCATCGGTATGTTGATAAAAATCAACATACGCTCACTTTCGAGGAGCCGTTTTATCAATTTCTTGTTTGGTGAGCTTACGTAATTTAATGTTTTTTAAAGCGGCTGTTGTAGAAAACGAAGTAATTCCAAATGGTTTCGAAAGCTCTACTTCATGGCGAATTGTAATTTTACGATCTTTCAAATTTTGATCAATGATTCGTTTTCCATCTAACCAGGCTTGAATTTTATGATCAGTGACTTGCAGACGAATTTTATACCATTGTTTCTTTTTGAATGTTTGAAAGCTAGTCGTGCTATTTTGAGAAGCATCGTCTCCATCGATACTGGAAAGACCACAAAGACTGCCTCCCCACCCACCTAAAATGAGAGAACAAGGATCTTTTTTTACGGGAAATGTAAGCCCGCAAAAGAAATCATTTCCGTCAACACGCATGGCTTCCAATTCCACTTCGTAATTTGTAAGAGGCAGTTTTTTTGTGTCGGTTATCGTGACACCAGTCAGATCGACTCCCATTTCCAGAATCAGATTTCCATTCTGAACATGTACTTCTCCTTCACCACCAAATTGTGGGACTTTCCATCCATGCAGGTTTTTCCCATTAAACAGAGAAATCCACTTTTGAGCCTTCTTCTTTTTTGAGTCTGGAGATTTTTTCGTTTGAGTCGTTTTCGATTTAGCATTTTGGCCGGTTTGATTATCTGCAGAAACTGACGCTGTACTGACCGTAAAAATAGTTACAAGCATTAGAACGTAAATCTTTATGAAATGAATTCGGGACATGCAAAATGGGAGCGTACTGTGTTCATTCATGGAAGGCCTGTTATTTAAAAAGAGTTAGCTGTACTGGGTTTAGAATCTATACTATTAGAAACAAACTTCGATTCGAACGGGAAGTGAAAAAAGTAATATTATTTGGATTATAACGAATTCAGGGTTTTATTAAACACAGTAGTGAATATCCCGATTCGTAAATTAAAAATGAACGAATCAGTTCTCGTTTCTGAGCTAAGTTTTAATAGGTACCAATATTATAATTTTTTTCTACAGATTTTAACTGACTGGCCTGTATGTTAGAAAGCGCAGGATACCGTTGTCGTACATTATTGCATCAATCGTTGAAGTATTTACGAATAACGTAGCCCATGGTGTGTCCAGCATGAGCGTTGTGGCAATCGCCGTCGTTTGCCTGCTGCAATACGTGGTTTATTCGTGGAAGATGAATGCAATTCATAAGGAGAATGAAGAGTATCAACGGAATATTTCTGCAGTTGAAGAAGAACTAAATGAAGTTCAGTCTGATCGCGCAATGACGCTGATTGAGAATCACATTCTGAGAGAATTTGTTACTCAGTCAGAATTTGATCAAGCCATCGAATTACTCTTAAAACGGTATGTCCCTTCTTTGCGTGAGGGTTTTGGGATTTACCTTGATGAAGTGGGAGGACAATTCAAGCTAAGGGAATCCCGAGGTATTACGAAGGATTCAAAAGCGATTTACGAAATCGATGAGCATCTTCTAAAAAAATTGCACACAGAAAACATTATTATTTTGCGTGGGAAGACACTACGCGAATCAAAAATCTATGCTTGTATTCATGATCAAGATAAGCCTCGAGTTCAAAAACTCATTCTGATGGCCGTCTATGAAAATGATAATTTATCCGGAATATTCCTGACGACAGATCTCTATCCCAAGGGAGTTGATGAACAACAGCAGATCAAGCTGGCCAAACGGCTGTTAATCTGCGTTTCTCGGAACATTGTAAAGAATCAGGATTTTGAGAATCACCGTTTTGAATTACGAGTTACCAGAGAGCAACTTGAATTACGCTCGTTGGCTGATCAACAATTTAAAACTCCTGTCAAAATGTTGGAGGAGTTTTTAGATCGATTACGTCAATTTACTGACTCTGGTAGAGCAGGTTTATTCCTGTCTACTCCCGAAGAAGAAGAGGGCTGTAAAGCTATTGTTCAATGTGGAATTACACTTCAGACAGGGGTCAAATTACGTTGGCGAGAGCATGAAATCAAATTAGTTCAGATTGGATTAACTTCGGGAGAGAATACATCACTTTCTGGAGATCAACTGGATAAACATGGAATTCGCTCGCTGATTGGGTCTAGTCTCGTCTCTCCGCTTGTTACAAATCGAAAGCGAATTGGTGCAATCTGTTTGTCGCGACAAGATAGTCAACCCTATGATGAAAGATCGCTTCGATTGATTTCCTGGGCCTCTCAATTCCTTTCAAATACGCTACTCAAAGTACTCAGCCATGCTACGATTGAGCGACAGGCCAAACAGGATGGCTTGACAGGATTAGTCAACCGGCGGTCGTTTGATGAGTTTATTGAAGATGAATTTAACCGTGCTCAAAGTATGCAAATGGCATGTTCGTTGGTCTTGATTGATTTAGATCATTTCAAAGCAGTCAACGATACTCACGGTCATCAAGCGGGAGATGAAGTTCTCAGGCGGGTAGCGCAAATTCTGAAAGATCGTATCAGTGAAATACGATCTTCAGATAACGTCATTGCAGCAAGATATGGTGGGGAAGAATTGGCGATTCTTTTACCCGACATTGGTTTGGCTGGTACTGAACGAATAGCAGAAGTGATCCGCCATTCAATTGAATCTGCAGTAATCGAATTCAATGAAACACGGATCCCTGTTACTGCCAGTATTGGAATTTCGACTTATAGTCAACATGCAATGGAGAATGTCGAATCATTAGTTGCCGCTGCTGACAATGCCCTGTATCAGGCCAAAGCAGAAGGCCGAAATCGAGTTTGCAGCTTGACCTCATCTACTGTGTGATAGTTTCTTCAAAACTTACGCTATTAGACTTGTTTACAGACTTCCTCTCGTAAACAATGCATGGCTGCTTTTGCTAAACTAAATTGGAATGCTTTGTGGATATTCGTATATCGCTAACGGATATTATAATACTTCCAACTTAAATTCGAAGAACATATTTCCGACGGCAGCTCTTCAATTAGATCTTCATTATTTTATGTCTACAAACTCCTCCCATCAGTCTGAATTAGCCTCTCCTAAAGGGCGGGTTGTCGCTGTGATGCCAGCCTATAATGCAGCCAGTACTTTGGAAAGAACAGTCGCTGATATTCCCACAGGTTCTGTTGATGAAATTGTGCTCGTTGATGATTGCAGTAGCGACAATACGGTAGAAGTAGCGAAGAGGCTGGGATTAACGGTCATTCAACATGAGCGAAATACTGGCTATGGCGGAAACCAGAAGACTTGTTATCGCTACGCGTTAGAAGCAGGTGCAGATTATGTGGTGATGATTCACCCAGATTATCAATATGACAGCCGCGTAGTGACCATTGCCGTTGAACTAATTCGATTAGGAATTTCCGACGTTATCCTGGGATCACGAATTCGAACCAGGGCAGAAGCGTTGGAAGGTGGAATGCCACTTTATAAATATATTGCAAATCGGATACTTACAATTATTGAGAACATGGCTTTAGGGCAGAACTTAGGAGATTTTCACAGTGGATTTCGCGCTTATCGTCGCGAGGTCTTGGAAAAGATTCCTTTTGAAAAGAACTCAGATGACTTTGTGTTTGATAGTCAATTTCTCGCTCAGACGGTTCGATTTGGATTTAAGTTAGGTGACATTCCGGTACCAGTTCGATATTTTGAAGAAGCCTCCAGTATCAATTTCAAGCGCAGTGCCCGCTATGGTTTGCTGACATTGGGAGTGCTAGTTCAATATTGGGGAAACCGACTGGGTATTTTGAAGTCAGAAATATTCTCTGGGAACAATCAGTATCTAGTTGACTGAGATTGCGACGAGCAAACTAACATAAGCTGTCTATTTATTTTGCTCGCTTTGTTTGGCATCGTAGTCTTTCCAGAAAAGTTCTGCTGCTTTTACGTTGTCAAAAGATGTTCCGATACCTTGAATTGACTCGCTTTCGCGAATGATATCCAGGCCCTTTGTAATTTGGGAGGGAGTGAAAATCAGGCGTTGTAACGGCATGCCTTTGAGTGGAGTTAGATCGGTGACGGCTGAGTTGGCCAGGTTCAATCGTAGCAGCTGAATTCCTTTGATAGGGCTTAAATCTGTGACTTTCGTATCCTGAATATCCAGGCTTTCCAGCAACATTCCTTTGAGAGGAGTGATATCTGTGATTTGAGTCTTAGGAATCCATAATGTTTTGAGTGGCAGGGTGTTAATAATACTGAGATTTTTGACTTTTGTACCAAAGAGATTTAGTTGATTGATGGGCATTTCTTCTAATGGAGAAATATCGGACACCGGGGCGTGCTCTAACCGTAAGATTTGTAAAGGCATCCCTTTCAGTGGCTCCAGGTCGCTGACATACGTTCCTTCAAGAAAGAGTTGTTGCAGCTTCATCCCCTTGAGAGGACTCAAATCAGATACAGGGCAATTGGTAAGATCCAGATATTCTAATTTCAATCCTTTGAGCGCGGTGATATCTTCCACATTCGTTTTGTGAAGGTTTATCGAGATAATCTCTCCTTTCAACTTTCCAAATTCGGCGTTTCCCTTGTAGTCTGGATTATCTTTTAGCAGAAGCTCATGAATGTCTTCTTCAGTCAGAATTGCAGGTCCTTCTGGTGCTGTGGGAATAGGTGGGTCTTCTCGAACAGGAATCGTTGTAACTTCTTCATTGGAATTCTCAGTATTGCAACCTGACGAAATGAGGAGTACCGGAAGGAAACAAGCAAAGAGACCAAAAAAACTGAAATTGTGAAAGTTCATAGCTGTGAGTGCTTTCTGAGTCGGGATAATCAATTTTAGAAAGTTTATTTGGTTTAGACTGAATCTATGAGCATTGTAGCGTTGCTAGAGTCTACGGGCCAATAGTAATTGAATGTGGGCAGTTTCGCGATCCTTAGATGAGACCAGTGCTAGTGGATCAGCTTCAGTTTGTGTTCATCGAACGTGAGCCCAAAGCCTGGTTGATCTGAGAGTTCAATCATCCCATTTTCTATTGATGGTTGTCCTTCAACCCATGTCATCCAGGGACGCCCCGTCTCGGCCAAAGGATTGGGATCAAGGGCTGCAATAGCATGCAGGGCCCAGATTTCAGATCCTCGATGGGGACAAACACGTAATTCAGCCGCTGTTGACATTTTGTAGATTTTGATCAATTCCGTCAAACCTCCACACCAGCAAACATCAGGTTGTAAGACAGAGTGTAGTTTTTGTTCAATTAAAGGCCCAAATGCTGCCGCTGTAAATTCATGTTCGCCTCCTGCAATGGGAACGGCTGACATTTCTTTGAGAATTCCATAACCACTCAAATCGTCCGGAGACAGTGGTTCCTCTATCCATTCTATATTGAATGCTGCAATTTGTTTTGAAATGGCTATTGTAGAATCAACATCCCACTTCATCCATGCATCAACCATTAAGAGTCGGTCTGTTCCGATCAGTGACCGTGCCTGTTCGATGGCTGAAATCATAGTTTCCTGTTGATCTGGAGCTGCAATCTTTCCAAGATGTAGTTTATAACCTGCGTGTTCGGCTACAGGCGATAAATCCTGAAAATCCCAAACGGTATGGTATGTCGGAATTTTTTCACCCGGATTTCCTCCCATCAAAGAAACGATTGGTAGTTTTTGGGATTTTCCATGAAGATCCCACAAGGCTAGATCAACACCACTAATGGCCATTACCGCAATTCCCTTGCGACCGAAAGCCAAAGTTGCTTGGTACATTTCATTCCAAAGCTGAGGAATTTCCTCCGGATTTCTTCCAATCAGCAGGTCTCTTAATACAGTTTTTACAACATGAATTCCTGCCAGACCGCCTCCACCAACTCCATAGCCAGTCAACCCGGCATCGGTATCTATAGCTACAAGAATTTGCCCTAAGGTTGTCCTCCAGTCTGAAGGTGAGCTTTTTCCAATGGGTTGTATCGCACGAACGTCTGTGATTTTCATGGGAGATACTTTACATAGTCATGAAGAAGTCTGCAGCAAATACTTTCAAATCAGACATATGTATTTTGTCAAGTGTTGGAAGAAACCGCGATGACACTCAAGAATTGTGCTACTTGAACCAAAACGTAAAGTATTTAGTTACCTTCAGCAACTTTCTGGTTCGGAGGCTTAACTTGACCGGGGGCGACTCGAAAGTTTTTAGGGAGATTTTTTTTCAACCAGTTATCCATGGACTTAGTGGTTTCTGCAGGAATTTTTGGAGCTGGTCCTGGTTGAAGTATTGTAGCAACGGGCTTAATGATTTGCTTGTAAGCATCATTAACTACCGTTTGATTGACTTGTTTTTTGAATAAACCATTATTTTGATTGGCGAATTCAGGTTTGAAAGCCAGATAAACATTCCAAAAGCAGCGTTTCCAGAAGCGGGCATTATTATTTTGATTATACGCGGCGACCATTTTGCGGGTTAGATCTACGATTGAATACGTGATCAGTTTGATATCAGAGTTCGCTTTGAGTGGTAGTTTACCAAGATTATAGGCTGCAGCCGAACGAACTCCCCAAGTGCGCTTCGGATCGCTCATGGTTTTCAATAAAGCATTCACAACAATAGGGCGTCGTGCCAAATTGTCTGTAATATTCAACGAACCCAATGCATCGACCAGGCTTCGTTGATACCAGGAATGTTCTTTTTGTGATTGTTCTAGTTCAGGAATGATCGCCTCTACGATTTTGATTCGCAAGGCATTCGTGGGGTCACCCATTCTTCCAATGCGACCCAGGCCATTTGCAGCGATAATTTTCAATTCAACGGGTTGAGTTTTTGAACTGATGATTTTTACCAGTGGAGCATAAGCCAGAGTGTAAGCAGTTCGTTTTACTTTCTTGCGCCTGTCTTCATCTTTCAGGTCCAACTGTGACAGTAAGACGACGGCATTGAAACGAACGAGACGGTGATTATTAAACAGGTCTTCAGCACGCTTCGTCAACTCTGCCAGGTAAAGTTCTCTCGCTTGACTGTTGCCTGAGACACGGCCAGAAAACTGAATGTCACGTAGAATATTTAACCGGAGCTTTTTAAGATCCGTTTTTTCTGCGGGCTTATGTGGATTCTGTTTCATTGTCATCAGGTAAAGTTCGTAGCGGGCTCCTTCGGCGATAAGTTTCTTATCTGCATTGCCACTGATTTTTCCGCTACGAAGCAAATCGTCGAATTTTCTCAATTTTGTTTTGCGAAAGTTTACCGCCTCTTCAATCGTCATTAATTCCTTAATTTTATCAAGAGCGTCATCCTTGGGTGGAGCAGCTGGATTTGCGTTTGGTTGATCAGCAACCGGTTTAGCGGGAGGAGCGGGTTGTTGGCCGAGAAGCGACGAATTGGACGAAAAAAGCAACCCAACCACCAGCAGAGAAAACCCTGCAGGCCTGGCAATCAGTGTTCCAACTCGTGAAATGACCTGAGACGAGCATATGGATTGTCGCACGGAAAGTTCCTTCATTCAACGTTCTGCTCGAACCCCGTTTCTATATCGAAAACGTCTGGGGTACTCTCGACTACAATAGGGAGCTTAACATTCAAGAAAAATATTACACTAATAAGGCAAAAAACTCTATGGCAGTCGATTAGATTTCCTGTGATTAAATACCGACCACAATACTAGTTCCGAACGATGCGGAATGAGGAGATGATATACTAATAATAATACGATAAATATCAGGCTGTTACCAATTAAATATGCCAATTTATATCAGCAGATACAAGGAATTACTCCTGAATTCACATTTGATATAAGAAAATCTTCATTACTCTAATGATAATTGTCTCAGTCAATCTTAATATTTTCAGATATTGTTTATCTTAAGTTATCGCCTTACCTTACGAACTGTCAAGAATTATCTGATTTAACTGACTGGTTTTCACTTTAGAATCGCTTTTGGATACTATGTTCGAGCGAAGAATTGTAAAAGATTGGTACTTTTCATTAAGAAATTTCTTTTTGCAGTGCTCTGCTTTTGAGAAACAAATATGTTGTTGGAATGTTCAGTTTAAACTGAATCTTTTATTCCTTTTATACGGGACAATCAATTTGTATCAGCATAGAAGTTGATTATTTCAAGCTCAAATGGGTTTTTCATGACTGTTTTTTTTCAGAGTCATTTTTTTTTGCAGCATGAGACAGGTAACCATCCTGAATGTTCGGATCGTTTAAAAAACATTTTCGACCTTCTCTCAACAGAAAAAATATCGGATCTAATAAGAATTGATAATCAAAGAAACGCAACTATCCAGGAAATACAGCTTGTACATTCTCCAGAATACTTGAATGAGATAAAGCAGTTCTGTACTGAAGGGGGAGGCAGGATCGAGTCAGATACTATTGTTTCATCACACTCTTACGAAGTTGCATGTCATGCAGCGGGCTGCGCACTTGAAGCCGTAAAGCAAGTTCTTGAGGGGCAAACACAAAGAGCATTTTGTGCAATTCGACCACCGGGTCATCATGCATTGGTAGATCAGGCAATGGGTTTTTGTTTGTTGAACAACGTTGCTATCGCAGCGCGGCATGCTATAGAACAATATCAGTTGCGTCGGGTTCTTATTATTGATTGGGATGTCCATCACGGTAATGGAACACAGGATATTTTCTATGAAGATGAAAACGTTCATTTCTTTTCCGTCCACCGTGCTCCATTTTATCCTGGCACTGGTGCAGCAAATGAAACAGGGGTAGGCAAGGGACTGGGTACAATCTGGAACCTGCCTCTTTCTTTTGGAGTTTCTCGAGATGACTATTTCTCTCGATTTGAGCGCATGTTAATTGATGCTGCCCAGAGATGTCGTCCGGAATTGATTCTGATCAGTGCAGGCTTTGACGCGCATCGCGAGGACCCGGTTGGCTCACTGGGATTAGAAAGCGATGATTTTGGAGAATTAACCAGGATTGTTTTGAATACAGCGAATGAATACTGTGAAGGAAGAGTAGTCAGTTTACTGGAAGGAGGCTACAACCCTCAAAAGTTAGCAGAGTCAACCGTCAGTCATCTAACAGTATTAAGCGATGCGTAACGAGATAGAGATTACTTCTGGTAAATGGGTAGGTAACCATTATCCAATTGAAGTATGGTCGCATTAATCGCAGTAGTATAAACGGGACCAACATGGCCTTCCATCCAGGCTCCAGAGGCTGATTGTTTGCGGATGATTTGCTGGCCAATATCCTTAATATACTTTTCCCAATTTTTGGTATCTCCTCGGTACATCACCTGAGCATAGTAAAAGTGCGCGTAATGCCAGTGACCAAAATACCGATTCGTACTACCACCGGGCCAAATGTTCTTTCGACTGTATTCTAACATATTTTTCAGTTGATCAGAGTCATATTCGCCAGCATTAAATAAGGCAGCACAAGCAGCAGCAGTGATGGCAGGTCTTGCTCCACCACCACGAATACTATATTGAACGCCACCTTCTGGAGTAGTGCAGTCGGCAATATATTTTTTCGCACGATCAATAATTTTTTTATCGACCGGGATACCCGCATTGCGACAGGCTCTTAATCCCTGGACTTGTGTTATACAGGTTGAGCCTTCGTCAAAATCGTTCCCATCTTTCGCTGAAACATAGCCCCAACCGCCGCGAGTCGTTTGCGCGCTGGCACAGAAGCCGACTGCTTTCATCAGTGCTGTTTTCAATTCTTTTCGTCGCACTGAGTCTTCTTCTTCTCCATAAACTTGCGACAAAAAGACCATCGAATAACCATGACCATAGGTGTAATGATAGTCGTTCTTATAGCCAATTAATCCATTTGGCTGGCTCATTTCAAGAAGATAATCTACCGCGTTTTTAATGTTTTTTGCATATTTTCCACGCGTTGTTGTAGAGCCTTCTGCCAAAAGTGCATTCCCGGCCAGTGCGGTCATGGCAACGCGGTACTGACCGCCATTCGCTTCCCAGTATCCCTGTCGACGTTGTTCTCTTGCCAGGTATTCTAAAGCATTGGTGATTGCTTTTTGAACTTTCGGGTCCCGATTTTTAGCAGACAAGATCCCTGCGTCAGAGAGGCATAGCCAACCGAATACCAAAAGAAAAGTCAGAACTTTTTGCATGAGGTTTTCCCTCTCTCAATAAGAATCAATTCTTAAAAAACGATAAGAATTGATTTGAAGAAGTTCTGAATTGTGAGCAGTCATTACTGAGCATCAGAAATCTTCAAGAAAAATTACTTGTCAGTCCATTCGACAGGTTGTGGTTCAATATCGTCTTTAGGTCTGTTACCGGCATCGGCTCGACCACTTCCTTCCAGGCGGCTTATAACACGGACAGTCATATCATGGTCGCAAAGAATTTGACAACTTAATCGGCAATCAGATACTTCACGGGCTTCAAGAGTGTTTTTCTCGGCTACGGTCATTTGACCTGGCTCACCTTCAACGAACTCAACTCGACATGTCGTACAGCGACTTGCTCCACCACAAGCATGTAATTGATCAATATGGGCATCATCGGTTAAGGCTAGTACGAGTCGCTTACCTGCTTCCACATCAAACTCTCCTACATTTTCCACAGTCAGTTTTGGCATTGTTCCCTCAAATTTAAGTTCAGTGAAAGGTCTTAAAACTTTTAATCGAGATATATGGTACCATCATCGATTCCTGAATATTGTATACGGCTATCAGTAAAGTGACTATGGCAAATTATTTAAGTGGGCATCACAAATTCACGTTCTGGGTGAGAAACCGTTAGTACAGGGCAAGGCGATTTTCGAACCACTTTTTCCGCAACACTTCCCAGTAGCATGTGTTTGATGCCGGTACGACCATGAGTTCCAATGACAATCAAGTCGATTTCTGCTTTATTTGCATAACGTATAATTTCCAGAAACGCGGGACCTACTCGAACTTCACGTACGACCTTGATTTCTTCCATTCCAGGAAAATCAGGCATTTCTTCCAATTGTTTTTGTGCTAAATGCTGCATATCGGCAACCAGATCATTCATGGACGTTCCCATCATGTTTGGTTCCGGGAACATAGCAACCGCGTCCTGGACTACATTGAGCAGGTGTAACTCAGCACCAAATTGTTTCGCAAACTCGCAACCATATACCAGAGCTTGTTCGCCAAATTCACTGAAGTCAGTGGGGATGAGAATTTTTTTCATATTTATCATGTGTGCACTCCCGACTTTTAAAACGATATAAAATCCATCTCTTTATTGTAGTAAAAACCAGATTTCATTCCGATTCCTTGACCCTTGACTTCTCCAACAATTGTAGAGATATCTGGACTGCGTTTTGATAACAATCATTCAAAAATGAATAATCGATAAATTTTAACTGATTACTGTTTTGATAAAAATCTTCAAAGCCGTTTTTTTAGTGATATTCCCTATCAGGCGAGCAGCTACAAATACTACGACCGTTAGAGGCTGAAAAACAGAATTATCAATCACGACACTTGCATTTATGAGAAATCGTTTTAGCAAGAATAAACGGATGGTTGTTGAACTTATTCTAACTGATTCATCGCTTTCATATATTACAGAGCGGCAGAATTGACCGATTTTTATTTCGTGTGACATACCACATTTTATTACTTTGTCAAACTCAAAAGTGGTATTTTATATACGGTGCCTAATGCACGACATGGAATTAGGAAATGAAAATGTCAATGCCATATTCAAAAATTGTCTCGTTGTCTGCCTGCTTGCTAACTTTCACGGGAATCTATGGCTGTCAATATGCTCAACAGAAAGTATACCAACAGGCTGCGAATGCTAGTGTTGAGCACAATGTCATTCCCGATAGCGAAATAATATCATCGCCTTCACAATATGAATTTCCTCCTGAACCCGCTCCAGCACCAGTTGAAAATAACTTTCCACCACCGGCTCCGCCAAGTTTACTCCTGCCAACTCCTGACAACGGCAGTAACGAAAATGTTTCATGGATTCGAAAAATCTCACAACAATTTGTATCCAGCGAAGATTCATCATTTTCTGAGGAAATACGCGAGTCAGAAGAACCCGCTCAGAACTACCTGGGTTTAGTTCCCCACCATTCGTCAGTTTCTCAGAAAATGAAACAGATGAACGGAAAGGTGAAAAGTTTCTATAGCATCATAAAGTCAAAAATGAAAACACCTCAGTGGATTCGAAATATTTCTGACAATCAGGAAATCGTTCAAGAATCAGAGATCGTGCATGAGGAACTTTCTTGTATTGAATCCACACCTTTTTTCCAGGAGTTGCCGCTTAAGCCTGAAACAAATCACCTCCAGCCAATACCAGTGATTCCAGAACCTGAAGTGGATAAACAGGATCTCCCTCGATTACCTCCTCCGGGAGAAACAACATACTGGGAAAATTCCTGGAAGGTATCAGCTACTTTTGAGCAGCAGCCAGCCAAGGATTATTCGACCACTGATGATGAAATCGAATGGTGGCCCTATTCTAAGCAGAAAATGCAGCAACAGACTGCAGATCATCGGATCAAGCTGGTAACACCTCAGGCTACTCCTCGTTTTTTGGAGAATCAGGAAACATTGAACTCATCAGGTAAATCAACCGTTCCTGCTGTGTTGACTCAAAAGCAGCCGGTACCGATTCGAAAAATCAGTATGCAAAGATCGAAAGCGATTCAAAAACCCATGGCTTCGGAAACCTTGAATGATTCACCTGTGATCATTACTCCCAGAAGTAGCTACTAAACTAGAAGAAGCTTAGGGAGGGTCGAATCCGCCTGGATGAAAGGGATGGCATCGACAAATACGTAAGATGCCTTTAAAAGCTCCTTTTACGGCTCCATATTTCCTAACTGCCTGAATGAAATATTCACTGCAAGTTGGGTGAAATCGACATTGTCCTCCGATGAAATGGCTTAACGTCATCTGATAAAGTCGAACCAGGCCTATCAGGATCAAACTGGGGGTCTGATACAGCAAGTGGGCAATTTGCAAAGCCATCCGTTTCATCCGCTTTGCTTATGCTCCAGTCGTCGATAAAGTTTTTGCGTGAGTTGTTTCAATGAGTGCTGATACTGCTTTAAATTTGCCTCAACCTCAGGACGTGGGATAACAATCAGGTCCAATCCTTTCGGAAGTTGATGTTGTACCAGTCGAAATGCTTCCCGAATCATTCTTTTCTTTCTCGCACGCATGATTGCATTTCCGTTTTTTTTGGAAACACTGACACCTAGTCTACATCGTTCGAGTTGATTTGTGATGGCAAATATTAATAAATATTTGTCGCCTGCTCTCTGTCTTGCTGAGTAGACATCTGCAAATTCCTGCTGGCTGCGAATCCTGTCTGCTCTTGGAAAATCAAATTGATTCACAGAGAACGATGCCTCCCAGAGTGGCGATATAAACCATTTATAGTTTTGACTCGTCTTCTATCGGGTTCGATTCATCATTTTCATCAGAAGCTGGAGCTAATGAAGATTGCTGTTCAGAATCAGATTGTGTTGGATAAGGTCGTCTGACCATACTGCGTACTGAATGGCCAAATAGAGAGGTAAAGATAAGAATTCCTACACCTGTTCCCAATATTAGCCATACGATGATTAACATGACTCCTAACTCACGAGGCCGCTCATCTTTTTTTTCTTCCGAATCTTGATTTGCATGATCCAGATCTGAATCAGAATCTGTGAGCGTCTTGGAATCAGATGTGACCGACCCCGCTTCTGTATTTTGAGCCTGTAATTGATTGACGGAGAAATTGAATAAGATTAAGTAGATGACCAGCAATCGAATCAGACTGCTTTTAAAGATAAGATGGATTTGCATTGACTTCACCATGCTTTCGACCGTGGATTTTCTTCATCCAATTGCTTTAGTTGCTCATAGAGGCTATGTGCTTGATCACTGAGACTTTTAGGAGCGACTATTTTTATCGAGCAGATTTGATCACCCGTTTTTTTTAATTTCTGGTCAAGAATACCTTTTTCACGCAGGCGTAATTTTGCTCCACTCGATGTTCCTGGTGGAATTGTGACTGTGACTTCACCTTCGGAAAGTGTGGGGACGTCAACTTTGGAGCCTAGAGCTGCTTCACTGAGGGTAATTGGTACTTCCAAAATCAGATTACTACCTTCCCTTTTGAAGTAAGGGTGGTTGCCTACCTTGATAGTAATTAATAAATCTCCTGCCGGTCCTCCATGAATTCCAGGGTTTCCCTGACCACTGAGCCTGACGACCGATCCATTGTCCACACCTGGTGGAATTTTGACTGTCAGCCGCTCAGAAGCCCCCCCTTTTTGAAGACTGATCTCGTGCTCTCCTCCGACAGCAGCCAGATGAAAGGGAATTTCAATATGCAGGCGTTTTGATTCTCCTTTTTGTGGACGTGGTTGTGCGCGCTTTCCGCCTCGAAATGCACCTCCGAACAAGTCGCCCAAATCAATACCACCTCCACCGAACAGGTCATCCAGATCGACTGGACCTGCTCCTCCAGATTGATAATAACCTCCCCCTGGTCCTGCCTGTTGAAATGAGTGGCCAAATTGATCATATTGCTTGCGCTTCGCCTCATCACGCAAGACATCATATGCTTCTTGTACCTCTTTAAATTTCTGATCTGCTGATTTATCATCAGGAGCCATATCAGGGTGATATTTTCTGGATAGTTTCCGATACGCCTTTTTAATTTCATCTGCGCTCGCGCTTCGAGAAATTTCCAGGATATCGTAATAATCGCGTTTGTTCATGGATTCAAAGTTCGTTTTTTGTATTAAGCGTCAAATCATAAAATATGTTTTTAAAATGTCAGGCAAGCTGAAAACAACAAGCGCGTTCTGATGGGCGATAAAACTCAAGCAATAAAAACAAAAATTGTCAGAGTTTAGTTGCTCTTCCATATTTCAAAGTCAGCTTTCCAATTGGAAGCATTCTACGTTTGAAATTAACTGGTTTTCAAGTTAGTGCAATTATAACTCTCTATAATCATGTCTTTTATTTCGAGATTACGAAACAAATGGATTCTTTGCTGGATGTTATCAGCCTAGAATGAGAATACTTCACTTTTTTTATTAGACCAGATTGACTCAACTGATTGGGAAACAGCCTAAATGCTAAAATTCGCGATACGCAATCTTCTGAGCCGCTCAGTTCGTTCATTGTTATGTTTAATGGGATTGACGATTGCTATTGCAGGCATGGTAGGATTGTTTTCTATTGCAGGAGGACTGGAAGAGACTGTTTCCCAGACTTTTGGCAGAATTAAGGGAATTGTGGCCATGCAGCCTGGAGCGCCAATCCCATTATTCTCAAGAATTCCACGGTCATGGGGAGAAGAAATCAACCAGATTTCAGGAATCGCGATTGTAAATCCTGAAATCTGGTCTCGAGTTAATATGATTGAAGATAAACCTGTTATCAGTCCTCCTCGGTTTTTATTTGGGACCGAGCTTTCTTCACGATTGCAATTAAAACATGGAGTTTATCGTGATGCGATTTATGCGGGACGGTTTTTATCTCTGGAAGATCTGGGGACTCTGAATACGGTTGTTAGTCGACAAATTGCTGAACAGCATGACAAACAGGTGGGTGATACGATTAGCGTTAATGGTCAGGAGATGACAATTGTCGGGATTTATGAATGTGGTTCATTGCTGCTCGATGTCGCCATCATCCTGGACATTGATGTGGTTCGTGATATCACGCGATTTGATCCCAGTAGTGTGAGTTGTTTCTATCTCGAACAATCGGGAGCGGTCGACAACGATACGCTTGTGAAACAAATCAAAGGTCATTTTCGAGGTCGTGAATTGGCTTCCTGGCAACCAGCATCCTTAGCACTTGCCAATACTTCACAGTCCAACATTCTTAAAAATTTTGTGGATGCCATTGACCAGAGTTTGAAGGGGATTTCAGACCAAAATTCTTCACCAGGCATTACCAATATCAAAGCAGGAAAAAAAACGAAAAATGATCCTGATAAAACATTGACAGAATCTGATCAAGAAGAAAGCGCGTTAGAAGTGAGGGCTGCTGCAGATTGGGGGGAACGATTGGAAACGTTCACTGCTGATTTGGATATCTTTCTCAGTTTAATGACGGGCATTGGCGTTTTGATTGCCATGCTGAGCATCATCAACACAATGTTAATGAGTGTCATGGAACGAATTGTAGACTTTGGAATTCTGAAAGCAAACGGATGGTCTAATCGGGATGTGATGCTATTGATTACAGCTGAAAGCTCCTTACTTGGTGTCTTGGGTGGTATTCTTGGAGGCATTTTAGGGCTCGTGGCAATTTCGATTGTAAACTGGAATTTTGCAAATCAGATTCATCTTTATGCCAGCCCAGGTTTACTGTTATTTGGAGTTCTATTTAGTACTCTACTGGGAGTTTTAGGTGGATTGTATCCTGCCTGGTGGACCACTCGCATGACTCCCATTGATGCCATCCGTCGTGGTTAAGAATTCTGAGAATGTCAAATCTGAAATCTTTGGAGAAAGTGACAGTTTTATGATTGAAGTACGTGATGTATCGAAAATTCATCAGAGTGGTGAGACTGAAGTACATGCACTGCAGAGGGTCAGCTGTCTTTTTCCCGGTCAGAGATTTTCATTTATATTGGGCCCATCCGGAAGTGGTAAAAGTACCTTGCTTTATTTGTTGGGGGCGCTTGATGTACCTTCTGCAGGCGAGATCTTTGTGCAAAATCGGGCTCTATCTACATTAAACAATAACGAACGTGATACATATCGCCGTGAAAAGGTTGGTTTTGTCTTTCAGAATTTTAATCTGTTAAAAAATCTCAATGCTCTGGAGAACGTTCTGGCTCCCTATTTACCGTTGGGAGTTTCTGTTGAGCAGAAGAAAGAAGCGAAAGAATTACTGGAACAAGTTGGGTTAGGGCACCGCATCACACATCGTCCCAGCCAGTTGTCAGGCGGAGAGCAACAACGAGTGGCGATTGCACGTGCTTTATTAAAGCGGCCCCTACTTATCCTCGCAGACGAACCAACGGGCGAGCTAGATACGAAAACAGGCGAAGAAATTTTCCATTGTTTGCGAGATATGAGTGAGCAATATAAGACCACTGTGGTCATTGTAACGCACGACGAACGTTATATTCGAGAAACTGATCATATTCTCAGACTACGCGATGGGAAAATCGCAACGGCAGATCAACCACTCTGAAATTTATGTTTTAATGAATTCGGGCAGCGGTTGTTTTATAGATATTACTATCAATGCGAATCCAGCTCCGATCCGCGTTTTGTGGCGAATCGGAGCTGAGCTGGAAAAGTGAGGGAAAGCTGTACCACGAAGCAGGCCATGTAGGTTACGTTAGATCGTACACTGTGAGTGGGGATCAAACGGTGTCTATTGTGCCATTATGAGATTTGCGAAATCCTGGTCCTGCCTCGGTTGGAGGAGTAGCATACACGTTCAAACGTACCAGCTCCAGGTCAGCGAGATGTCCTTCAACTGTAATATAGGCGGACGATGGATCGCAGGCATCGATTGCCTCTGCCTCTTCCAGATAATTAAAATGAAATCGGTTAACTGATTCAAATCGGTCGAGAAGTTGCAATAAGTCGAATTGAAAGCTGGCAGCAACATGTTGACCGTCACATTGTCCACCAACAATCTCCGTGCTTCCCAGGAAGAGGCCCACTTCCCAGTATTCTTCGGTGAACTGACAGTCGAAGCCAACTCGTCCGACTTCTTCTAATGGATTGAAAATTTCTGCAACTTCGTCAACAAAGCTATTGAGCCAGGCAGGACGACAGTTTAAGTTCATCTGTTCTGAGGAATAGTGTTCCATTTGTTTCATCAGGTGTTGAATCGGCAAGTGTGAATGGGCCAACTTAGTATCTCCATCTCAATCTTTAAAGTCTCTTAGTGGTTGTAAAGTAATGTAATGGGGCGAGTGAGTTCTACCTTGTTATGTAGAGTTAAGTATCGGGGGATTCCCCTGAAATACCACACACCAATTCTCTGGTTCTCAGTAGATGGATTGCATCTGATGTATGTGAGTGCAAAATTACCGAAGCGGACTGTCGCACCATTCCCACTATATGCCGGGGCCGTAGAGGTCAGTCCGATTTTATTGCCTGTGGGGGAGGCGATTTAAGTTGGGTTATGACAGATCGACAGGTCAAATTGTTGCTGAATTCCTGTTTTGAGGCATTTGGAATTGAAGTTGAGCCAAATATACGAATTCGTGAGAAAAAAACTGAGATCTTCGGTGAAAGTATAATTAAAGGGGTATTAGAACCACTCGTTTGACAGTTCAGGGAGGGCGCTTACAATGAGTTTTTGAAATATACATTTTCAAATCTGGAGCGATTTATCCCAGATTTAATGATTTCAATAATCGAGATTGACTTTAAAGTTTCTACCAAAAAATGAAAGATTCATAGTGGAAGACGCTGTTCGTAAAGCTGCTGTATTAATCGAAGCATTAAGTTGGATTCGAAGATTCCGTGGACGTTATGTTGTAATTAAGCTGGGAGGAAGTGCCCTTGAAGAAGAAGCAGCTGTCAAAAGTTTTTTGACTGATGTAATCTTTATGAGAACAGTGGGGATGCATCCTATTCTTGTTCACGGCGGTGGGAAAGCCATCAGTCAGGCAATGAATTCAGCGGGAATCGAATCGCGATTTGTGCATGGACGGCGTTATACCGATGAAAAAACATTGGAAATCGCCACCAACGTGCTTGCCAACCAGATCAGTGAATCATTGGCTCAAGAGATCAAATCTCAAGGAGCGAAAGCAGAATCACTTCATTTTGGAACGCGTAACTGTCTTCAGGGTGAACAATTAACGCTTCAGGCTGAGGATGGTTCATTGATCGATTTGGGACTTGTTGGTCATGTAACTGACGTAGATGAAAGCCTGTTAGCAGAAGTTTGTGAGTCAGATGCAATACCTGTCATTCCCTCGGTCGCACTCGATAAATCAGGCCAAAAACTGAACGTGAACGCGGATACGGCTGCAGCAGCGTTAGCGCGGATTCTAAAGGCGGAAAAGCTGGTGTTTCTAAGTGATGTGCCAGGAATCTTTCTCGATAAAAATGATCCACAGACATTAGTTTCGCATCTGGAAACTGAACGCTGTCGATCATTAATTGCAGACGGAACGATCGATTCCGGTATGGTCCCTAAAGTAGATGCGGCACTGGAAGCGTTGGCAAGTGGCGTTGGGAAAGTCCATATTGTTGACGCACGACTCCCTCATTCTATCCTGTTGGAAATTTATTCTGATAAGGGAATTGGGACAGAGATCGTGAAATAAGAGATTATTCAGTAGCTTGTTGATGTTCTGGTTCTTCCATCGATTTTGATACCGAATACTGAATCTCTGGATGTCGAATCAAACCTCCCCAGTGAGCGACTGCTCCCCAAAAAATGGAAAGTAGTAGCATACTTATCAAAATGCCCCATCTTTGCCAGCCAGGGACTTTTTCTCCCTGAAATCCCTGTACCAAGGCATTACCGACTACCATCGACAACACTACCATTGCCAGCAGACCGGAACGAGCCAGAATCGCATGAAATTCGACAGTCTCTTTCGAGACACTATAACTGTCTTTCAGAAGGTCATAAGCGGGAGGTCCTGAGAAGTATGCGATGGTGGCCGCTAATAAAAGTGTCAAGAAAAGCCAACTGCTGATTTTGAACAGTCTGTCATCTCGAAGATATTGTGCCAGAATAAAGAGGATTGACAGCCCCCAGCAGCCAATAACGGGTATGTGTACCGTTAATAGATGAACTTGAGCGGCGTTCATTGTCGACCTGTCTTGATTGCTTCACTCGGATCAATTCCCTGATCGACCTGACTGTAGTCCAACTCGCTGCCTCCCATACTATGGGGAATGAGATAACAGACCGTCATCACAATCGCTGCCACGAACACGACAGTTCGTCCCACTGCTGTTGTTTTTTTGTATGGATTTAAGCCAATGACTGAGCAGGCAAAGACCCAGGCCAGAAACATGAAGAGCATTTTATTATCGGTCCAGTCACCGCCTAATGGAAATCCAGTCCAGTATTCCCCAAAGGCATATTTTTGGACAAGAGGTCCTAGAATCATGCCTCCTACAGTCATACCACATAAGGTAACCCAGGCTAGTTGACGCATATTGTACGGAGCAAATAACGCGGCGAGTCCTGATCGCATTCCTAACAAAATCGAAAAAATCATTAACGTGACATGGGGAAACAAAACGCCATCTGGAACAGGATCCTTAAATCGAATGAGAATATATTCATCTGCTTGATCTGGAAAACGACGTTTTTGACCTTCAATCGTCGCATTAATATAGTATTCCAGCTTGCCAGCCGCAGGCTGTTTGGGCAGAGCACCCTCAAGTATGTAATGAGAATCTTTCTCAACGGCCTTCATTGGGACTGAGGTAAATTCATCAGAAGTCCGGTATCGTTTATAGTACAGACTAGCGGAAGGCTTGTCCTCTTTGTTGCCCGGAGCCGGTAGTTCGACGATCGCATCAGCTGTAGATTCATGTGTACGAATGAGTTTCGCTGTGATTCCATCTGCCACTTGGATTTTCACAGGGTATGTGGGGCCCGTTGCCCGCTGATAAATCATCGCGGAAGCAGCTAATAAAAAAGCCAGAAACCAGAGAACACTCCGTTTAAAGAGTCCGGGTTTGATGATGGGAGTTGTTTCGACGGTAACTTCTTTCGAAGGCTCAGTTTCCGACGACGTTGAGTTTGTACTTTCTTCCATGGGATGCCCTTTTTTCTCAATCATCATGAATTCATTATTCGTAGTGTCTTATAAGCGGACCTCGATTGCAATTCTATACAGTTTATCGGTACGATCAAATAGTATAGAAATGTGAGGAATCCTGCCTGTTTATGACTCTCCTGCCAGTTTGGTCCGTGTTTTCCTAGCTCAAAATCTTAATATGAATCAACCAGCTAAAACCTCACTTTATGAATTGCAAGCATTAGCTGTTCGTCGTTCTATTCCGAGATTTCGACCCCGTCTGATTATTTTGTCCTGTTTCATCGTTTCGACAGGTCTGTTTTTTCCTGTGGTTAGTGAAGCACATCCCATATCAGTCAGTCAGGAAAATGTCTACGTTACGAGTGAGAAAGTCGTGGTTTCGATGCAGATCTATGTTGAAGATCTCTATTTTTTTCAGAAACTGGAACCAGACAAAGAGAATATTATTTCGACAGAGAAAATTAAGAAAGCCATTGAAAAACACAAACAATTTCTCTTAGATCGCCTGCATGTGCGAGATATCAACGGAGAAAAGCTGATTGGAAAAGTCGTTTCTGTGGACGATTCCTCAATCAAACCACAAGGTGTCGCGATGAGCGATTTGATGTTATTCACACTTGTTTTTCAGATTGAGTATAAACTCGCTTCTCCCCCCGAATTTCTCACGTTCAGTCAACAGCTTGTCGATTCAAACGCCGGTTTTCCAGCAATGGTGCAATTTAATCTGAAACAGGAAGGTTCGGAAACTCCTTACGCTGTCTCTATGAAACCTCGAGAGCCACAGACCATTCGCTTTAATTGGGATCATCCACCATTGGCTCCAGATGCTTCCGAAGAAGCCTGGCAGAAGTGGCTCAAAGAGCGCCGCGAAGAAACTTTAGGAATTACCAGTTATGGAACAATTTATTCCTTTCTGTATATCGAAGACTTTGAAGTAAGACACGAAATTTTAATTCCCCTGGCAACATTGGAATCGTTCTTTTCAATAGATCGAAAAGAGGCTGATTTTCTGTCTGTCGCAGAGCAGGAAGCGTCGCGGGAATCTATCGAGCAATTTTTCGCTAAGGCAAATCCAATTGAGATTGATGGAATTGCAGTGAAGCCAGTAATCTCTCGGCTTGATTTCTATGGCCTTGATTTCAAAGACTTTGCAAAGCCAGCAGAAAAAAAACGGGTGAGTACAGCCAATGCCCGAGTGGGAATTATTCTGTCATATAGCACCAAAGGGACACCCGATAAAGTTAAAGTAACCTGGGATATGTTTAACCGTAGTGTCTGGAGTGTGGAATCTGTTTGTTTTGCCTTTGATCAGTCTTACCGACCCGTATTTTCGAAATTAGAGCGGAATAGTATCTTTGAATGGGAGAATCCCGGGCACAAGGTTAGTTTGGAAGTGAATCCGGTTGAAGTCAGTTTACAACCCCGTTCTGTTTGGTCTGTTCCTCTTGTCAGTTCAGGATGTTTGCTATTAGGTTTTATTTTGAGCATAAGCCTTTTTGGAAAAAAAGAATCATACAAAAAGAGATTAGCGGCTGTCGTTATCTTATTGGTAGCTGGTCTTTTGTGTTGGCCACTAACACGAGTGACATTTGCGAGTCCGATGGAACCGATTCCCAAAGTGGCAACCGACAAAGCAGAAGCTGTTTTTAAAACACTTCATAAAAACATTTATCGAGCATTTGATTATCATACAGACAGTGATATCTATGATGCATTGGCCAAAAGTGCCGATGGTGCTTTTTTAGAAACACTCTATCGTCAAATTAATCAGAGTTTGAAAATGCAAGAACAAGGCGGTGCGATTTCTCGAGTGACTGATGTGAATTGGGAGACCGTGAATCCCGAGACACTTTTTGATTCACAAGATCAGATCACGCAGGATGAACGTAGCTTCGCAGTTCAGTCTACCTGGACGGTCGAAGGTACTGTTGAGCATTGGGGACACATTCATACTCGCACGAATCAGTATCAGGCAGTTTTTTACCTTGAGCCAATTGAAGGTAACTGGAAGCTGACTGGTATGAACCTACTCGATGAACAGCGTTTGCGATTTCAAACAAGTCTGAGGGAAGTAGATCCGGGAGAGACCGATCAATCTGAGAATAATCAGTCCGAAACGAAGTCAGCAAATTCGAGTTCGTCATGATCGAGATACACCAACTGAAATTCAGTTATCCTCAGTCGAAATTTCGATTACACATTCCTGAGTTGGTCATTCAGGCGGCTGAGAAAGTTGCGGTCATTGGCCCGAGTGGATGTGGGAAAACGACTCTATTGAACTTGATTTCAGGAATTTTGATTCCAGATCAGGGGGCCATAGTCTCCTATGGAATGGATCTGAAAACGTTGAATGATCATCAGCGTCGTGCTTATCGTATTTCTCAAATTGGTTTTGTCTTTCAGGAATTTGAATTAATCGATTACCTGAATGTACGTGAAAATATCCTGCTTCCTTATTTTATCAATAGTGCATTACTGTTGGATGAAGGCGTGCATGAGCGTGCACAGGAGCTCGCAGCTTCCATGCAGGTCGATCAGTATTTTAACTCTCGCATCGATCAAATTTCCCAAGGTGAGCGACAGCGGGTTGCGATTTGCCGCGCGTTATTACCTCAGCCTCAAATATTATTAGCAGATGAACCTACAGGTAATCTTGATCGGGCCAATAAACAGTTGATACGAGACTTACTGCTTGAGCATGCCACGCGTACAAACGCCACTTTGATCATGGTGACGCATGATGACAGTCTCCTGGATCGATTTGAGCGTACTGTTGATACCGAACGTTTTCATGAGATGGTGGAAACGGTATGAATGGTATTTTCAGGTTGACGGTACGTTATTTACTCTATAACAAATTCAAAACGATCACTCTGATTTTGTGTGTGACTCTGTCTCTCTTATTACCGGTTGTATTACAATTTGGCATCACTCAATTTGAACAAGAACTGCATTTCAGGGCACGCTCCACTCCATTGATTGCGGGAGCCAAAGGGAGCCGGTTTGATCTGGTACTGGAGTCAATATATTTCAGTCAGGGAAAACTAGAGTCCATCTCGATGAAAGAAGTGGAATTCATTGAACAAACTGGCTATGCATTGCCAATTCCACTGGCCGTTCGCTTCACGGCTCAAGGATCCCAAATTATAGGGACCACATTAGATTATTTCGAGTTTCGAGATCTATCAGTTGCAGAGGGAACCAGCCTGAAACGTCTGGGAGACTGTGTAATCGGCGCCAATGTAGCAGAAAAACTACAACTAAAACCTGGTGATCGACTTATGTCGGACCCTCTGAATGTGTTTGACCTTTCCGGAAATTATCCATTGAAAATGCTTGTGGTGGGTGTGTTGGAAGAATCAAACTCTCCAGACGATGACGCCGTATTTGTGGATTTAAAGACTGAATGGATTATCGCAGGCATCGGTCATGGCCATCAGAAGATCAATGTGGAGACAGATAAAGACCTTTTGTTAAAACGGGATCCTCAGCGAACAGTTGCCAATGCGGCCGTTCCACAATTCAATGAAGTGACGGAAGAAAATCTGGCATCGTTTCATTTTCATGGTCAAGCAGAGACATTTCCAATTTCATCGATCATTGTGGTTCCGTTTGATGAAAAATCGGAAGTCCTACTACTTGGAATGTATGACGTAGAACAATCGACGCTTCAACTTATCCGCCCAATCGTCATTGTCGATGAATTGTTAGCGATGGTGTTTCGCGTCAAAAAGCTGTTTGACGTGAATACGTTATTGGTTGCAATTTCAACGACTTTATTACTGGCTCTGGTTTTTCTACTTTCTTTGCGCCTTCGAAAACGAGAACGACAAACGATGTTCCAATTGGGGTGCAGTCGAGCGACTATCTGGAAATTACAATTCACAGAAGTCCTCTTCATCGTGGGAGCCAGTTTGGTGTTGGTTCTGATGGTTGCTATTGTGTTTCAAATGTATGCATCGCAAGTGATGCGTTTTTTGTTTTTTTAGTGATTTAGATTATGCAACATATTTATCTATTTGTCGTTTTATTTTTCTTGATGATGTCATGTGCATGTCAGCAAGATACCCAGCGGGAAAACAATAACGCAAGAAATAAGCAGACTCCTGTAGTTGTCGTAGTGAATTATCCTCTCGAATTTATTGTCGAATTTCTTGTCGGTCCTGAAATCAGGGTTATTAATCCTGTTCCGTCTGGCGCCGATCCTGAAACATGGTTACCCAATGATGCCATGATTCAGACAATTCAGGAGTCAGATTTAATTATTACCAATGGTGCTGACTTTGCTGACTGGGTGAAAAAATTATCGCTTCCTCGTTCCAAGGTATTGAGAACGTCACTTTATTTGAAAGACTCACTAATTACTGTTTCTGATTTTGAAGTGCACAGCCATGGCACTAAGGGGGCGCATTCTCATGCGGGAACTGTGGCTTTTTTCTGGCTAGATCCCGCTTTAATGATCAAACAGGCAGAAGCGGTTGCCCAAAAGCTGATGGTGTTGTTTCCTCAAGAGAAAAAGACAGTCACAGTCAACTTGAAGAAACTTAAGGATTCTCTAGAAGTTTTAAAACAAAAACTGGATCAGCTTAAAACTAAATATGCTGGTCTTCAATGGTTTTCTCAACGTCCCGTTTATCAATATCTGGCTCGGCGTACTGATTGGTCAGTGCATCATTTGCATTGGAAGAAACATTTAAGTCCTGACGATAATGATTGGAAAAAACTAAAAACGGTTCAAGAAGAGCATCAGATTCCATTTATGTTGTGGGAACAGAAGCCCGACGAAAAACTGGTCAAGGAATTACAGCAACGAGGTGTGGCCTCGATTGTTTTTGACCCACTGACAGTCAAACCCACCCAAGGAGACTACATCTCTGAAATGCAACGGCAACTAAATCAACTGGAACAGTTTCTAACACAACATTCTATAGCGCTGGATACTTCGAAAAAGTAAAGATGTTGCAAATCCATAGCGAAGAACCAAGTGAAACTTCTTCTATTCGGCAATTCATGAACTTGCTTTTGGTCAGCTAGCCGAAGCAGAACTGCTAGATCGGCTAAGGACCTCATGTCCTGCGAATTGGCTCCGAATAATCCGAAGTATTTTGATCCATCTCCTGAATACATAGGTGTTTCAGTCAAAAACACGATTGGTCCACTATCTCCCTGATTTTTCTTTATTTAGCTAGTACAACTAGTTCATTTATACTGAATTTCTGTTACGAGTTGGTTGAATTTGAGTTGAATTCAGTTGAGACAGTAGGAAGTGCCGATGTAAGGTATATAATAAAAATGGATATAGTTATTTCATGATGGAGCTTTTCTAAACGGAACAATCCGAAAGGTTTTAATGATGCAAACAGCTTTACAGGTTTTGGATCGAGAGTATCTCGAAGCCCGCTGTGCTCTCCTGGAACTTGCCGCGGCTTTGGATCGCATTGACCGTGCCCATGATCACGAGGGAGGGACAGGCGATTTGAATGATTCCCGACTGGAATTATTAAATCAAGCAATTCGTACTTTGAGTGAGGAGAGTCATCTTCCCAATCGGTCAGAGCGCTTATTATTGCTCTTTTCTGATCTGGGCTAAAACTTAAAAATCCTTTCCCGACAGCTTATACTTGATATTTCAGTGAGACGATCATGCAAATTATTCAACCACATTATCATGCCATTGCACGTACAGCACAAGATTACGAACGTATGGCGATGTCTGGCGTTGTCGCCGTTGCCGAGCCTGCGTTCTGGGCTGGTTTTGACCGCTTATATCCAGAAACATTTATTGATTACTTTCATCAGATTAGCGAATTTGAACCAACACGTGCGGCCGAGTATGGGATAAAGCATTATTGTTGGGTTGCTGTGAATCCCAAAGAAGCAGAAAATCCTAAGCTTAGTCACGAAGTGATAAAGCACATGCCAGAGTTCTACAAAAAACCGACTGTGCTGGGTGTCGGAGAAATCGGCTTTCATAAAACGACCAAAAATGAAGAAGAGATCTTCGAAGCTCAGGTCGAGCAGGCCATTAAGTATGATCAACTGATTTTGATTCATACCCCTCACCTGCAAGATAAAGTGCGTGGTACAAAACGCACCCTAGAAGTTTTATCGCACATGAACGTGAACCCGGAACGGGTTTGGATTGATCATGTTGAAGAGCATACAATTCGCGAACCTTTGGAGGCAGGATATTGGGTTGGGTTTACTCTGTACCCCATCACAAAGTGCTCTCCCAAACGAGCCGTTGATATGCTTGAAATGTATGGGCACGAGCGGATTTTAGTCAACTCATCTGCTGACTGGGGACCGAGTGATCCCTTCACTCTGCAGCAATGTGTTGTGCAATTCCGTGCCAGAGGATACTCAGTGCAGGATGCGATTGAAATCTTCCATAATAATCCAGCGCGTTTCCTGGGGCAGAATCCCAAATTTGATATAAAGCCGATTCAACTGGAAGCCATTGAGGAAAATGTACCAGTTTGATTAAAAACTAAACTCACTTCCAAAAAATCGAACAGGAGCAGTAATACAAATTACTGCTCCTGTTTTGCTGTGTTTATTTCTTTTTGGGACGGAATGCAACAAGTCGTTTTTCATTGGTTTTCAAAAATGGGCCTTCAAGCAAGTCGATACAGTACGGTATTGCAGGAAAAACCGCGTCCAGACACTCCTGTATCGCCTTGGGTTGCCCTGGTAGATTGACGATCAATGTTCCTCCACGAATGACGGCTGTTTGCCGGGAAAGAATGGCAGTTGCGACTTTTTCCAGAGAAACCTTACGCATTAATTCACCGAATCCCGGCATTTCTTTCTCTGCCACCGCCAATGTTGCTTCGGGAGTGATATCTCGTTTGGCAGGTCCTGTCCCACCTGTTGTGACGACCAGACAACATTGTTCCTGGTCACAGAGTTCTTTCAGAGTTTCCGTGATCGTAGAAAGCTCATCGGGAATGACTCGTGCTACGGGTTTCCATTCGCTGGTCAGAATTTCCGAAAGATAGCTCTGAATCGAAGGGCCTCCTCGATCTTCATACTCACCTCGACTGGCACGATCGGAAACCGTTACGATTCCTATTTTAGCAACAGCTAAATTTGACACGGACTTTCTTTCTCGATAATAAGGGGATTCAAGAGCAAAATTCGATTACAGGTCGATGTGTTTCCTGCTCTCGATGGTCATGTAGTCTTCAAATCCAGCATCTGTATTGATACGAATACTTCCCAGCAACACTATTTGTTTACAGGAGAATTCCTTAATCGTTGCATCGATAATTTGATCGACTTGATCCTGAATGATTTCATAACTGACCTGGGTGGCTTCCTTGATAGGAGAGTCAGCGGCCAAAATTCGATCTCGGGAAGACGTCAGCATTTTGACGATTTGGGGTAGCTGAAAGTCGTCATTGGAGCTTTCTACCGAATTACCACTTTCTAATATGCTAACAGCACCGACCAATGCACCACAGGCGGTGGTACATCTGGATTGCCCAGGGCGTAGGACTTTTCCAATATCTCCGTCCGCAGTAACTCCGATGTGGGGACCATATAAGATAAATGCGGTTCCTCCATCGGGAATATGATGGGAATATGCGGTCATGCCTGTTCTGCCCGTGAAAGGAAACCCTGCCAGGCCTCCCAGTTGAAAAGGATCGCTCAAGTATTCACTGAAGGTTTTTCTGGTCGAAACCAAGTCATCTGCACAACGGGATTTTGCTAATAACGTTCTTGTTCTGTCGCCACCTAGCTCATCTTCAAGAAACTTAATATTCTCATCCACAGCCTGTGAGCAAGTAAGTGCGTCCGGGTAGTGCTTGTGAACAATTTGATCCCAACTCATATTCATCTTCCTTTCTATACTCGAGTCAGTTAAGGCAGTTTACAAGTAACTTCCTCTGCTTGAGGAATATCATGTTTTTCGATGTGATAGTTGCCAAAGCGAATGGTATAGTTATCGTTAAACCAATCTTCGATATGTGGCAAAAATTCTCGATCGAATTCAGGGGCGGCATAATAGGTTCTGCCAAATTCATGCGCCTGGATTTCTCCATCTTCGACAACGGGTAGGCCATCCTTGAAGACCCAGCGAGGACGTTCAAACATTTCCTGACGATTTTGTTGTGGTGCATAGATGGTAATATCAGCGTGTGCCCCCACGCCGAGGTGTCCCTTGTCTTTCATTCCCAACACGCGAGCTGGAGCCGCACGGGTAATAATAGCGATTTCATATAACGAGTATTCTCGCTGAAGATCTGCAAGGACACTTCGCTTGCGAATTTCTTCAGGCATCTTAGAGAGAAATTCCTGACGAAAATTTTTATCCATCAGCAAATAAATAATTTCTGGATAATGATAAAAGGCGCCACCATTGGGATGATCACTGGTCATAATCACGCGCCAGGGATCTTCCATCAGCAGATACCATTCTAAAGCAATGGCCCATTGCACGGCATGAATCAAACTTCTCTGAGGTCGATACTCAATTGGGATGACTCCGCAACTGCTTTCCAGTTCACAATCTGCAGTATACCATTTATTCTTGTTAATATTATGCAGAAACTGACTGAATGGGGTATCACCAGTCATCGAAAGTGTTGTGCCAGGATTGATGTGTCCAACGTCGACCGTAATGTTTTCATGAGAATGGACATAGTCTACAAGTTTTTGTGTAGCGGACGAAAAACTCGTGGGATCATTAGGGTCGCCATCATACGAATGAAATTGAACATGTGCGAGATGCCCCCGATGCCCTTCCAGAGATTCCATTGTCTTTAAAGTGGTTTCCCAGTTTCCGGGAATTCCCAGATTATTACAGTGAATATGTACAGAGTGCGGTAGCTTCAAGCGGTCTGCGGTTCCAGCCAGCCCACGTACAATTTGTCGTGGCGTCACTCCAAAATTATGTACTTTTGAATCCAGTTCCTTAATCGACTTACGGCTGATCTGCTTCCAGTCTTCAACTCCTCCGGGATTCACAATTTTGATTGTATAACCTTTTGCTGATTCCAGGAGCCAGGCACAATAGGCGTCGAGTGCATTTTGATCCTGGTTTCGCAAATGTTTCATTACGAAATGGTTGTTCCCGAACAATAAGTAAAAACCTTTGTCGAGAATCGGTGTGTCCTGCAGCTCTTCATGAGCGTGCCGTGCGTGGAGGCCGGGAATTGCTGCATCCATGGCCGTCGTATAGCCGATACTCGCGAACAGATATCCTGTGGCAAACGTACTGGGAACAACCCCACCCGTTCCAGAACGCGTATGTTCGCTTCGGTAGATGGGCGGTGCCTTGCGTTTCATTTCGGGCGTCATTTTGCGGCCCGCATTCACTTTGGGACCGGCGATATGGCAGTGCATGTCAATACCACCGGGCATTACTACATAACCGGTGGCGTCCAGAGTTTTTCCCGAATAAGAATTTGCATCTTTTGGTCTCGAAATGATCTTTCCATCTTGGATCCACAGGTCGCGCACTTCCCCATTGACGTCGTTTGCGGGATCATAGATCGTTCCATTTTTGATACAGAAAACAGACACAATAGACCTTTAAAACAATAGAAGTGTGAATGAGTCGCTAAGTGATCAGGACAAGACTTGATTCAGTGGCGACAGCAGTTTGAGCGCCCGCAACCAGGGTCAGCAATGGGGAGTTCCGACTTTTTGCTGGAACTTTCACCTTTAAATAAGAGCCCTCCCGAAATTAATCGTTCGACGGGGGCCGATGCGGAAGTGTCTTCTAAAGCGATCTCAGCTTTTTGGCAAAGCTCTCCCCAAGTTTTGATGGATTCTTGCATTTTGTGACTGACTTCAATCGTTTTGCCGTTGGTTTCGCAAAAATATTCGTAAGTAATCATATCTGGTTTTCCACTAACTACTGAAAGAAACTATCCGGAGGTCTGTTTGGCTTGCTGGAGCGCTCTGCGTTTTTGAGCGTAGTTCTTCACAAGCTCATCGGTGATCACTCCGATTAATATCACGACTCCAATGATAGCAAATTCCAATTGGGAGGGAATCCCTAACATCGTAATGGAATTACGGAGAACTCGCATTAATGCGGCACCAATGATGACGCCTAAAATCGATCCTTCCCCTCCCCGAATACTACAGCCTCCTAAAACGGCTGCTGCAATGGCGTATAATTCATAAAAATTACCGATTCCCTCAGGTTGTACCGAGTTGATATCGAGGGCAAATAAGACCCCACCCACTCCCGCCAGAAAAGAACAGATAACATAAGCCATAATGACCACACGATCCGTTTTAATCCCCGAATAGCGAGCGGCGACTTCGTTATTACCAATTGCTTTCAGATAGCGGCCAAAAATCGTTTTGTTCAAAAAGAACGCAGCAATCAGTGCCAGGCCGAGCATAATCAGAAAAGGCACGGGAAGTTTGAATCCTTCAATGAACGGAAGATCAATCTTCCCGATAGCCAGGTATCGTAATCCGGCATAAGCTGTGCCAAATCCTTGCGTTTCATCTTGTGTGATGCCTCTGGCAATCCCTCTGTAAATGAGAAGCCCACAGAGAGTCACAACAAATGGTTGAAGCTTTAGTTTTGTAATCAGTAAACCATGAAATAAACCAATGGCAATCGAAACGGTACTTACTAACAATAACGCTGATGTGATGGAAAACCCTTTTTCCACGAGAACAAAGGGTAATAAACTTCCTACCAGACAGATAACTGATCCAATAGAAAGATCAATGCCTCCTGAAATGATCACAAAAGCTACACCGATACTGATGATTCCGAATAAAGACGTTAATCGAATCACGTTTTGCATATTGTAAGCAGAGAAAAAATTCTCATTAGAAATTGCAGTGATAATACACACAACAATCAATAAGATTAGAATGCCCAATACTTTCTTCATGATTCAAATTCTTAAGATAAGTTTTGTATTTGATAATAAAACAAGATCAAGTTTTGACGGGTTCCCTGATTTGGCCGGTGGCAAGTTGCATAATCGACTCTTCACTCATTTTTTTGCGAGAGAGTTCTCCCGTTAGTTGTCCTTCATGCATTACCAGCACACGATCAGAAATACCAAGAATCTCTTCCAGGTCACTGCTCACAAACAAGATGGCCATTCCTTTTGACGCCAGCTCGACCATCAGATGATAGATTTCTTCTTTGGCTCCCACATCGACACCGCGGGTTGGTTCATCCAACAGCAACACAGCAGGACTCATTGCCAGCCATTTTCCTAACACGACTTTTTGCTGGTTTCCCCCGGATAAGAACTGAATGATTTGTCGATCATTCGGTGTCTTGATCTTCATCGCGGAAATCATTTCTTCCGTGAGATTACGTTCCTGAGCAAGATTAATGATTCCAAGAGTTTTCTGATCTCGAGAGACACTTGCCAGACTCATATTCTCTCGCACTGCCATTTCCAGAATTAATCCCTGCAGTTTTCGATCTTCGGGAACCAGTGCCATACCGGCTCGAATGGCATCTTTGGGAGAATGGATCTTTACTTCCTGTCCATTGACAAAAATGGCTCCCGCTCGGGGGGCGTCTATTCCAAACAGGACCTGCATTAATTCAGTTCGGCCAGCTCCGACCAGACCCGAAATTCCCACAATCTCATTTTTTTTGAGTGAAAAGTTGATTTTATGGGTGGGATTTACAGGTGTCCGGATATTTTTTACTTCAAGTATGACCTCACCGGTCTGACGAGAACTATGAGGGAAAAACTGTGAGACATTGCGACCCACCATCATTTGTACCATTTGATCATGTGAGATCGAAGCACGGTCCAGATCACCGGCATTTTCACCGTCTCTCAGAACAACCACGCGATCCGCAAGTTCATTCACTTCACCCAATCGGTGTGAAATATAAATAATGCTGACCCCTTGCGACTTCAATTCGCGAATGACAGCAAACAGGGCTTCCGACTCATGAAGCGACAGAGAGGATGTGGGTTCATCCATAATCAGGATGCGTGCATTGATTGAAAGCGCTTTGGCGATTTCGACCATTTGTTGCTGTCCGACTGTGAGAAGCCCTACAAGCGTTTGGGGAGCGAGGTTCAAGCCAACTCGTTTCAGCAACTTTTCTGACTCGATATAAGTTTGTGTTCGATTGATGATTCCCCAGGAGTTTGGTTCGCGACCTAGAAAAATATTGGCTGCGATATCCAGATTTTCTGAAAGGTTTAATTCCTGATGGATGAGTGCGATTCCGAAATCGAGTGCTTCTTCCACAGTCGAAATCGAAACGGTTTTCCCATCTATGATGAGAGAACCAGAGTCAGGCGTTTGCACTCCCGCCAGGATTTTCATCAAGGTACTTTTGCCAGCACCGTTCTCACCAATGACTGCCAGCACTTCACCATGATTTAAAGTCAGGCTAACTTGATTCAGTGCTTTAACACCGGGGAATTGCTTTGCGATGTTACGTACTTCCAACAAAGCTGCCGGTGAGGCGGGACTACTATTACTCATCCGCCTTGGTTTCTTTCTGCTTTTCTGTCGATTCGTTATTTTTCTCAGTATTTTTCTCGGTGCTGGATTCAGTCTTGGTCGTTTCGGGTAGCTTTTCTCCAGTTTGATTTGAATCGCCTAAGATTGATTTTAACTCAGCCCAGAACTCTTTTACATTGTCTTTTCTGATCGTTCGGGCAGGAATGAGAATCGCTTTACTTTCTGGAATGACCGATTGATCACCATTCGCAAGTGCATTCAGAATGCGGACTGATTCATAACCATAACGGTAAGGATTTTGAACAACCGTTCCGACTACCGTTCCATCAACAATCCCCTGTAGACTGATTTCATCTTCGTCGAACGAAACCACTTTAATCTGATTCAGTTTTCCAGCATCTTTAATTGCTTCCAGGCACAGTGGTGGGTTGTAGGCAAACAGTCCGACCATGCACTTCAAGTTAGGATACTTGGCGATAGCATCTTGAGCATTCGCTTTGGCCTGAGGAAAATCAAAGTCATCCAGTCGCGTGTCCAATATTGTATATTTGTCATTTTTGACGACTTTGTCCGGTTCGTCATACCGCGTGTTATCGTAGGAACGATCCATCAATTCATCGATCACTCCCTGTCGACGATGACGTGCGTTTGCTTGACCTAAACGTCCGACGAAAAGCATAACCTCACCTCCTTCGGGCAACGCTTCCTTAACCAGTTCTCCACACATGCGTCCGGCCTTGTAATTATCCATTCCAACATAACATAGACGTGGGCTGTTGGGAGCATCCGAATCCTGAGTGATCAGAATTGAGTTATCAGCAACTTCCTGTAAAAGTTCACTTTGGTTGTCAGGATCAATGGGACTGATGGCAATTCCGTCGATGCCTTGAGCCAGGAGTTCCTGTACCATTCTTTTCTGGTCTGCTACTCCTTGGGGGGGCATCCTTACTTCCACATTGACATCAAGGTCTTCTCCCGCTTTTTCTGCTCCCTTTTGAGCAATCACCCAAAACGAAGCAATCCCGTTTGTCACGAAAGAAACAGTCTTCTTTCCATCTTCCTTTCCCTGATTGCAGCCGACTATAGCAATCGAAATACTTAATATTGTTGTGAAAAAGATGCAATTCCGAATCAATTCGCGACAGCTCATCAAGCGAGGCTCCTTGTTTGTGTGTTGTGCGGAAGATTAGTTTATGTATTAGAAAAAAAAAGGATTTCTTCACTTATATGATGCAATGATTTCGTAGAAATATCGACCTTAGTTGCTGAAAATCAAAAAAATAAAAATGAATACCGTCCAGTTTTCAATGGGTCATGCACCTGTTATCATGGAAAACAGATAATTTCTGTGAGCTGGCTTAATATCACTTATCATTTTCCTAATTTTACGGATTGGAGTGAAAAGGCTCTTCGTTTTTTCAGTTTGATTGGACAGATACCGTAAATTCCTTCCTATTTAGTATTACATTATTCATTTGACATCAGAGCAGGGGCAACAACGTGATTCAAGCTTTCAAAACTTTGTCTGTGATTGTTAGTGCAGTATTGATCTCACACCCCTTATTGGCGGATGCTTCTCATCAATCCCAAACATGGACTTTTACTGACAAGGATCATGGTTGGACAGCCTATCGCGATTGCAGTCTCTCTCTGAAAGAGAATTCTCTGCAGGTAAAGAGTACCGGTAAAGATCCTCATTTTGGTCGTGATTTAAAGGCATCCGGCGGCTGGAAGAAAATCAGAATTCGACTTCGTTCTCCTCAGCGACTGAGAGGAGAAATTTACTGGAAAACGCAAAAAAATAACTCATTTTCTGACAAGCGTTCTCAAAAATTCGATACTCGGATGGCACCGAAAAAGTGGCAAGATCTGGTATTAGTCTTTAAGGCGGATTCTGATCTGACGGGTTTACGCATTGATCCCGCCAGCCGTAAAGGTTTGATCGAAATAGAATCCATTTCTTTGGAGAACTCGGAAGCCCCGCGTTCTGCTTCAGCGACTCCCGTTGATCAGATTAAACTATTGAAAGACTTCAAAGTGGAACTCTTGTATTCCGTACCAACTGATGAGCAGGGGTCCTGGGTCAGTATGACCATTGATCCCAAGGGGCGATTGATTGCCTCAGATCAATATGGTGCTCTCTATCGAATTACACCTGCAAAAATCGGATCCAACACGAACGACACTCAGGTAGAAAAACTACCCGTCGATATGGGAATGGCGCATGGTTTGTTATATGCGTTTGATAGTTTGTACGCAGTGGTGAATGGAGGGAAAGAGCGTCCTTCTGGCTTGTATCGTTTGAAGGATACGAATGGTGATGATCAGTTTGACGAAGTGAAATTCTTGAGAGAAATCAAAGGAGCAGGGGAACATGGACCGCATGCCATCATTCTTTCGCCCGATAAGAAGTCACTTTATATCGCTGCGGGAAATCATACCGATTTACCCAAACCTGAAAAATCCTTAGTCCCACGCAATTGGGATGAAGATCTGCTTTTACCACGATTATGGGACGCCCGTGGTCATGCTGCCGGCAAACTGGCTCCTGGTGGTTGGATATGTCGTACCGACCCTGATGGAAAAGAATTTGAAGTTGTCAGCATTGGGTTTAGGAATGAGTATGATATCGCCTTCAATCCAGAAGGAGAACTATTTACTTACGATGCTGATATGGAATGGGATGTCGGGTCTCCCTGGTATCGTCCCACACGTGTCAATCATGCAACCAGCGGTAGTGAATTTGGTTGGCGCTCCGGAACTGGTAAATGGCCTGATTACTATCCCGATAGTCTACCTGCTGTTGTGAATATCGGCCAGGGTTCACCTACCGGTATCGTGTTTGGAACAGGTGCAAAATTTCCGGCAAAGTATCAAGATGCCTTGTTTATTTCTGACTGGAGTTACGGCATTATTTACGCGGTACATATGAAACCACAAGGGGCCTCTTATGTTGCGACATATGAAAAATTTGCCTCAGCCACACCATTGCCTGTTACAGATTTAGTTGTCAATCCGGTCGATGGTGCGTTTTATTTCACGATCGGTGGTAGAAGGACTCAATCTGGTCTGTACCGTATTACTTATACCGGAAACGAGTCGACAGCTCCTGTTGAGCCTACACCAGATGCTCTGGCAGGTTTGCGAGAATTGCGACGTGATCTGGAAGAATTCCATGGCCAGCAGGGAGAAAACATTGTCTATTCCGTATGGCCTTATTTAGGGCATCAAGACCGACACATTCGCTATGCAGCACGAATTGCCCTGGAGCATCAGCCAGTTGAGCAATGGCAAAATTGTGTACTTCTGGAAAAAGACCCTGCGAAGTTGATTACAGCAGGTATTGCTTTAGCTCGGAATGGAAAGCCAAGCTTCAAAACGCCGTTACTGAATCGATTGAAAAGCTTAGACTGGAACGCACTCACTGCAAACCAGAAAATGGATTTATTACGTCTTTACCAATTAGTATTTGTTCGCTTGGGTGAACCAACGGAATCAGAACGTAAAAACGTTCTCGCTCAAATTAATAAAGCTTATCCAGCTCAGAACTCATTTATGAATCGAGAGTTGAGCCGGGTTTTGGTTTATTTAAATGCCCCCAAGGTCATCGAGCGAACTTTGGAACTTCAAAACAAAGCATTGACACAAGAAGAACAGATTCATTATGCCAAAGTGCTCAGCAACCTTGCTGCTGGTTGGAATGATAACTTGCGAAAGAAATATTTTAATTGGTATGTAAAATCGACGGCCCACAAAGGAGGGATGTCGTTTAATAAGTTCCTGGTCAATATTCGAGCAGAAGCAATCAAAACGCTAAGTGACCAGGAGAAAGAAATGCTCAAGCCGATTCTGGAAGTGAATCTGGAAAAATCAGCACCTGTTGTGAAAGGACCCCCGCGTCCATTTGTCAAAAAGTGGACTGTAAGCGAGTTATTAGACGCTGCCAATAATGATAAGATTCAGCGCAATTTTGAGCGCGGACGAGAAATGTTTGCCGCGACGTCCTGTTTCAAATGTCATCGCTTCGCGGGAGAAGGAGGAACTATCGGCCCTGATCTTACTGGAGCAGGGGGGCGTTTTAATGCTCAGAATTTATTGGAGTCGATCATTGAACCTTCTAAAGTTATTTCAGATCAATATGCATCGACCATGTTTATTCTGGATGATGGACGTGTTGTCAATGGGCGCGTGATTAACTTGAGTGGCAAGAACTTGATGGTACTCACCGATATGACGAACCCCAGTAATTTGACCGTAGTAAACCGTGATACCATTGATGAAATGCTACCTTCCAAATCTTCGATGATGCCAACAGGACTCATCGATACATTGACTAAAGAAGAAGCATTGGACTTATTGGCGTATCTGCGATCAGGTGGCAAAACCGATCATGAACTGTTTCAAAAAAAGAAATAGCTTCTTGATGTAGAAGATTCTACCTCATTGAATACTTTTGTATTGATTGCTGGGATTAATCTGGGGTGCCAGTGGTGAATTCGTATTTATCGCCGTCGAAAATCTAATCCATGTGTATGATCTATAGACAACGATTCTTCAGTTATTCTGCATGGATCAAGAGCATCTCACGTTTGCTTACCAGGGACGTCTTCATTGACTGACAGTCATATATGGAAAACTCGTCCCAGAAATATTGGCTTAAGACGAATTGAAATCACAATACTATGCTGAAAACTTCCAATCTTATTACTCGCCGAGACTGGCTTGCTAATACAGCAGCAATCGCCTGTGGTTCGGTTGTTCATCAGGCGATTGCCAATTCAGCAAAGCCGGTCAAAACGAAATCGGTTGCTGCCATCGTCTCGATCTATGAACAGGGGACTCACGCCGATGTTCTGATTGGAAAAATTCTGGAGGGCTGGAAACAGGATGGCGGAGCTGGCCCGGCACTAAAACTGGTATCGCTATACGTCGACCAGTTTACCGATAAGGACATGTCTCGCAAGATGGCTACCAAATACAATGTGCCGATATTCGACTCGATCGAAAACGCCGTCACTGTTGGTAGTGATCGTATACCCGTCGATGGTGTGATCAGTATTGGAGAGCATGGCGACTACCCCTTCAATGAAAAAGAGCAGCAGCTCTATCCTCGCCGTCGTTTTTTTAAAGAGATAACTGATACTTTTAAAAAGTACGGTCGCGTTGTTCCTGTGTTTAATGACAAGCACCTTGGGCCAGTTTGGTCAGATGCAAAATGGATTTACAATCGTGCACAGAAGATGAATGTTCCTTTTATGGCTGGATCGTCTCTACCTCTGACGTATCGAAAGCCTGAATTCAAAGTCCCGATGGGATCTGAAATCGAGGCAGCGGTAGGGATCGGGTACTCTGGTCTCGACATCTATGGTATTCATGCACTCGAATGTTATCAATGTCTGGTCGAGCGACGTCGTGGTGCTGAAAAAGGTGTTAAATGGGTGCAATGTTTGCAGGGTGATCAGGTGTGGAATGCCCTCGATAATGGCATTGTTTCCAAGGATGTATTCAATGCAGCACTCGCGGCAGTACCGAAAAGAGGCAATGTGAATGTTCGTGAAGACCCAGATGTTGCCCTATTTCTATTCAAATACAATGATGGATTTTTAGGAGTCCAGTTTATGTTGCAGTCGGTGAGTCGAACGTCGGTGGCGCTGAAGCTCAAGGGGCAAAAGCGGCCCATTGCCACGCAATTTGAAGAGCGACCGGAACCCTCTCATCCACATTTTGCTTATCTATTGAAAGCAATTGAAGGGATGATCCATACAGGACGTCCGAGCTATCCTGTTGAGCGAACACTTTTAACCGGTGGAATTCTTGATCGAGCACTTACTTCACGAGTTATGAACAGCAAAAAAATGATGACTCCCGAATTGTCAATCCAGTATCAACCAGTCGACTATCCACACGCACCCGTGCCCGAATTGACCTCTTATGATGCCCGCTCTTCAGTAGAATAGGGTAATATCAATCTGCTCTTTTCTTAGCTATTTTACTTTGATTCACACAGAATATTTACGAGTCTGAACTACTGAGATTTGGATGCCAGATTCTCTTTGTGCCTTACATGCAGCAGTACAGGGATGGAGGTTTGCCTGCCTTCTTGTGCCGCTTGAATGTGGAACAGCCGTGTTGTTTCCGGAACCCATTTCGCCGCAGTCAAATAAAATGTTCGTTCGTTTTGATCATCCAGTAGTAACAGGCCGTTCAATCCGATGTTATCGACATAAACGCCGTGGGGTAGATTTCGTCCTGCATACTCGCGTCCAAATCCAACGACACCTTTATATCCGTCTCGTAAAAGCAGGACCTTGGCTGCGATCGTTTCGCCAGGATGAACTGTCAGCTCCAAAGGTTTTTCTGGAATCTCTATAAAATTTAATCCCGCGCCACTTTTTGTATTTGTATCCATTGCCGCGATTCGAATGATTAATCTCGGGCTTTTCAGTAACTGAATGGTACCCAATGAATTCACCGCATACGTTTGTTTTTTGCCAGCAATCATTGCTGAGGCCATGACTTTGATTGGATGATATTTTTCATCTGTCGGTCTGGGCGCTACAAGAGGTCCGGGGAGATCTGTTACTGGGTCTGCAGAAATGACACCATAAGCACGATCATGTCCTGACTGGATAATAATCGGGCTGGTAACATGAAATCCGGGAGGCACATCTGAAATGTCAACTTGAATCGGGCCATCGAACCCATCCATACGCTGTGCGACGACTTCAATTTCTTTCCCGCTACCTGCGTTGATTTTGGGGTTAGCTCCTTTCAGAGTCACCTTGAAGTCCGGTTTTCTAGGGCGAACGGTCAACTCATAATGAAAGTCTTTTCCCTGGAATCCCCGAACATCAGAAACACGTACGTAGTAAGTACCGTCCTTTGGGGCCTTAAATATCAGCCGGGAATCGTCGCCCAGTTCACGTCTACCATCATCATTATTTTCATAATAGGCTGTGAACACTGGAAGGCCGTTGGGAGGTAACTCCGTCCCTACAGGATGAGGCTCTACAATATAACAGGGCTCATGCAGAGCGTGAGTAATGGGGCTGGTCCCAAAATAAGTATAACGTTTCCCACCACTACCGGGGTAGACGTTAAATCCTGAATCAGGACCACGTGGATACAGCCAGAGCTTAACCACTTCGCCGTTGGCATACAGGTATTCGTTCAATTCCATTTCCTGCCAATTATGGATCCGGAAGTCACTTAGGATATTGGAATCTTTGCCTCGGAATGTGAAATACGAATCGCGGACAGCCCGCAGTAAAACTCTGGGGATCTGTTTTCCCTCCGCATCGAGCACTTCGATTTTCGAGTCAAGCTTGGATTTTTTGCGTGCCGCATTGGTTTCAATGAGCCATTCTTCACCTGCCTTGGATTCAAATTGATATAAGTCGAGATCGGAATGATCTTGTTGAGAGGAATGAATCATACCACTGGCGATAACTGAAGGTGACGTCAGAACAGTCGCCTCTTTCGTGTGGTTATTGGGCTCCTGCTCTTTTAACTTGACTGCTTTGATCATTTTTTTGTTATGTAGATTTGGTTTCGCCTTGGTGACTGTATTGTTTTGTTTTTTCTTGGGAGAGGTTGAGTTTGATACAAGTGGATACTGCTCCACAAGACCATTGCTAAATCCGACCAGAGCGTATTTTGAATCTGGCGAAAAAGCAACGGAAGTAGGAATTGCAGGTAAATCGTCGACTACGTCTAACAGGACTAACTGCTCAGCATCCCAGATTTTCAACGAGCGGTCATCGGAAATAGACGCCAGCAGTTTGTTGTCAGGGGAATAAACAAATTGGATTACCGGACTTTCATGTGCGAAGCGCGATGTAATCAGTGGATTGATTTTTGCTGAGTTTCGCGAAACAAACTTCCATTTTCGAATACGGTTATCTGCACCTGCTGCAAGAATGAATTTCCCATCTGGACTGAATGAGACGGCAAATTGTTCTTTGAGAGGCTGGCTGAGAGTATCCAGACGGTTACCTGTTGAAACCTGCCAGATTTTTACTGTAGAGTCAGCGGAGGCACTAGCGAGTGTTGTGCTGTCAGGACTGAATGCCAGATCAAAAATGGCCCCATTGTGGCCTGTTAAGTCTCGTATTTTTTTTCCGGATTCGACATCCCAGAGAATAATGTTTCGATCATAGCTGCCGGTAGCGAGCCATTTTTTATTCGGGCTGATCTGGGAAGCATACAACACATCTCTATGACCCGAAAATTCTTTTAACTTTTTACCAGTCGAAACGTCCCAGATGATTGATTTCCCAAACAGGCCCGTTGTTCCCGAAGAGGTAATCAACCATTTTCCGTCAGGGCTATATCGTACTGAGTTTACTTTACCGGGAAGATCTTTCAAATTATGAACCGTTTTACCAGAGCTGAGTGATAAAATTTCTACTTCTGCAAAACGGGCGATAGCGAGTATACCGTTTTTGGAAGAGGCAAGAGAGGTAATCGGTTTTTTAACCGATTTTATAGGAGCAATTTGAGGAATTGATAATCGAGTGCGCGTCGGTTTTTTTCCGGATGGTCCTTTAGCGCCCTGGCCGATCCACTCTTCCAGAAGTTTAATCTCTTGTGAAGTGAGTTTCTCACCACTGTCTTCAGGGGGCATTACTGGCTTGGCTTCGCCTTTGATCATCCGCATCAGGCGACTGTTGTTACTGTCACCGGGAAAAATCGCAGGACCATGTTTGCCGCCTTTAAGCAGCCCCTGGTAAGTGTCGATTGCGAACTTTCCTTCGGGATCATCAACACTATGACAACTTTCACAATATTTTCGAAACAAGGGGGTGATCTGTTTTTGATAATCAATTTGTGCTTCTTCTGCCTGTAAAGAGTTCGCAGAAGCAAATACAAGAGCGATTGAAAAAGCCAGAATTGTTTTTGTCAAAATGTGTGACATCGATGACCTCAAGTCAGCTATATAAAGTATTTAAATTAGCTAGTACTATCAATTTAATGATTAAACAGAAACTCGCGGCTACTTAAGATACCCCAGAAGAGATCTTCGACAGCTTGGCGTTTTTCTGCTTTTGGTGTTTCAGAGAGCAGTTTTGCGAGTTTGGTTTCTTCTTCAGTTGTCGGTTTACGCGAGAGACATAGCATGTAAATATCTGCTATCAGCTCTTTGTCTGTTTTCTTAGCCGCCATTAATTTCGTAACACGGCTTTCTTTGGCTTTGAGTTTATTGTTGATGGTATCTCCATTGGAAATATGAAGTACTTGAACCATCGTGGGTTCTTCGGTTCGTTCGCATTCACACGTGATCATTCGCTCGTTACGGCCAAACGTTTTCAGGAAGTAAGAGATCACAGAAGAGTCGTATAGCTGAATCGCTCTGGTACCTTTGGGATAGAAGTCGGTCTTTTGAGGGTTCGGTTCGTAAAATTTGGTGAATTCGTCTGGGACTTCAGTGACTTGTGAAATCGAGTCTAAGAGAACTTCAGCCATCATGCGTCTGGGGTAGTATCGGGAATAAAACCGCTTTTCATCTTTGTTTTCAGGTAGCGGTTGGCTGCTCCTCTGGTAGGCAGCAGATTGAAGAATGATCTTCATCAATGCTTTTAAATCGAAGTTATTTTTGACAAGATAATTAGAGGTAGCGTTCAGTAATTCTTCGTTGCTGGCAGGATTTGATTCCCGCATGTCATCAACCGATTCGACCAGTCCCACACCAAAGAAGTTAGCCCAGACACGATTGGTAATGGAACGACTGAAAAAATGGTTCTGTTTCGAAGTCAACCAGTTTGCCAGATAAATGCGACGATCTTCCGGGTCATTGATGTCAATAGGTTCTCCATCCAGTGGAGTAGGGGGTTGTGGCTTACCCGTTAACGGCTGAACCAAATCTCCTTTGGTGGCTACAAAGAGAGTTCGAATACCATCGCCTGAACCTTTACTGCCTCCCCAACCTTTCGCACGGACGCGAGAAAAGAAATTCGCCATCGCGTAATATTGATTATTCGTCCATTTTTCCAAGGGATGATTATGACACTTGGCACAGGCAATTGACAGACCCAGGAATGCCTGACTCACATTCTCCGTCATTGATTCAGGGTCCTGGTGAATGGCATAAAAATTGGTGGCGCCATTTTCAATACTGCTACCTTGCGCGGTAATCAGTTCGCGCACCATCTGATCCCAGGGGGTATTACTTTTTACATGCCCTTTGATCCATTCATGATATTTTTTTACGGCTTGCGGACGAATGAGTACTCCATTGACCAATAAGAGATCCGACCATTTGTAAGTCCAATAGTCGATAAATTCAGGACGGTTTAAGAGCTGCTCAATGAGTTTGTTTCGCTTGTAAGGAGATTGGTCAAAAAGAAATATTTCTGTTTCCTGGGGAGTAGGAAGCGTGCCAATTGTGTCGATGTAGATTCTTCGAATGAAGTCCACATCGTTTGACTGGGGCGAGGGAGGCAGGTTTAAGCGTTTTAATTGTTTAATAACCAGTTCATCAATGAAATTATATTGTGGTGATTTTGCATAGACAGCAGGATCAATCTTTTGTGGATAGGGTGACGTGATTTTTGAAATTGCAATTTTACTGGAAAAGATGCAGACGATAGCTCCTTCACCGAAACCTGTGACCTTGACAGATCCTTTTGCATCTACCTGAGCGACACTTTCATTCACTGAAGAGAATGTGGTCCATTGGGTCACATCACGAACTGACTGATCAGAGTAGTGAGCCTGCACCAGCAGATGTTGTGTTTGTCCTTTAACGAGAATAGATCGGGAAGGGAGTACTTCGATCCGTTCAATGATTGGATCTTTTGCGCTTGGAGGAGTGGCTCCCTGCGCGATCCAACTAGAGAGAATACGGTATTCTGGCGAACCGGTTTCGAAACGAACGCCCCCTTTGTGAGGAACCGCTCCCGTTGGTTTGATCAATATCAGACTGCGGGCGGGATCAGACAATTCAATACGGCGTCCGCGTGACTGTTTTGCGATCGTATGAAAATCACCTTGATCATCAAACGCTTTCAAGGATAGGCGAAATCCACCTTTTCCAGCAAGCGCTCCATGGCAGGCGCCGGTATTACAACTGGCTTTGGTTAAGATTGGCTGTACATCGTTACGAAAGCTCCATTGATGTGGTTTGCTAAAGTTTGTGACGACGACAGAGCTTTTTGACTGAAGTGTTCCCGTGGTTGCTGTAATTATCGCCTGACCATTACTCACAGGTATCAGCGTATCATCTATAATTTTAACAACAGAAGGATCACTCGATGAGAGTTTGTACTCTCTTGAGACTGGTCCCACGATATTACCGCCAGAGATCTTCTGAAAGGAGATACGATGCCGTGCTTCTTTACCGGAGAGTTGAACCTTCTTCGGTAGCAATACCACACTTTCTTCCGATTCAGACGCGAGAAGAGAACTGGTGTTGATACTGGAAATCAACAATCCTATGAAGGTCAAAAATAGAATCAATGATTTAGCTGGTTTTGCAGGAGACATCGAACACTTCTCTTTATGTTTGCATTGTCTTGAAGGATTTTATGACGTACAAGGAGAGATCTTTATCAATGAGCTGGGGTGCCCATCATACGATTTGCTTCAAATCGTAACTTATCTTTAACATCAGTTTTTTATTTGAACTGATTTGTATTTTTAAAACAGCTCGCGAATTTCATGTTTACCCACATCAACGATTGGGAAAGGACGACCTGAGGGACCTGGTAAAATCGTATGCAGGTCGAAACCGAGGCTATGATAGACAGTCGCTGCGAGATCGCCGGGAGAAACGGGCCGATCTGCAGGAACACCGCCAATCGGGTCACTACTACCGACGACACGACCGCCTTGAACGCCGCCACCGGCAAAATAGCAGGTAAAACACTGTGGCCAGTGATCTCGGCCTCCTGCTGGATTCACTTTGGGAGTTCTACCGAACTCGGCAACATTGCATACCAGTGTTTCATCCAGCATCCCTCGATCATAGAGATCTTCAATCAGGGCACTATAGCCCTGGTCATACATGGGAGCCACGATATTCTTCATGCCTTCAATTGAAGTGAAGGGTTTGGAGCCATGAATATCCCATGTGATTTCATTGAAGACGGTCAGGAATGTATTGATGGTGACAAAGCGAACTCCCGATTCTACCAGACGTCGTGCCAGTAGACAGCACTGACCAAACCGATTCATTCCATAACGTTCTCGAACTTTCTTTGGCTCCTTCGCGAGGTCAAAGGCTTCACGGGCCTGTTTACTTGTCATCAAGCGATAAGCAGAATGGAAATTACCGTTCAAGAGTTTGGCATCTTCTGTTGATTCAAAATAGTCAATTGTGTTATCGACCACTTCACGAATCTTTTTACGACGTTCCAGTCGAGCTGTTCCGATTTCTTTCGGGGGCAGCAAGTCAGGAACTTTAAAGTCCGGCTTGGATGGATCAGCCATCAGTGCAAACGGGTCATGCGCTTTTCCCAGGAAACCGCCGGCTTGACCGTTGGGAAGATTCCCACCACCCCGGCCCATGGTTTCAGGTAACACAACGTTTGCTGGTAGATCTGTTTTACGACCGCGAAGATAATCAACGACGGACCCGATGTGGGGAGTGTTAATTCCACCTGTAAAAATTCGACCGGTTTGCATCATTTGCCAGCCGGCATCATGTACGGCGGCTGCCGTGTGATAGCAGGAGCGAACGAGCGAAAACTTGTCGGCCACTTTGGCATGCAGAGGTAAAATTTCTGAGATGTCAATTTCAGGTGAAGCCGTGTGGATGGGTTTAAAAGGACCACGGATTTCAGCGGGAGCATCCGGTTTCATGTCGAATGTATCCAACTGACTGGGAGCACCGAGATTGAAGATCATGATCGCCGAACGGTTGTCATTTTTTTTATCGACCAGACCTTGATCTTTCGCTTCCAGGTATTGAGGTAACGACAGCCCCATAGCGCCCAATGTTCCGACTTGGAGAAAGTCTCTGCGAGTAACTCCACAACAGGTATGTGCCGCTCCCTGACCAGTAAACTTCAGCATAATGCGCCCCAATAGAATGGACCTAAAACAAACTTAATCGTTTAAAATTGGTCTTGTATTTATTTGTCATCACCCAATAAAGAATGCTTGTACTTTCATTATATGCGTAAGAAATTCCTTATTCGCTTATTTTTGCATATCGTAGATGCTAAGATCAACGGTGTCTTGTAGAAAACACGCATAAATTTGTATTATTTACGCATGGTGAATCCTCAGACATTTCGTGATCAGTTCTTGAAACGACTTGATAATAAACTCCATTTGGAAGAGTTATTTAATTATATTCCTGATGCGCACTTTTTTGCGAAAGACGCACAAGGACGATTCATAAATATCAGTCAAACTTGGATGGATGTTCGTGCGATTTCCAAAGAAGAAGATATCATCGGAAAGACTGATTTTGATATTCATCCGAAGGACCTCGCTCAACAGTATGTCGCTGAAGATCAGCGAGTGATGCAGTCTGCCAAACCACTTCCCAATCAGGTCTGGTTAGTCCCCGATCGGCACGGAAATCTAAAGTGGTATCTTTGCAGTAAAATCCCCTTATTCGGTGATGGTGGTAAAGTCATTGGGGTTGCTGGTGTGTTACGAGATATCAAAGTGGCTGGTTCCGAATTTCAGTCTTATCAGGAGTTAGACAAGGTCATCGCTTATGTACTCGAACATTATCGCGAACGGATTCAAATTTCGGATCTGGCGGATCTCATCTTTTTGTCCGTCAGTCAATTTGATCGCAAATTCAAAAAGCTGTATCAGATTACTCCACAGAAATATATTCTGCGTGTCAGAATCAATGCCGCCTGTCAGTCGTTAACGCGAACCGAAAAACGAATTTCTGAAATCGCGTTGGAGTCCGGGTTTTATGATCAGAGTTATTTTACAAAGCAGTTTGTGAATCTAATGGGAATTTCACCGTCGGAGTATCGGAAGAAATTTAAACAGGCCGAAACCATCTCTTAAGTCCATTGTTATTTTGTTGAGTTCCTGTTTACGCGATAATTTTATCGATGATATGGCCTCCGACATCGGTTAGGCGGAAACGTCTTCCACTGTAAAGATACGTAAGTTTTTCGTGGTCCATTCCCAATAGTCGCAGAATCGTGGCATGCAGATCATTCACGTGCACTTTATCTTCTGCGGCTTTAAATCCAATTTCGTCGGTGGCTCCGTAGCTGGTTCCTGCTTTGACGCCACCTCCTGCTAACCATGTTGTAAACGCATGTGGGTTATGGTCTCGTCCGGGAGTGGCTCCTTTTTGGGCGATCGGCAGACGACCGAATTCACCCCCCCAGACCACGAGTGTTTCATCGAGTAAACCACGTGAAGCCAAATCAGCCAGTAATGCGGCGATGGGTTGATCCGTTTCTCCGGCGAAGCCGCTGTGGTTGCCTTTAATATCGGAGTGACCATCCCAGCTACGCTGGTTTTCCATGCCACCCGAATAGATCTGCACAAAACGGGTGCCACGTTCAACCATTCGTCGTGCGATCAGACATTGTTTGGCAAAGTGCTCACATTTTTTGTTACCGATGCCGTATTGCTCCTGAAGGTGTTTGGGTTCTCTAGAGATATCCAATGCTTCTGGCGCTGCACTCTGCATTCGATAAGCAAGTTCAAAACTCTCAATCCGCGCTGCCAGTTCCTGATCGCCTTCATTCTGTTGAAGATGTTGACGGTTCAATGATTTCAATAAGTCGAGTTGAGAACGCTGTCGTCCTTTTTCAGTGAGTGCTGTTGGCGGCTTCAGATTATCAATCGGTTCACCGCTTGGTTTTAGGTAAGTTCCCTGATATACACTTGGCAGAAAACCGGCTCCCCAGTTCAAACTTTGTCCTTTGGGAAGACCTCTTCCTAAGGGGTCTGACATAACAACAAACGCGGGTAGGCTGTTACTTTCAGAGCCCAGTCCATATGTCACCCAGGAACCGACGCAGGGGTATCCCATCTTAGGAACGCCGCAGTTCATCATAAATAGAGCGGGACTATGGTTGTTCGATTCTGTATGACCTGAGTGAATGAACGCCATCTTGTCAACGTGCTGAGACAGATGGGGAAAGAGATCGGAGACCCATTTTCCTGACTCTCCATACTGTTTAAATTTGAAGGGGCTCTTCATTAAGGGCCCTACAGCGTTCTGAAAGAATCCTGTTTTGTTATCAAAGCCCTCTAAAGCGACGCCATCTCGTTTTTCAAGCTCGGGTTTATAGTCCCAGGTATCAACGTGACTCGGTCCCCCGTTGATGAATAACCAGATTACTGATTTTGCTTTTGCAGGTAAATGCGCCGGTTTAGGAGCCAGCGGATTCGTCGCTTTCACTGCAGGAGCAGCGCCGGCTGTTTCCAGAACCCCCTCCTGCTGCAATAAGCTAAGCAGTCCCAAAGTTCCTAAGCCACTTCCGGCCCGCTTAAGCAATTGCCGTCTTGCCAGAAGTTGGTTCAATGAGATCGTCGGTAATTCCGATATTGGTTGTAACATCATGTTTCCTCAATGAAAGATTATGTTTGGTCTCAATTTCGTAGTGAATTTATATTAAGGATGCTGATCAATTCGGGTAAATAAATTCATTGGTACTTAATAATGCGTGTGTGAAATCAGTGAGAGCCAGTAGTGTAGCTTGCGGTTTTTTTTCTGACTCATATGATTTTTTATGTTGTTGAATGAAGTCCAGTGAAACTGCTGCTTCATTTTTTGATGGTTCTCTTCCCAGCGCAATTTGATAGGCGCTCTCGACTGCTTTTTCGAGGGAAGCCGGATTGGCTGCGTGAATTCGTTTGGCAAACGATTGCGCACTTTCGCGAATGAACTTTGCATTCATGAATAAAAGTGCCTGTGGTGCGATCGTAGTGCTGGGACGTTGTCCAATGCTGACCAGTGCTTCAGGAGCATCAAACAGTTGCATCATGGGGATTAACTTGCTGCGTTTGATTTTGAAATAGATACTGCGGCGTTGATTGTTTTGTTGCAGAGTCCCCGGGCCATACATGGTCTTGTCGAGTCGATTTCCGATATAGAGAATGGAATCGCGTATTGCTTCTCCTTCCAGTCTCTGAGGAGAACGACGCCAATACAGTTGATTTTCCGGATCAACTTTTGACTTTTCTGGATCGAAATTCGTCGACTGTCGATATGTTTCACTGAGCATGATTTTTTTGTGCAACGGTTTCAGATGCCAATGATGATTTACGAGTTGGTTGGCCAGATATTCAAGTAATTCAGGATGTGTGGGCCGGTCTCCCTGTAGACCAAAATCGTTGGGGGAAGAAACAATTCCACTACCAAAGTGGTGTTGCCAGATTCGATTTACCATCACACGAGCCAATAAAGCACCTGCCCCCTGATTTGTATCAGTGATCCAGTTAGCCAGAGACGTTCGACGATACGAAGTGCTGGCGGTTTTGGGAGGGGCAACAATCCACTCTTTTTCCTGGTCAGGAGATCGCATCAGAACTTGCAGGAAGCTCTGCTTCGCGACTGCTCCTTTTTGTGCGGTATCGCCACGTGTAAGATAGTATGTTTCTTCAAAGAAGTCTTTCCCTTGTGAATGATGTCGAACGGGTTTAATCTTCGGACCTTCACTACAGATCATCACTTTTGTCAGTGCCGGTTGTGGTTCTGTTTTCAGATGCAGTTTCACTTTGTGGGCGAGTGCGGCCCATTGTGTGTCTTGCTCACTAAACCAGCGTTTCAGTATCCCTTTTTGTTTTGGAGTCAACTGGTTCAGTTTTCCCACTTTAACAAGTTCAATGGCTTTCATCAGATGTTCGGAGCTGCTGGTTCCCGTTTTGACTTCAGGTGAAGGGGAACTGGTGAGTGAGAAACGAGGATGTCCAATGCTATGATTGACATTATTTGTGAAGGACATTGTCACAGTGAGTTCTGTCTCGCCTTCCCAATCAATTGGCTCTTCCAGGTCGAACACAATGGCCTGATCTTTTCCGATGCCTCCCAAATCGACGGCCCAGCCAGATCCATATTGTCCGTCAATGGCGCTCTTTGCTGAGAGCGTCGTTTTGTTTTGTTCGTGAGTGGCACGTGCATTGGTCAGTTTGATATTTTTCGCTTTTGCTTTTTTATCTGAGACCGCCTTGGCTTTGACTTTGAATGCCGTCAATGAGAAATTTCCGTTTACAGCACGCCCAGGTCCCTGTCGTGGTAACGATCGATGTGTTAATGCTTCGAGTCGAATTGATCGGACAGGTCTCACATTCGTACGGAGCGTGAATGTAAAATGCTCCTGATTGATATTGGGACCACTGACGAGAATCGAACCGTCATCCAGTTTCTCAAAACGAGCTTTGCCTTTTGAAGTGTGGCTTATCACTTCTGGTAAAATCCATTCATCAAATTGTGCCGCATCAATTATTCTCTGTTTCAACCAGTTTTCAAAACCTGGATTGATCTGCTTTGATTCATATTCTTTTAAGGCTTGTACTAATGGAGCATGAGCAATATCAAATTTTTGTTTCTGTTTCTGGTATGTTTTGGGATCGAGATCCAGTTCGATTTCGGTGCGGACTGTGGTGGTGAAGGTGGAGAGCAATCTATAGTAATCGTCGCTGGCGATCGGATCAAATTTATGATCATGGCAACGGGCACACCCGACGCTCAAGCCAAGCATTGCCTGACTGGTTGTGTTGAGCATATCGTCCAAAGCATCATAGCGGGTGCGTTCGACTTCATTGGCAGTGATCTGAGTCGGAAAGACTCCCGCACCCAAAAATCCGGTCGCCATTAATGCGAGTGGGTTGTCTGGGGCTATCTCATCACCGGCCAACTGCCATTTGACAAACTGATCGTAAGGCATATCCTGATTCAATGCTTTGATCACAAAGTCTCGATAGTGATACGCAAAGTTCCGGTCATAATCATGTTCAAAGCCATGACTCTCTGCAAAGCGGGCGATATCCAGCCAATGGCGGGCCCAGCGTTCGCCATAATGGGGACTGTCAAGCAGCCGGTCGATGAGGTTTTCATGTGCTTTGGGAGAATTGTCCGCCAGAAACTCTTCGACTTCAGCCGGAGTAGGGGGGAGACCAATCAGATCAAAAAAAGCACGACGGATGTAAACACGTTTGCTGACTTCCTTGTTAAGCGTCAGTCCCTGTTCTTCCTGCTTAGCTAGAATGAATTGGTCTATTTCATTTCGACTGCGGTTACTGTGTTTCGTTTTCGGAATCGCAGGAATACTCAAAGGTTGAAACGACCAGAAATTCCGGTCATCGTCTGTGATGACTAGCTTCTCAGAGCCAGATTTACTGGAAGTCGCCAACGGTTTGTCATAAGGGGCTCCCAGATCAATCCATTTTGCCAGACTGGCCATTTCTTTCGCTGAAAGCTTCTTTTCTTTTAAAGGCATGTAAGGTTCTTCGCGGTGTTCCACCAGCGCCATCAAATGACTCTCTTTGGCAGTTTTCTCGATCATGCCGCTGTCGAGCAGTTTTTTGCGAGTGGCAAGATCAAAGTCTCCCTTAACAGATTTCCCGCCATGACATTTGAGACACTTGGCGACTAACAGCGGTCGCACCTCTTTTTTAAAGAGTTCAAGTCCCTGCTGCATCCGTTGAGCATGGTCAGGAGGCAGTGTTTCTTTCTTTTCAGCTGCGGAAAGAAAAGCGGGCCAAACGATTCCGAACAACAGTATGAGCGCGATGAAAATGTTTCGCATCAATGCCTCGTCGTCTTGAATTAAAATCAGGTGAGAGTTCAGGGAGTGATTGTCTTTAGTTTCTATGTCACAATAAATCAGTGGAGAAATCAATCAGGAATTGGGTTTTCCATATTCATATAGCTTTAAAATATCCTCAGCAGATAAGGCACGTCCAAATAACGCAAATTCATCCAGACGGCCATTTAAACTTCGAATGCTATGTTCGCCAGTGTGTTCTTTCGGTCGCCAATTTCCAATTTCTGCAGGACCGATCACCAGAGGAATCGGGTTTTCAAGTCGGTGATGACTTACGGGTAAGCCATCTAGATAGTGAATCACTTCTTTTTTCTGATGATCATAAACGGTCACCAGAAAAATCCAGCGGCCAAGATCGGTTGGTTTCAAAACCACGGGTGAGAAATAATTCTTCCCTCCCCCTTCTTTGATTCCCAGGATGATCTCGCCTTGATCACTTAACTGCCAGTGTGGATTACCGGGATTGTAACCATCGGTCAGCATGAGCGAACTCAGCCAACGGTCAAAGCCTTCAATTCGGACCCATGCCATGAAAGTAAGAGACTGATACTCTCCGGGAACATGTAGGCGAACACGGTCACTGGTCCGTTTGAATTCCAGAGCGCGTTTCTGAGGCCAGCGCCCCGAAGTCCACTGGCAGCCCACAATTGCTCCATCGATTGAAGATTTATTGTGCTGACTTTTGTTGCTGAGCGTTCTTAACCAGTTTGAAGTCTCTTCAAAATCGTAATAAGCGATCAGTGATGGATCCGTTTTCAAACTCTGATTCTGTTTTTGCCAGCGGGTAAATTGTTGTTGCTGTTGTTGCTCTGCCAGAAGCGACAACTCCTCCAGATTGATTAAAGGTAACATGCCTTCCGTTAAACGGTTAGTAATCCCCTGTTGGTCAAATTGCACGCCTTCCCCGGTTTTTAGGCTTTGAATATTGGAAGGAGTTTTTCTTTGATTGGACGGATGCAATTCCACCATGCCATCAATGACCTGAACCTGCCCATCCCCTGATGGTTCAAGGGACAGAGTGAATTCCGTACCCAGATCAACGACATTCAATTTTGATGTTTCAATTGTAAACCCCTGAGCCTGTTCGGGAACGGAAGCCCGGACTTTTCCATATTTGCAGAACGTTTTTAGTGGGGAAATTAACTCAAATGCAGCAGGACCTTCAATCAGGACCGAGGCACCGCTGATCAACTCGACCTGAATCGTTCCTTTTTTCAGTTTCAACCAGCCTGCAGAGAGACCAGCGCCAGTTTGTAGATTGCGAGGAGTGTCCCATTCGACGCCAACTGCTTGCGTTAAAAGCGCAATATGATCAGTTTTTGGTGAGTTCGTTTCAACTTCGGACGCGGTTTTGGGGGAATCTGCGATGAATGGTTCACTATTGGTGCGCGTATTCCAGCCAGCATAGTATGCCAGTGACAACAATAGTGTGGCTGCAACGAGTGAAGAGGCCAGTAACAGCAGAAAACGGGGAGTTCCCAATCTGGTTTGCGGCACAGTATGTGTCGGATGTGGAATCCAATCATCAGATTCCCTAGTCTCAGTTGCCCAGACTGACAGACCAGCATGGACTCGCATGTAATCTAAATAAGACTGACGTTGTTTTGGATCTTCTTTAAGTAGTTGTTCCAGTTCAGAATGTGCATCCTGGCTGATGTTTCCTTGCAGGAGTGCATCAATGAGCTGGATTAACCGATCTTTGTGGGAATCATTTTGCTTCATGTGCCGGCCTCCGGTGAATGAAGTGACTGCTGCATACAGTCCATGAGTCGAAGTCGTAAGCGAGATAACTTCTTATAAATGGCATCACTGGAACGACCTAATTGTTCGGCAACATCTTTTATTGTGCGTTGTCCGTGATAACAATCGAGAATGAGTTGCTGATTTTCACGATCGAGTTTTTTGATACAGTCGTCGAGTGCCTGCTTTTGTTGATCTGTTTCGGAGAGTGAACTTGTTTGTTGTTCCGCAATGAGCGAAAGGACTTCTTCAGAAAAATAGTGCCGATCGCGACTTTGGACCCGCTGAAAATTTTTCACTTCATAAAAAGCAATTCCACAAGCCCATGCGGAAAAACTCTGTTCTGAATCAAAGGTGGACCATTTTCGCCACAAAACAAGACAAGTTTGCTGAAACACATCCTCGGCATCAGTCTGATGAGGCAGTAATGTCCCGATGAAACCACGAATCAGACTATGGTGCCTGGCCAGCAATGAAACAAACTGCTCATTGGGAATCGAGCCTGAGCCTGTTTCAGTTTTTTGATGTATTTCTGATGAGCCGTTCATAATAATAATCGTACGCAGATTTCAAAATTGGACGGGGGTTAGCAACTTAAACTAGATAAATCCTTTGAAACGGCGTTCAAAACCTGATGTAAGTTTATGAATCAATAAGGGTTATGGTTCGGAACTCAAAATGAGTTTTTTCTCTTAGAAAGTAATGACCTGACTGAAAACAAGCGATGAATTCCTGGATTGGTCTTTCTAATATATCGATACTATTTTATCCGCTTTTCGACGAAAGGGGAGCTTATTATCTTAGTTTGGTTTTCACTTCAATGACTATACAAATCGTTTATCGAGACTGTCGGCTATTCTATCTGGATTCACAAATCTGACTTGCTGCGCCACTTGCGAGTTTATTGTAGAACGGGTAATCTCCTTGAGTTATTATTTAACAATTCCCCAGCTCGTCTAGACCGGTCGAGTGGTCTTCGAATCTTCACCGCATTACTAAATCGATCAGAGTGGTATAAATCCATGCAGGAATCAATGGATGCTCAAAGCCGAATCGTCATTACAGGAATTGGCTTGACGGCTCCGAATGGCAACAATTTAGGAGAATTTCGGCAAAGTCTGTTGGAAGGCCGTTCCGGTGTTGTTGATTACAACATTCGTTATATGGGAGATGTTCTGGCCGGTGTCTGCGATTTTGATGAATTAAAGTATCAAAAGCGAAAAGAAGTCCGTCGGGGAACACGCGCAGGATCAATTGCCATTTATTGTGCGAATGAGGCGGTGAATCAATCCAAACTCGATTGGGAAAATGTGCCTCGGGATCGTGTAGGCGTTTATCTGGGGATTACTGAACACGGAAATGTCGAGACGGAAAACGAAGTCTACGAAATATCTCAGTTTGATTATGATACTAAGGTCTGGTCTCATCATCATAATCCAAGAACGGTCGCCAATAATCCGGCAGGTGAGGTGACACTGAATTTAGGAATCACGGGGCCACATCTGACGTTGGGGGCCGCTTGTGCTGCGGGGAATGCAGGCTTTATTCAAGGCGTGCAGATGCTGCGCTTGAACGAAGTTGATCTGGCGTTATGCGGTGGCGTTTCCGAGAGCATTCACACATTCGGCATTTTTGCCAGCTTCCAGAGTCAGGGGGCACTTGCCACTCACGATGACCCAGTCAAAGCCTGCCGCCCTTTTGATGTGAACCGAAACGGGATTGTTGTTGCAGAAGGGGGAGCAGTGTGTACGTTAGAGCGTCTTCCCGATGCACTGGCTCGCGGTGCTACAATTTACGGGGAAATCGTAGGTTATGCCATGAATTCCGATGCCAGTGATTTTGTACTTCCTAATTCTTCTCGACAGGCAGAATGTATCCATCTGGCTCTCAATCGTGCTGGTTTGCAACCCTCTGATATTGATATCGTCAGCAGTCATGCCACGGCGACGACTCAGGGAGACATTGAGGAGGCCAAAGCACTGGCAAACGTATTTGCTGACTGCCCTGATCTTGCCATCAACAATACGAAAAGCTTTATCGGCCATGCGATGGGAGCCGCTGGTGCTCTGGAAATGTTGGGGAATCTTCCCGCATTTGATGATGGGATAGCCCACGCAACATTGAATCTGGACGAAGTTGATCCGGAATGTGAATTACCCCAACTTGTTCCCAATCAGCCACGTCAGATGGAGCGGGTCGAATGCATTCTGAACAACTCTTTTGGCATGCTGGGAATCAATTCGGTCCTGATTATCAAAAAGTATACTGACTGACTTGATCACGTGTCAGATCTCATTGAAAACACTGATCTTAGCTCGTTTTCTGTTCACAAAGTGATTTCCTGATCGAAAACTATAACGCTGTCTGAAAGATTTTCTGAAAATCTCGACTTTCTTCAGGGTTCAGTTGGTTTAAATCGCATAGATCGCGCTATAGTATTCCTCTATAAGGGGCGGGTTTTTATTTCCCGGCTTCTGACGGGGATTTTGTTTGTCTGGTATAAGAGACTACCCCTCACCGGTTTTTGCAGCGAACAACATTGGATGAGCTGATTGAAATCGATGTTACAGGATTTTTAGAAAGTTTGGAGTTTCTGCATGGCGCCGGAACAAATCAGATCGGTAATCTTGGATATCTTAGCGCGAATTGCTCCCGATGAGGATCTTTCGGAGCTTGATGATAGTGTTCCTTTTCGTGATCAAATGGAATTAGACAGTATGGATTTTCTGGATATCGTGATGGAGTTGCGTAAACTTTATCGTGTCCAGATTCCAGAAGAAGATTATGGTGAGTTGGTAACAATGGATAGCACTGTGACCTACCTGACTCCAATCCTGAAGGATGCGGAAAGCACCGTCTGATTCCAGTAAATTCCCTCCGCCATGAGTTATGATTCAATCATCATTGGTGCTGGCCTCTCCGGGTTGGCTGCTGGAATCCGGCTGGCCTATTATGGGAAGCAGGTGTGCATTCTTGAAAGGCACACCACGATTGGCGGGCTGAACTCGTTCTATCGCCTGAGAGGTCGAAATCACGATGTGGGTCTGCACGCCGTCACCAACTACTCCCCTCCTGGTGGAAAACGGGGACCACTCAATAAAATTCTCAGGCAACTTCGTTTTCAATGGGAAGATTTTGACTTAAGCCCGCAATGCGGTTCTTCGGTTGTCTTTCCAGGTCATACACTCCGCTTTAATAATCAATTCGATTATTTCGAAGCACAAATTGCCGAACAGTTTCCGCAGCAGATTGATGGCTTTCGTAATCTGGTTACGGAGATTGACACGCACAATATCGGTGATCTGGGACAAACCTGGATATCTGCCCGAGAACGCATGGTGGCTCACATTTCTGATCCACTCCTGATAAATATGCTGCTTTGCCCGCTCATGTTTTATGGGAGCCCTTCCGAACATGATATGGACTTCAACCAGTTCGTCATTATGTTTCGCAGTATTTACCAGGAAGGATTTGCCCGTCCTTATAAAGGGATTCGTCTGATTCTCAAAAACCTGGTCAAAAAATTTAAATCTTTGGGAGGCGAACTCAAACTACGGGCCGGTGTGAAGCAACTTCTGACGGATGGAAATCATATTTCAGGTGTGATGCTCGATGATGGTCAGGTTCTCGAAGCAAAAAATGTGCTTTCTTCAGCCGGTTCCGCGGAAACATTAGAAATGTGCGGCGCAGACGTGCCTCAAGATGATCGATTTACTCCCGGTGAAATTTCGTTTGTTGAAACGATTTCCGTTCTCGATCGGCAACCAGCCGAACTGGGACACGACGAAACGATCGTGTTCTATAATGACTCAGAAGACTTCTACTACGAGCAGTCAAAAGAACCGGTCGACATCCGCAGTGGCATCATCTGCTCTCCCAATAACTTTGAATACAATCAGCCATTGGAAGAGGGATCGATCCGGATCACAGCTCTGGCAAATCCCGATTATTGGATGAGTCTGCCTGAGGAAAAATACATCGCGGAGAAAGAACATTGGTATGATCAGATTCTGAAGTCATCCCTGAGGTTTATACCTGATTTCCGCCCTCACGTGACCGACGTCGATACCTTCACTCCGCGGACCATCAAAAAATTCACAGGCCATATTAATGGTTGTGTCTACGGGGCACCTCAGAAAATTCTGGACGGCACAACGCCGTTCAATAATTTATTCTTGTGTGGTACTGATCAGGGGTTTCTGGGAATTATTGGCTCCATGCTCTCCGGAATCAGCATTGCGAATCTCCATTTACTCAACCCAAAATGAACGTTTTGATGGTTGAGAAACATGCTGTACTCTTGAATCATCATCTGAGAAAAGAGACACATTTTTCCGCTACTACTTGTTGAATTGTCACACTTTTGTCACAGCATCCTGAATTGCTCCAGTTTAGTAGACAAAGTCTTGAAATTTCGATAAACAAGAGAAGCATTGTGATAGAGTACATGCAGGATATGTGAGGTCTCGCTATCCCTTCTTTTCTAATCTGCTGAACTGGATACGACGCTGAGTAATTATGCCCAAAGATTTTTTGAAAGACGCAAAAGACGAATATGATGTCATTGTCATCGGCAGTGGTTTGGCGGGAATGACGTCTGCCAACATTCTGGCTCGACAAGGATATTCCGTACTACTCTTGGAGCATCATTACCAACTCGGTGGGATGGCGACCTGGTTCAAACGCCAGAACGGTCATATTTTTGATATCTCCCTGCACGGTTTCCCCTATGGAATGCTCAAGAGTTGCCGTAAATATTGGACTCAAGAAATCGCTGATTCGATCGTTCCCTTGAGAGGGGTTCGGTTTGAAAACCCGCAGTTTTCTTTGGAGACTACTTTTACTCGCGAAGACTTTACGCGATTGCTAATCGAAAAATTCGGCATCGAATCGGAAACAGTCAAAAACTTTTTTGATACAGCCCGTAAGATGAACTTCTTTGATGACCAGGGCAAAACCACTCGCGAACTATTCGAGGAATTCTTCCCCGGTCGAGACGACGTTGTGCGGCTGCTGATGGAACCCATTTCCTACGCCAACGGATCGACACTGGAAGACCCCGCCATTACCTATGGAATTGTCTTTTCCAATTTCATGCAGAAAGGTGTTTACACCTTTCGTGGTGGGACTGATCGACTTGTTAAGCTGATTAAAGCCGAAATGGAACACAACGGTGTCGACGTGCGAATTCGGACTCAGGTCGAGAAAATCGAAGTTACGCCCGATCGCAGAGTGACCGGTGTTGTCGTTAACGGACGGCGTATTGGTTGTAAAGCCATCATGTCGAACTCCAATATCAAAGGTACGATTCTGAATCTCGTCGGAGAAGAACACTTCGATCAGGAATTCGTTGAGGAAGCCAAAGCCGTTCGGCTCAATAACAGCAGCACTCAGGTTTACATCGCTTTGAAACCGGGAGATGAACTTGATTTCTGCGGCGATCTTCTCTTCCATTCAGAACACAATGGTTTTGATATCAAAGCCATGCTCAGTAAAGATGTCAGCAGCCGGACATTCTCGTTCTATTATCCGGAGACACGGCCTGGAAGCGATCGTTCTCTTATCGTCTCTTCCACCAACGCCAATTTCCGAGATTGGGCCGACCTGCCTGAAGAGCAGTACGAAACCGATAAAACACATCTGATTGAAACCACTCTCGATTGCCTGGAACAATACGTGCCCAACATTCGGGATCGTGTGGATCATCTCGAAGCATCTACCCCGCGCACCTTCCAACGTTATACGCAGCATCTACAAGGTGCTTCCTTCGGCACCAAGTTCGAAGGGCTGAAAATCAGCAAAGAACTACCCGAGCAAATTGAAGGCTTGTATCACGCCGGGTCCGTTGGCATTATCATGTCGGGGTGGTTGGGAGCAGTCAATTACGGCGTGATCGTCAGCAATGATGTTGATAAATTTTTGACGCCTGCGGCCGCTCGTATCTGATTTGCTTTCAGTGCTAAACTAATTTCAAGAAAAAGAAACGGAACGATCTCGTGAATCTGGATGATATCAAAGCCTGCATTCCTCACCGCGAACCTTTTTTATGGTTGGATGAAATCGTCTCGCTGGAAGAAAACGGAATTCATGCCCGGAAATTAGTTTCTCCCGATTCTGATTTCTTTCAAGGTCATTATCCCGACAACCCGATTCTGCCCGGTGTTTTTCTTTGTGAAGCGGCCATGCAGGCATCTGCTGTGTTTATCGCAAAATTAGGTGTTGAAACCGGCGATAAAGTTCCCGTGGCAACCCGCTTGAACAATACCAAGTTTCGACGCATGGTGAAGCCAGGCGAAACGTTGGACATCCATGTGAACTTAAAGGAGCGTTTAGGGGCGGCCTACTTTTTTACAGGTAAGATTATGGTCGGCGGTGAGACCGCCGCCCGACTGGAGTTCGCTGTTACCGCGACCGATAAATAAATCGGATACGCGGTCACCCTTCAGGCAGACTACGGTTTTTTATTTTCAATCCGATACAAGTTGTTCTCCGTTCGTAGAATGATCGACTTACCGGCCACTGCCAGTGAAGCAATGCAGCCGTCATCCAATTTGTTCGCTGCCAGTTCTTCATACTTCTTCGCAGGTTTAATGACGCGTGTTAAGCCTGTCTTGTCGGCCATATAAATTTTACCATCGGCATAAATGGGTGAAGCCGAAAAGGCACTCCGTGCCATCCGTTCTTTCCAGATCAGTTTTCCGGTCTTCGCATCCAGACAAGAAGCGATTCCTTTGTCATCCACCATAAACAGCATCCCGTCGATTAAGAGCTGAGAAGGTTTTGAAGGGATTCCTTTTTGCTCGATCCATTTCACATGCGATTCGGTCACATCGCCTTTACCACTCGGACTGACAGCGTATAAATGCGCTTTACCAAACCCGGTACCGATGTAAATTTTTTCGCCATCATACAACGGACGATTCGCAGCCGAGTGTTGCGGGTAATAAAACTTCCAATACTCGTCTCCCGTGAGCGGGTTGTAAGAGAGTGTTGCTTTCGCCGCCGGACTGATTAACTGCACGCGCCCTTCATGCTCAATAACCCGAGGTGTCGCGAACGCTTTTTTGAAGTCGCCGTTCTTGGTTTTGTAATCGATGTCGCGATCTTTTTTCCAGACTTCCTTGCCCGTTTTCTTGTCGAGTGCAACGACATACTGATAGTCATAACCATCAAATTGCAAGATAAGCAGATTCTTGTAAATGATCGGAGACGATCCCGCACCCCGCCAGTGATTGCAGGGATAATCCCGACGCGACCAGAGAACATCTCCCGTTTGGGTATCCAGACACGCGGTTCCATAAGCACCGTAATGCACATAGATCCGACCCTCTTCAATCACTGGTGTGCTTGAAGCATGTGAATTGCTGGGGTCAATGTATTGTGGCTTCTCGACATCAAAGATTTTTTTGTCGTGCAGAATCTTACCGCTATTCAAGTCAACGCAGACAACGCCCAATTCTTTACCATCTTTGGTCGCTGTAGTGACCCAGACTTGATCTTTCCAGACGACAGGAGAGGACCAGGCGCGACCATGAATGGGTGTTTTCCAGACGATATTTTCTTTCTCACTCCACTTCACAGGTAGTCCAGTCGCCTTCGAAGTCCCATCTGCGTGAGGCCCGCGAAACTGATTCCAGTATGGTTCTTCGGCAGAGGCAACCATGGCTGTTGAAATCAAGGCGGCAACGCAGGTGAAAGCGGAAAACAGAGATCGTATTTTTATCGCAGCCATTGCTGATTCCTGAGTTGAAGAAAAATGAAGCAGGAAGGAAAACAGGAGTCGATCTGCGGTAACAATAAACGCAGAATCAAAGGGTAATAACTAAAGGAAGTTAATTAGCAAGGGGCGTTTCCCCTGCTATTCTGATTATAAGAGCCGTCACACTCGATGCAATTGAAAAGCGCCTTCAATCTGATTCTGAAGATTCTTTACGAACGAATTCGACGTCAATAATATCCTCTTCTTTTACGGAAGGGCTCGGCTGTGTAAAGTCCTGAAATCCTCCGCTGCCAGACTGAAAACTGGATTGAGCCTGAACCTGCATCATCGCCCGTTGTTTAACCCATTCACCCACTCTGACTTTCAGTAATTCTCGAAATGCGGGAATCAAAAGACTGAATCCCACCAGATCGGTCATGATACCAGGAGTGATTAAAAACGCACCCGCGATCAAAATCATCAACCCGTCCAGCAGCACTTCCGTTGGAGGTTGTCCTTGTACCATATTCTGTTGGATTTTTTTCCACGCCTGCGAACCCTGCTTCCGCGCCAGCCAGGCACCCAGGATTCCCGTCAAGACAACCAATCCAAACGTAACGGTAGGACTG